>JBDSTZ010000090.1:0-12687 GCA_039927975.1 Massilia sp. | reverse complement strand
GGGCGGCGCTGGCGGTTTCGCCGATGTGGATCAGGAAATCGGTCGCCATCTGGCTGGAGAAGCGCTGCGGGTCGGGCGAACCGAGAATCAGCAGGCCGAAGGCGGCGCCGGCGCCCTGGCGCAGCGGCAGGATCACGGTCGACTGCACCGCTTCCGGTTCGCTCAGCCAGCGCACCGCTTCAAAATCGTTGTTGCTGCCGCAGTAGGGCGCCAGCAGGCTGTTGGCGAAGATGCGGGCGTCCTCCGAGACGTCGCGGGCGAACCAGGCGTCGGCGTGGGCCGGCGCCAGGTCCCACAGGCGCAGGGTCGCCTGCGGCACGCCGAACTGGTTGCACAGGCCGTTGATGAGCGCGCGCGGCAGCTCGGCGTCGTTGCGCTCGAGCAGCAGGTCCTGGGTCCAGGACAGGAATTTGTTGGCGATGGCGGCATTGTCCTCGGCCGTGCGCAGCAGTTCGGCCATGCGCAGCTCGAGCGATTTGTACTTGTCGCGCATGACTTCCATCTGGCGCTCCTGCAGCGAGACGGCCTTGCCGGTGAGCGGGCTCGACAGCTTGATCTGTCCGAGCAGGGCGGCGTACTCCTGGAAGAATTGCGGATGGTCGGCCAGGTACTGGGCGACGGCGGTGGGGTCCAGCGTTGCGGTCATCGATGTCTTTGCGTGAAAAAATAACTGAGCCCAATTCTACCCGACTGCCAGGGGCGCGCCGGAATAAAAGCCGCAGCGCGCTCGTTTCGCCGCGCCCCTGCCGCGCTCGACGCACAGCGCCAATAAAAAAGACGCCCGAAGGCGTCTTTGCGGTCGCTTGGCCGGCCGGGTGGGCCGACCTTGCATCAGAAGCGGTGACGAATACCGATCTGGTAGCCGCGTCCCTTGTCGCCCGGGGTCTTGGTAAAACCACCTGGCGAGCCGGCGGCGCCCGGAATGTACTGGGCGTCGTTTTTATTGTTGATCAGCGCAGCGACCGTGTAGATATCGGTGCGCTTCGACAGGTTGTAGTCGTAACCGACAGCGTACAGGTTGGCGTCGCTGTTGGAACTGGTACGGTCATTCTGGTGAGCCACCGAAGCCATGATGCGGCCGGCGCCCACCCGGTAATGCAGACCGAGCTGGTAACTCGATGCATCGACCTGGGAATTGTTGGTGATATTGGTGACGAAGATGTTGCGGGCGCCGGCGCCGAGCGCGGCGAAGTTGGCGTCGTAGGCGCCGATGTATTCGCGCAGCAGCACCGAATGGCGGTTGCGCTGGTCGTGGTAGCCGGCGAAGAACTTGAACGCGTCCATTGTGTAGGAACCGCCGATGGTGCTGGTGACCAGGCTGACGTTGTCGTCCTGGTCGTAGCCGCGGTTGTGGCCGATGCCGACGTCCCAGCCGTTGGCCTTGTAGGTGAGGGCGGCGCCGAGGAATTTCTTGTAGCGGTTCAGGTAGCCCGAATTCTGCGTGCCGTACATCACCGAGCCGCCGATGCCCTGCGGCGTGGCGATGCGGTACTGGACCGATTTCGACGAGCGGATGTCGGCGCCCAGCGCGGTGAAGCCGGCGGTGCCGCCGGTGATCCCGCCCCAGGTGCCGGCGGTGCCGGTTTCAAACACGTCGGAGGCGGCGAACACTTCGTAGCCGGGGGTGTACATGCGGCCGAGCAGCACGGCGCCGACCGGGGTGACCAGGCCGACCATCGCGGTGCGGTCGAACAGCGCGCCTTCCGGATTGACGGCAGGGCCGCCCTTCGGCTGCAGGGCGGCGCGCAGGCCAGCCAGCACGGGCGCCGGCAGAGCGCCCATGCCGCGGGTCAGGTACAAGCCCTGTTGATCGCTGAGCAGGGTTGGTTTCTGGCTGCCGGTGTCGAGTTCGATACGGGCTTGCAGATCGAAGATCGCCTTGTAGCCGCCGCCGATGTCTTCACTGCCCTTGAAGCCGATGCGCGAGCCGTCGGCGATCCCGCTGACGACACGCATATTCTGGCCGGATTGCTTCATCAGGCCGGCGTCGAGGATGCCATACACGGTGACGTTCGAGTCCGCCAGGACGGGGGCGGCGAAGCAGGTGGCGAGGATACCAGCGAGTACTTTTGATTTCATCAGATCTCCGATTATTAGTCTTGTGCAAAAAACGAACGCGCGTACTTATTCGCTATAGCCAATATGCCATTGAAAAGTTGCCTTGTACAGAAAGCCGAATCGTGCGGCTCGACCTGGTTGCGGAAATGACACACTCGGTGCACGGTTTTGTAGCGGCGCTTTGCCATGCCGCGATGGCGGGCAGGCCGGCTTGGCTGGCGGCGGGCCGGTGGGCGTGGGAGGCGCGCTCCTTGGTTGCCGTGCCATGCAAGGAGGGCCATGGTGGCTGGACGGGAAAGATGAACTGGTTGGCGGCGCGGCAGGCCCGCCGCTGGCTGGCACGCGCCTCTGCCACCGCATTCCGCCTCTGCTTGCCGGCCGGTCTGGCCAGGTGCCGGCGCGACCATTCCGCCAGTCCGAACGCAACAAGGGCGCCAATGGTTGCCCATCGGCGCCCTCGCGGACTCGGTCAGCTTACGCCGCTTGCGCGGCGTGGCCGATTAGAACGAGTGGTTCACGCCCACGTCGTAGTGGTTGACACGGGTCGACACGCCTGGGGTAGCGACGGTGACATTGCCCGACTTGCGCGATGCATCGACGTACACGTAGGTGCGCTTCGACAGGCTGTACTCGTAGCCCAGCGAGAACTGCTTGGTCTTGACGAAGCCGTCTGGCGACTTCTGACCGTAACCGGCCAGGAATTTGCCAGGGCCCATGGTGTAGTTCGCGCCCAGCACCCAAGCTTTGGTCTTAGGACCGGTCAGGCGGGTGTGATCCTGGTCTTGACGGGTCCACGACGCCATCATTTTCAGGTCAGGCAACAGCATCAGCGAGCCGGCGACCGATACCAGACGGGTCTGGACGGCGTTGCGCTCGAACGCCAGCATCAGGGCGCCTGGGCCGTTTTTGTAGGTGCCCGACACCGAGTACGGGTTCACGGTCGCTTCGGCATTAGCCAGGTACTGTGGCGCAGCCAGGGTGCCGCGGCCGATCAGGGCTGGGCCGTTGTTGCCTTCCTTGGTGCCGATCGTGGTGTTCAACTGCAGGCCAGCGATTTCTGGCGAGTTGTAGAACACGGCGTTCGAGAAACGGTTGTTCGAGTTACCAGCTGGGCTCAGCGGGTCCGAGGTGTAGCCGGCGACGGTCAGGTCGGTTTGGAAACCGGCTGGCGAAGGCACGCCGTGCCATGGCTCGAACGAGATCGAGGTTTCCTGGAACGCGGTCAGACCACGGCCGATACGGACCATACCGAAGTCGCCTTGCAGGCCGACGCGGCTTTGACCCTGGAACAGCGGACGGGTGGTGTTTTCCAGCGTGCCGGTGTCCGGCTCGTAACGGATTTCCAGTTGGAAAATCGCTTTCAGGCCGTTGCCGAGGTCTTCGGTACCTTTGAAGCCCAGGGTATTGTTGGCGCGTTTGCCGATGTTCAAGGTCGAACCACTGCGCTTGATCAGGCCGGCGTCAACGTTGCCGTAGATCTGAACCGCTGATTGCGCGTGTGCAACACCGGCGAATGCGCCCAGCAGTGCCAGAGCCAAAAGTGATTTTTTCATGTACAAGTCCTTTTTAAGTAAATCGGTAGAATCCGTGAGCGTTGAGAGGTTGGGTTGCTGAACGCTCGGATAGGAGAACCTTAATTGCTTGCTGCGTCAAGATTGTCGGATTGGTTAATTATGAGGGTTAGACTTGGTTGAAAGCCAATAAAAAGCGGTTCTCTGTTGTATTTTTGAAACGGCACGCCCCGCCTGAGGTCCTCGGCCCAAGCCTGTTGCCCGGCCTTTTGCCCGGCCTTTTGCCCATCAATCAAGCAGCCAGCATGCCATCCCCGCCCGGCGCTTCCGATTGTGCAAAGTCAAACAATATGTAACTGTCGGCGGCCCGCAACAGGGCCTGCCTTAGACTTGTCGCAAGCTAAATCGCTGCGTCATGCAGCATTTCGCAATTTGTTGTAGCATGGCAACATTCTATCGGGTGCGTCCATACACGACCCCGGCGGCAACCTGTGCGTCGCATGAATCACCGGTGCAAAACCCTGGCTTACCTGGAAAACCCTCAGTCATGTTCGATGTGAACCCTTAAACGATGGCAAATCGCGAAGAATTAGGCATTATCCGCGGCGCCCGCGCCGGCCGCGCCGACGCTCAGCTCCAGCTCGGCAAGCTCTACCTGTTCGGCAGCGCCGGCTTGCCGCGCAGCCTGCCCACCGCGCTGCACTGGCTCGACCGTGCAGCCCAGCAGGATTGCGCCGAGGCATGGGAGCTGATCGGCGCCCACATTCCGCACGCGGTGGCGAGCCAGAGCGCGCGTCCGCTGGCCCAGTGGTACGAGCGGGCCTACGAAGGTGGCGTGGCGAGCGCCGGCCTGGTGCTGGCCCAGCTGGTGCTGGGCGACCCCGGCGGTGCGCCGGACCTGCGCGCCAAAGCCCAGCAGGCGCTCGAACAGGCCGCGCGCGACGGTGTCGCCGAAGCCCAGTGGCTGTTGTCGCAGCAGCAACCGGCGCGCACCCCGCCACGCGCCAGCGGCACCGCCCAAGCTGGCGCCGCGGCGTCCGCCGACCAGGGCTGGCTCAAGCGCGCCGCCGACGGCGGCGTACCCGAGGCCCGCTTCGCCCTGCTCGAACAGAGCTGGCAGGCGCGCCAATACGATCTTTACCTGGCGCGCGCGCTGCCGCTGGCGCGCGCCTTGCGTGCGCAGGCTGGCGGACGCACCAATCCCGCGCTCAGCCGCGACGAAACCATCCTCCTGTCGCGCTGCGCGCAGGCGCTTGGCGCCAGTGCCGGCGACAACCAGGCCGGTGCCGACGAAATGCGCGACTATCTCGAACTGGCCGCCGCCGACAACGACCGCGCGGCCCAGCTCGCGCTGGGGCTGTGGTATGCCCGCATGCAGGTCGACGGCAAGCGCGTCGTGCTGGGGGCCGGCTCGGCCAACTTCAAAAAGGCGATCCGCTGGCTGACCCTGGCAGGCGAGCAGGGCCTGGCCGAAGCCTGGTACGCGCTGTCGCGCATCTTCATCAAGCCGGAGTTCTCCCAGCGCAACGTGGTCGACGCCCAGCGCTACCTCGAGCGCGCCGCCCAGATGGGTTACCGCGACGCCCAGCTCGAATGCGGCAACAGCGCCTGGCGCGCGCGCCGCGAAAACGAAAACAACGATGTGCGCGCGGTCTACTGGCTGCAGCAGGCCGCCGCCCAGGGCTGCCGGCTGGCCGAAACGGCGTTGTGCAAAATTGCCCCGCGCAGCAGCGACGAGGAATGGGCCGATATCGGCCCCGAGGCGCTGGCCCGGCTCGCGCTGACCCACCCGCTGCTGGCGGCGCGGCTCGAACTGGCGGCGATTTTCGGCCTCAACCGCGCCGAGGCGCTGCTGCTCGACGTCAAGAACGCCGACCAGGGCCATTGCCTGGTGGTCGATATCCGCAGTAGTTATGGGCGCAGCAAGCGGCGCCTGCTGTTGGTGGCGAGCGCGCAGGAACGCGTCGCGCTGGACCGCATCGTGCGCCTGTTCGAGCATGTCGACGCCGGCCCGGGCGGGCAGGAGGGCAATTACCGCCAGCGCCTGTATCGCCTCAAGACCTTGCTGCCCGATGTCATGGGACCGGTGATGCCCGGCTTGCCCGGCCCGTCCTACGGCCTGGCGGCCTGACGCGCCGGCCTGTGCGGCCCGGGCCGCCGTCCGGCCGCCGGCAAGGCCACCGCGGCGCCGTGTCTACAACGCGATCTCGCCCTCGAACACGGTAACCGCCGGCCCGGTCATGTAGACCGGTTCGCCGGCGCCGGCCCAGGCCACCGACAGTTCGCCGCCGCGCGCGCTGACCCGCACCGGCGAGTCGAGCAGGCCGCGCCGGATGCCGGCCACCACCGCCGCGCAGGCGCCGGTGCCGCAGGCCAGCGTTTCGCCGGCGCCGCGCTCGTACACCCGCAGCTTGATGTGGCCGCGGTCGACCACCTGCATGAAGCCGGCGTTGACCCGCCGCGGAAAGCGCGCATGCTGCTCGATCAGCGGTCCGGTGGCGGCGACCGGCGCCAGCTCGACGTCGTCGACCACCTGCACCGCGTGCGGATTGCCCATCGAAACGACCGACATGAACAGTGTTTTGCTGCCCTGGTAAGCGATCGGCAGCGGCCACAGGGTGTCGTCGCCCTCGGCCCAGCCGGCCAGGCCGGCGGCGTCGAACGGCACCGCGGCCGCTTCCAGCACCGGCGCGCCCATGTTAACGGTGACGCTGCCATCGTCCTCCAGGCGCGGGGCGATGATGCCGGCCATGGTCTCGACCCGGATGCTGCGCTGGCTGGTCAAGCCCTTCTCGCTGACGAATTTGACAAAGGCGCGCGCGCCGTTGCCGCATTGCTCGACTTCGCCGCCATCGTTATTGAAGATGCGGTAGCGGAAGTTGCAATCGGGACTGGAGGACTTTTCCACCACCAGGATCTGGTCGGCGCCGATGCCGAAGCGGCGGTCGGCCAGCCGCTGCCATTGCGCCGGGCTGAGGTCGACCTGCTGGTTGATCGCGTCGACCACGATGAAATCGTTGCCGGCGCCATGCATTTTCGTGAATTTGAGTTTCATACTAATAAGTATACTGGAATCGGCCGCGCCCGGGCTGACTCAGGGCCGGGCTCAGCGCCGGGCTCAAGCCTGATACGGCGAGGTCCCGCCCGGCGGCGCCGTCTTGAAGCGCTTGTGGGTCCAGAAATACTCGGCCGGCGCCTCGCGCACCCGTTCCTCGATAAAGGCGTTCATGCGGCGCGTCGCCTCGGCCATGTCCTCGCCCGGATAATTCTCCCACGCCGGGTAGAAGCGCACGCACCAGCCCTGGTAGTTGGGCAGGAAGGTCGCCACCACCGGGATCACGCTGGCGCCGGTGGCGGCCGCCAGCCGCGCCGGCGCCGTCAAGGTGGCGGCCGGGACGCCGAAAAACGGCACGAACTGCGCATCCTTTTCGCCGAAATCCATATCCGGCAGCATGAAGTAGGGCAGGCCGTCGCGCAGTCCGCGAATGATCGGCTTGACCCCTTCCTTGCGAGTGAACAGGCGGGCGGCGAAAAAGCGCGTGCGGCCGCGCCGCAACACCTGGTCGAACACGGCATTTTTCTGCTGCACATAAATTGAGCACAAATGCGTTTCCATGCCGACCGCGACGCCGGCCACGTCGAGGCAGACGAAGTGCGGGCACAGCAGGATGACCGGGCCGGCCTTGATCGCCTCCATCGGCACCGCCGGCTCGATCCGGATCAGGCGCCGCAGGCGCGCCGTCGGCGCCCACCACAGGATCGCGCGCTCCCACACGCTGCGCGAATAAGCCTGGAAATGGCGCCGCGCCAGCGCGGTGCGCGCCGCCTCGTCCAGCTCCGGCATGCACAGGCGCAGATTGGTCAGGGCGATCGCGCGCCGCTTCTTGAGCAACAGGAACAGCACGCTGCCGATGAATTCGCCGAAGCGCCCCAGTAGGGGCAGCGGCAACCAGTGCAGCAGCCACATCAATCCGAGAAGCAGCCTCATGCCGCCGCCTGGACGTCGGGCGCGGCCACGCCGTCCGGGTGCTTGTAGCGGTTGTAGCTCCAGAAATACTGCGCCGGGCAGCGCGCGATCAGCTGCTCCATCGCGTCGTTGATGGCCTGGGCCTGCTCGGCCGGGCTGCCTTCGAGGCTGCCCTCGAACGGCACGAAACGCACGATGAAGCCCTGGCCGGCCGGACGCCGCTCGGCGTACACCAGAATCACGGCGGCGCGCCCCATCTGCGCCAGCTTGGCCGGCAGCGTCATGGTGTAGGCGCGCCGCCCGAAGTAGCTGGCCCACACCCCTTCGCCTTCCTGCGGCACCTGGTCCGGCAGCAGGCCGATCGGTTCGCCCTTCTTGAGCTCGCGGGCGAGAATCCGCACCCCGGCCAGGTTGGCCGGCGCCAGATGCAGGTTGTGGCGTGCGCGCGCCCCTTCGATCAGCGGCTTGAGCGCGGCCTGCTTGGGCGGCCGGTACATCACCGTCAGCGGCGTGCGCAGGGCGATCTGCTGGGCGGTGATTTCAAAGCAGCCCAGGTGCGGCGTAAGGAACACGATGCCGCGCCCGCTGTCGAGCACGGATTGGACATAGTCCCAGTTCTCATCGGTGGCGTGGCGCGCCACCCGCGCTGGCTTGGCGCACCAGACGAACGGCAATTCGACGATCGCCTTGCCCGCTTCGGCGATCGCCTGCGGCAGCAGGGCGCGGTAGCCGGCGCCGGCCAGGTTGTCGCGCAGCCGGCGCCGGTACGATGGATCGGCCAGGTAGACCAGCCAGCCGAGCATGCCGCCCAGGAAGTGCAGCACGGGCAAGGGCAGGGTCGACAGCAGGCGAAATAAAATCACTAACATTGTTCAATCGTGAGTCAAGTAGGTGGCGCAGCTCAGCCAGAATTTCATAAGGAGCGTAAAATACCACGTTGCAGGATCCGCCGAGTTAATAGACAACTTGCGAAGCGGAATATAAATGTCGCTAAAGCGTCGCAGGCATCCCGAATACTGCGACAACATCCAGAACAGTAACAGGAGCTTGCATGTCCAACGATTATCTTTTTACCTCCGAGTCCGTCTCCGAGGGCCATCCCGACAAGGTCGCCGACCAGATTTCCGACGCCGTCCTCGACGCCATCCTGGCGCAGGACCCGACCGCCCGCGTCGCCGCCGAAACGCTGTGCAACACCGGCCTGGTGGTGCTGGCCGGGGAAATCACCACCCACGCCAACGTCGACTACATCCAGGTCGCGCGCGAAACAATCAAGCGCATCGGCTACGACAACACCGACTACGGCATCGACTACCGCGGCTGCGCCGTGATGGTCTGCTACGACAAGCAGTCGCCCGACATCGCCCAGGGCGTTGACGAAGGCGCCGGCATCGATCTCGACCAGGGCGCCGGCGACCAGGGCCTGATGTTCGGCTACGCCTGCGACGAAACCCCCGAGCTGATGCCGGCCGCCATCCACTACGCCCACCGCCTGGTCGAGCGCCAGTCGCAGCTGCGCAAGGATGGCCGCCTGCCGTGGCTGCGTCCGGACGCCAAGTCGCAGGTCACGCTGCGCTATGTCGACGGCCGCCCGGTCGCGGTCGACACCGTGGTGCTGTCGACCCAGCACGCGCCCGACATCAGCCACAGCCAGATCGAGGAAGCGGTGATCGAGGAAATCATCAAGAAGGTCTTGCCGCGCGAATGGCTGGCCACCACCCGCTACCTGGTCAACCCGACCGGCCGCTTCGTCATCGGCGGTCCGCAGGGCGACTGCGGCCTGACCGGCCGCAAGATCATCGTCGACACCTACGGCGGCGCCGCTCCGCACGGCGGCGGCGCGTTCTCCGGCAAGGACCCGTCCAAGGTCGACCGCTCGGCCGCCTACGCCGCCCGCTACGTCGCCAAGAACGTGGTGGCGGCCGGCTTGGCGCGCCAGTGCCAGGTGCAGGTCAGCTATGCGATCGGCGTCGCCAAGCCGATCAACATCACTGTCTACACCGAAGGCACCGGCGTGATCCCGGACGAGAAGATCGCCCAACTGGTGATGGAACACTTCGACCTGCGGCCGAAGGGCATCGTCCAGATGCTCGACCTGCTGCGCCCGATCTACCAGAAGAGTGCGGCCTACGGCCACTTCGGCCGCGAAGAGCCGGAGTTCACCTGGGAGCGCACCGACAAGGTGGCGCTGCTGCGCGCGGAAGCTGGCTTGAGCTGATGCATCAGGGCGCCGCATGGCGTGCCGCCCTTAAGCGATGCCAATAAAAAACCCCGACGCGTCGGGGTTTTTTCACAACTGCGGCGCCGCTTCGGCGCGGCCGGTCGGACCTGCCCGGTCCGTTCGGACTTGCCCGGTCCTCACTTCCTGCGCGCCCCGCCGCCCGCATCGAGCACCTTGCCCAGATCGGCCAGATAGGTGCGGATGGTTTTCTCGTATGTCATGACGTAGCGCGCGACAAAGCGCATCAGCGGACTGTGCACGCTGCCGTGTTCAGTGATCACCAGTTTGCTCATGCCGCCCTGGCGCGAAATCTCGAAGGTCCAGCTGCCGCCAAAGGGCAGGCCGGTGGCATCGATGCGCGTGACCAAGCGCACGTTCGGTTCGTCCTCGACCACCACGTAGGGAATCTTGCCGTGCTTCGACTCCTCGACATAGCGTCCTTGCTCGTCGCGGTTGACCGCCGTGACGCCGGTCCGCCAGCCCGGATAGCCCTCGATGTTGCGCACCAGCCGGTAGATGGTTTCCGGCGACGCCATGTACATCTGGGCCAGGCTGGCCTCATGCTCCACGGGGGAGGATTTGCCAAGGTGGAAAATCATCCCGGCGGCGATCGCCAGGATGATCAGCAGCACAAACATGACGGTCATGGATTTTCTCGTGGTCCCTGTGAATAACCCGCGATTCTACCGCAGCGGCCGGCTCGCAAGCCAATTCCAGGGAGGCGCCCGCCATCGCTGGCAAGGGCGCCCGTTAACTACTTCGTCGAACGACGCCGCGCCAGCAGGCCGGCCAGCCCCAGCGCGAGCAGCGCGAGCGAACCCGGCTCCGGCACCGCGGTGACATTGATATCGTCGAGCGCCACGTTCGACTCAGTCGGCGAAATCGGATCCCAGCTGAAGCTGGTCAGCCCGCTCCAGCCGGCAAACGTGACTTCCTGCCAGCCGGCGCCCAGCACCACATCCTGCGAAAACAGCACATCGCCGTTGAAGCTTTTCAAACCCTGGAAGCGCACCGTGGTGGCCGACTCGTTGTCGTCGCGGTGGATAAACAGGCTGTTGAGCGAAAAATAGCCGCCGTTGATGGTCAGCGAGCCGGCCTGGTCGTTCGCATTGAGCGCGTAATTGCTGCCGCTGTGGGCGGTCGGCGCGATCCAGTCGCATTGCGCCGCCTCGTTGACGCCGGCGTTATCCAGCCTGAAACGGTCGACCACCACCGGACCGCTGATGCTGCAGGCGCCGGTCGGCACCGCGTCGAAATCGACCACGCTGGCGTGCGCGCTGGGAACGATGGTGGCGCCGGCGAGCAGGGTGGCGGCCAGCAGGCGAAGGGAAAAGGTGCGCTTGATCAAAAGTAGTCTCCTGTGAATTTTTTATAAATGTTGCTGCATATGTTCGAGAGCAAAACTAATGCCAGCGCGGACCTCGCTTGCTAAGTCGATGATTCGCCGTGTCTATTTGTCACCGCGCCGATAAGCGGCCTGACCGGTTGTAAATTCCACCGACAGAAAAACCCTGTGTTGTCAATACGTTACGCGCTACAGCAGGCGGCAAGACAGGCGCGTTATCGCTGGCAAGAGTTCCCGACCAATGTTAAGATGGCGGTCCGAGGAGCGTTGCGACGAAATTTCATTTCGCCAGGCTCGGACTTCACCGCAACTGCGCTCACGTTACTTTTTTCTAACTGAAAGGAGGGCGTGATGAACGCCGTACTCAAATCCCAGCAAGACTTCCTCGTCGCCGATCTCTCCCTGGCGCCATGGGGCGACAAAGAAATCAAGATCGCCGAAACCGAAATGCCCGGCCTGATGGCCATCCGCGAAGAATTCGCCGCTGCCCAGCCGCTCAAAGGCGCGCGCATCACCGGCTCGCTGCACATGACGATCCAGACCGCCGTGCTGATCCAGACCCTGGAAGCGCTCGGCGCCCAGGTTCGCTGGGCTTCGTGCAATATCTACTCGACCCAGGACCACGCCGCCGCCGCCATCGCCGCCGCCGGCACCCCGGTGTTCGCCGTCAAGGGCGAAACGCTGGACGAATATTGGGACTACACCCACCGCATCTTCGAGTGGCCGGGCGACGCGTCCGGCGCGGTCTACTCCAACATGATCCTCGACGATGGCGGCGACGCCACCTTGCTGCTGCACCTGGGCAGCCGCGCCGAGCAAGACCTCTCGGTGCTGGCCAACCCCGGTTCGGAAGAGGAAATCTGCCTGTTCAACTCGATCCGCCAGCACCTGGCCAAGGATCCGAGCTGGTACTCCAAGCGCCTGCCGGCCATCCTCGGCGTGACCGAGGAAACCACCACCGGCGTGCACCGCCTGTACCAGATGCACAAGGAAGGCAAGCTGGCCTTCCCGGCGATCAACGTCAACGATTCGGTCACCAAGTCGAAATTCGACAACCTGTACGGTTGCCGCGAATCGCTGGTCGACGGCATCAAGCGCGCCACCGACGTCATGATCGCCGGCAAAGTCGCCGTGATCGCCGGCTACGGCGATGTGGGCAAGGGTTCGGCCCAAGCCATGCGCGCCCTGTCGGCCCAGGTCTGGGTCACCGAGATCGATCCGATCTGCGCGCTGCAGGCGGCCATGGAAGGCTACCGCGTCGTTACCATGGATTACGCGGCAGAGCACGGCGACATCTTCGTCACCTGCACCGGCAATTACCATATCCTGACCGAGCAGCATATGCTGGCCATGAAAGACCAGGCCATCGTCTGCAATATCGGCCACTTCGACAACGAGATCGATGTCGCCTCGCTGAAGAAGTATCAGTGGGAAAACATCAAGCCGCAGGTCGACCATGTCATCTTCCCGTCGGGCAAGCGGATCATCCTGCTGGCCGAAGGCCGCCTGGTCAACCTCGGTTGCGGCACCGGCCATCCGTCGTACGTGATGAGCTCGTCGTTCGCGAACCAGACCATCGCCCAGA
>JBDSTZ010000089.1:0-12077 GCA_039927975.1 Massilia sp. | reverse complement strand
GCGCTGCTGGCGCCGGCCACCTGGGTCCACGTCACGCGCCTGCAGCGCTTGGCCGGCGTGCTGCTGATCGCCTTGCCGGCCGCGGCGCTGGTCGAGCATCTCGGCGGTGTCGATCTGGGGATCGACCTGGCGCCATTCCCGCAGGCCATCCACGACGGCAATCCCTGGCCCGGACGGATGGCGCCCAATACCTGCCTCGGTTTCCTCGCCGCCGGCCTCGTGCTGATTCTGCTGAACTGCGCGCGCCCTGGCCGCGTCATACAACGCAGCGTGGCCGCGCTGAATGGCCTGCTGATGCTGATCGGCGTATCGGCCATGCTCGGGTTCATCCTGCATATCGAGGCCATCTACCAGCTCGCTTCCTTCAACAGCATGTCCGCGCCCACCGCCGCCGGGCTGGCTGCGCTCGGCGCAGGGCTGGCACAGTTGTCGCGCGAGCGCATCGCGCCGCCGCCGCGCCCGCCCGGCGCCGAAGTTGCCCGCATCACCGGCGTTGCCGTGCTGGTGCTGACGGTGCTGGCGATCGTCGCCGGCTTCACCGGATTTGCCGTCCTGCGCGAAAAATTCGAAGTGTCGAGCAGCGCCACGATCGAGAGCGGCGCGCGCACCAGTGCCACGCTGGTCGGCGACGAACTCGGCGCCGCGCTGGCGCTGGCGCGGCAGGCCGCCGCCCGCGCGCCCTTGCTGGCCGCGCTCGACCGGCTCAGCCGCAACGCCGACGACGCCGCGCGCAGCGCGGTGGGGCGCGAGCTGGACCAGAACGTCATGCCTCAAGGGTTCGCCGGCATCCGGTTTGTCGATCCGCGCGGCGCCACGCTGGCGATGACCGGCGAAATGGTGGGCGAGCGCGCCAGCGTCGCGCTGTCGCTTGCTGACACCGGCCGGCCCAGCCGGCCCAGCCAGTCAGGCGACCCCACCCAGCCCAGTCAGTTCATCCAGTCCACCCAGTCGGGCGAGACGACCGAGTCCAGCCAATCCACCCAGCCCAGCCGGTCCGTCCAACCGCGCCCACCCAAGCCGGCCTTCCAGCCCAGCCAGGCCACCCTGCTCTGGCAGGACGGCTTCGTGCTGCGCACCCGCTCGCGCATCCTGCACGAAGGCCGCCTGATCGGCGAACTGCTGACCGAGCAGCGCCTCGGCCGCGTCGACGACCTGCTGGGCGCCTCGCAAAAGCTGGGCCGCTCGAACGACATGGTGCTGTGCGGCAGCCAGGCCGCGCAGATCGTCTGCTTTCCCTCGCGCCTGTATGGCGCCAATCTGCGCGCGGCGCTGGCCATTCGTCCCGGCCAGCCGATCCCGCCCATGGCGCGCGCGCTGGCCGGCGAGAGCGGCAGTGCCCAGACCCGCGACCTGCGCGGCGTGATGGTGCTGGCCGGCTTCGCGCCGCTGCCAGAGCACGGCCTCGGCCTGGTGCAGAAGGTCGACATCGCCGAAGCCTTCTCGCCACTGCGCGAGCGCCTCAACTACCTGATCGGCCTGTTGGTCTTGTTCGTCGCCATCGGCACGCTGGTGCTGCGCACCGAACTGCGCCCGCTGATCGCCAACCAGGCGCGCGAGAAGGAGCGCCTGCGCGTGACCCTGCATTCGATCGGCGACGCCGTCATCACCACCGACATGGCCGGCCAGGTCACCTATATGAACCCGGTGGCCGAACAGATGACCGGCTGGCCCGGCGCCGAAGCGCACGAGCAGGCGCTGGCGCACGTATTCCAAGGCATTCACGAGCACACCGGCGAGCCGGCCGCCAATCCGGTCGACGCCGTGCTGACCCTTGGCGCGCCCAGTGCGCCGGCCAGCGCGCTGCTGATCCAGCGCGGCGGCGCCCGCTTCACCATCGAGCACTCGGCCGCACCGCTGCGCGACGCCGACGGCGTGGTGATCGGCGTGGTGCTGGTGTTTCGCGACATCAGCCACGCGCGCCGCATGGCCGACGAGATGGCGCACCAGGCCAGCCACGACCTGCTGACCGGCCTGATCAACCGGCGCGCCTTTGAAGCCCGCCTCGAAGCGGTGCTGGCCGGCGGTGGTCAGCCCGAGCGCCGCCACACCCTGCTGTACATCGACCTCGACCAGTTCAAGGTGGTCAACGACCTGTGCGGCCACATCGCCGGCGACGAGTTGCTGCGCCAGCTGGCCGGCCAGCTCGAAGGGCGCCTGCGCCGCAGCGACACCCTGGCGCGCCTGGGCGGCGACGAATTCGGTGTGCTGCTGGAAAACTGCAGCAACGACGCCGCGCTGCGCATCGCCGAGCTGCTGCGCAAGACCGCCGGCGACTTCCAATTCGTCTGGGCGGGGCAGGCGTTCAGCGTGTCCCTGAGCATCGGTCTGGTGGGCTTCGGCGGCGGCGAGGAAACCCTGACCGGCATCTTGCGCATGGCCGACGCCGCCTGTTACGTGGCCAAGGACCAGGGCCGTAACCGCATCCACGCCTGCACCCCGCAAGACCAGGCGCTGGCGCGGCGCGACGGCGAAATGGGCTGGATCGGCCAGATCCAGAAGGCGCTCGAAGAAGGCCGCTTCGTGCTGTATTCGCAAAAAATCCAGGACCTCGGCGCCGGCGTTGGCGTTGAGCCGGTCGAGCATTACGAAATGCTGCTGCGCATGCTCGACGAGCATGGCAAGCTGGTGCCGCCGATGGCCTTCATTCCCGCCGCCGAGCGCTACGGCCTGATGCCGGCGCTGGACCGCTGGGTGATCCGCGAGGCGCTGTCGCAATACGGCCGCCGCCATCCGGCCGGCAGCCGCCAGGGCGTGTGCGCGATTAACCTGTCGGGTACCTCGATTTGCGACGAACACCTGGCCGGCTTCGTGCGCAAGCAATTCGCCCACTTCAAGGTGGCGCCGTCGGCGGTCTGTTTCGAGGTGACCGAGACGGCCGCCATCGGCAACCTCAGCCAGGCGGTCAGCCTGATCCGCGAACTCAAGGCGATGGGCTGCACCATCGCGCTCGACGACTTCGGCAGCGGCATGTCCTCGTTCGCCTACCTCAAGCACCTGCCGGTCGATTACCTGAAGATCGATGGCGCCTTCGTCAAGGACATGCTGCGCGACCCGATCGACCGCGCGATGGTGGCCTCGATCAACCAGATCGGCCACGTGATGGGACTCAAGACGATTGCCGAATTTGTCGAGAACGACGAGGTGCTCGACGCGCTGCGCGAGATGGGCGTCGATTTCGCCCAGGGGTACGGGGTCGAGAAGCCGCGCCCGTTCGGTGTGGCGCTGGAGCCGGCCGTGACGGCGCCAACGCGCGAGGGACATCGGCTGCCGCAGATGTAGGGGAGGGCGCAGCGGAAGCTGCAGTTGTTAGCCGAGGATGGCAGCGATGACGCCAACCAGGTTCGCTTCAACAGCAAACGCCGGCGCCCCGACCGCCAAATGCAAAAAGACCCGGGAAGCATTGCTTGCCGGGTCTTTTCTTTACTGCTACTACTAATACTGGTGCGGCTGGCAGGAATTGAACCCACGACCCCTTGGTTCGTAGCCAAGTACTCTATCCAGCTGAGCTACAGCCGCGAAAGACAAGATTATAGCAGCGGATGGGCGATTCGCCAAGCAGTGGGCGCCATCGCGCGGATCTCGGCCCGCACAGCCGATCCATCAGGCGGCGCTGCAAGCAAGAATCGGCAGCGAGCGCGCCGGCAGGTCACAGCAGCGCGCCGCCCGACGCTTCGATGCGTTGGCCGTTGAGCCAGGCCGCGCCATCGGAAAGCAAGGCTGCCGCCACGCCACCAATGTCATCCGGGAGTCCATTGCGGCCCAGCGCGGTCATGCCGGCAAATTGCGTGTTGAGCTCGGCGTTATCGCGCAGCGCGCCACCACCGAAGTCCGTTTCGGTCCCGCCCGGGGCGATCACGTTGACGCTGATCCTGCGGGCGCCAAGTTCCTTGGCCATGAAGCGCGTCAACACCTCAACGCCGCCTTTCGCCGCCGCGTAGGCGGCGTAGCCATCGAAGGTAAAGCGCGTCAAGCCTGACGAGGTATTGAGGATCCGCCCGCCGTCCTCGATCAGCGCCAGCATCTTTTGGGTCAGGAAGAAGGTTCCCTTCAGATGGATGTTGATCATCAAATCAAACTCCTGCTCGGTCGTATCGGCAAGCGTCGCGTAGACACCCGTACCGGCGTTGTTGACGAGGTAGTCAAGACGGTCGCGCTGCCAGACTTCGCATAGCGTGCGCCGCACCTCGGCGGCGAAATTGGCGAACGTGCCGGCGGCGCCGACATCGAGACGCAGGGCCACCGCTCGGCGCCCCAGCGCTTCGATCTGCTTGACCACGGCAAGCGCCTGGTCGGCGCTGTTCAGGTAGGTGATGATCACATCGACGCCATCGGCGGCGAGGCTCAGGGCGGTACTGCGGCCAATCCCACGGCTGGCGCCGGTGACAAGGGCAATACGGTTCGACGGGGTAGGCGTATTCATAAGTTCTCTTGAAGTAGTTGAGGGTGGGAGAACTTTACAGTTCCGAAAACCATCGATAAAGTGGGGGGAAGTTAACGCACTGTTTCTATCGGGGGAACAATTGGAGTTGAATGAGTTGCGTATTTTTTGCCGCGTCGCCGACCTGGCCAGCTTCACCAAGGCCGCTGAACATCTCAATATGGCAAAAGGGCGGGTGTCGACCGTCGTCCAGTTGTTGGAAAAGGAAGTCGGTAGCCGCCTGTTACAGCGCACCACGCGCAGTGTGCGGCTCACACCCGACGGCGAAATCTTCCTGGCCCGTTGCAAGGAGCTGTTGCGCGAGTCGGATCAGTTGCAGGGAATGTTCCGGCCCGTTGCCGGCGACTTGCGCGGCAGCGTGCGCATCGACATGCCGGGCTTGTTCGCGCAGGCTTTGATCCTGCCGCATTTGCCGGAACTGCTGTCCCTGCACCCGCAGCTTGAGCTGGGGATCAGTATCAACGACCGCCGGGTGGATATGGTGCGGGAGGGTGTCGACGGCCTCGTCAGGATCGGTCGTTTGCCGGACTCGGACCTGGTGGCACGCGCGATTGGGACGATGAAGATGTGCAACCTGGCCAGCCCGGCCTACCTGAGCCAGTACGGCGTGCCGCATTCGCTTGACGATCTGGTCCACCATCGCCTCCTGCACTACGCCAGCAACCTGCGCAACGAGGATGCCGTCTTGCGCTACGTCCTTGATGGCGTCGTACGGACGGCGCCGATGCGCAGCGCGCTGACCGTCAACAGTGGGGTATTCCTGCAAGCGGCCTGCCTGAACGGACTGGGCATCATGCAGATGTCCGTTCCGACCTGTCAGCGTTTGATCGATAGCGGCGAGCTGATCGAAGTACTGCCGGAATTCACGCCTCCTCCATTGGAGGTGTCGTTGCTCTTTCCTCACCGCAGACACGTGCCGCCGCGCGTGGAGGCGGTGCTCAACTGGATTATTCAGCTTACCCGGCCATGCATGTTGGAATGCGCTTGATGCCGGCGCGCGACGCTGCTGGCTTGGGCGACGCTCGCGGAACGAGGCCTTGCCGCGATCGATGAGGCAGGCGGCGTGAGGGTCGGCGGCGTTCAACATGCAACGCGCAGGCGCCCGTTTACCGCGTCGAGTCGGGCAAGCCATATACTGTGATTTTTCCTCGCGCACCCGATCGCCATGTCCATGTTGCCCACGCCTGAACCCGAGCGCCGGTCCGATCCCGTCGTCCAGAAACCCTGCTGCGCGGCCAGCCGCGCCCACGCCGCGCTGTTGGCGCCGAATGTGGCGGCCGCGCCCGCGAGTGACGGCGCGACCTTCCTGATGGGCACCGACGACGCGCTTGCCAACCGGGGCGACGGCGAGGGGCCGGTGCGATCGGTCTCGCTGTCGCCGTTCGCGATTGACGTCTATCCTGTCACCAACGCCGATTTCGCCGCCTTCGTGCAGGCCACCGGCTACCTCACCGACGCCGAGCGCTACGGCACCTCCTTCGTGTTCGAGGGCCAGATCGCGGACGAACGCTACGCCGACCTGGTCGAGGACACGCTGGCGGCGGCGCCCTGGTGGTGCCTGGTGCGCGGCGCCGCGTGGAACGCGCCGGAAGGGCCTGGCTCGTCGGTCGCGACGCGCATGCGCCATCCGGTGGTGCATGTGTCGTGGTACGACGCCATGGCCTACGCCGACTGGAGCGGGGCGATGCTGCCGACGGAGGCGCAATGGGAATACGCCGCACGCGGCGCGCTTGAACAGAAGCTTTACCCGTGGGGCGACGAGCTGACCCCACAGGGCAAGCATTTGTGCAATGTCTGGCAGGGCGATTTCCCGACCCATAACAGCCAGGCCGATGGCTACGCCGCAACCTGTCCGGTGGACGCCTTCGCGCCCAACGGCCACGGCCTGTATTCGGTAACCGGCAACACGTGGGAATGGTGCGCCGACCGCTGGGGCAATCACTTCAGCGGCGCCTCCAGCCACGATCCGCAAGGGCCGGAGCCGGGGCAAGGCGAGGCGCGCGTGATGAAGGGCGGCTCCTTCCTGTGCCACGCCTCGTACTGCAACCGCTACCGATCTGCCGCGCGCACCTCCAACACGCCCGACAGCGCTGCCTCGAACATCGGCTTTCGCTGCGTCAGGCCGCTCGCCTGAATCAGGCTTTTTCCTTCTTCCTGGCCGGCGCGGGGTCTGGATACTCGACCGAGGCGACGTGCTCCCGCGCCATGCCGTCAGCCATCCTGGCGACGATGTCCGGATGCGCCGCCGCGAGGTTCTTGCTTTCCTTCGGATCAAGCGACAGGTCGTACAGTTCGATCGCGCCGTCGCGCTTGAGGCGCACGGCTTTCCACTTGCCCCAGCGCGCCGCCTGGCGAAACTCCGGCTCGTAGAATTCCCAGTACATGAAGCGGTCCTCCGCCTTGCGCGCCGGGTCGGCCAGGAACGGCCGCAGGCTCACACCGTCGGACTGCTCCATCGGCGCGCCGGCCAGGTCGAGCGCGGTCGGCAGGAAGTCGGGAAAGTACACCGGCACCTCGCTGACGGTGCCGGCGCGGATCTTGCCGGGCCACGCACGATCCACGGGTCGCGGATGCCGCCTTCGTACATGTCGCGCTTGTAGCCGGTCAGCCCGCCGTTCGAATCGAAAAAATCGGCCATGCGGGTCTGCTGCACCGTCGGTTCCGAGCGCGGCCCGTTATCCGAGGCGAAGAACACCACGGTGTCCTTGTCCAGACCGGCGCTTGTCAGCTTGTCGAGCAACTGACCGATGCCGCGATCGAGATAGTGGATCATCGCCGCGTAGGTCTTCTCGTCGTCGGCCCAGCCGGCGCGGTTGGCATACGGTCCGAAGTCCGGCGCCGTGTAGGGCGAATGCGGGCTGTTGTAGGCCGCGTACAGGAAAAACGGCTCGGCCTTGTGGCGCTCGATGAAGTCGATCGAATCCTCGGTGATGATGTTGGTGTCGTAGCGCCCGTGCTTGCCGCCGGCGTTCTCAACGATGTCGACCAGCGTCTCGTTGTGGACCCGTTGCGCCGGCCAGTAGCCCTGGGTCGTTTCAAGCGGCGTCAGCCAGCCCTTGAATTCCTCGAAGCCGAATTTGACTGGCGTCGCTTCTGCTTCAAAGCCGTCGAGGTGCCACTTGCCCATCAGGCCGGTGCGGTAGCCCGCCGCTTGTAAATATTGCGCCACGGTGCGGTCTGCCGGCAGCAGGTTGGGGCGGCGCCACTGTTCCTTCGCCTTGCCCTTGGTGCCGAGTTTGCCGCCGGCCAGCGCGGTGTTGTCGCGGATGCGGCAGTGGCCCGTGTGCTGGCCGGTCATCAGCGCGCAGCGCGAGGGTCCGCACACCGGCGCGCCCGCGTAGGCGTTGGTGAAGCGCATGCCGCCCTTGGCCAGGCGGTCGATATGCGGCGTGGCGATCTTGCGCTGGCCGTAGACGCTGGTGTCGCCGAAACCCATGTCGTCGGCCAGGATGAAGATGATGTTGGGACGGCGCGCGCCCGGCTTGGGCGCGGCAAAGGCCGGCGCCGTGGCGATGGCCGCCAGCGCGCCGGTGATGAATTCTCTGCGGATCATGGGACCTTTCTCGTCAAGCACGATGGGCGCGCCCCACCGGGAGCGCATGTGTCGTGCATGACGAGCTTAGCATTGCCTGCCCGCGCGCCCCGCTCAAATTCCTGATCGTTGGTCCGGCGCCGGCGCCGGACTAATGCGTTCCCGACCTGCCGCCCAGAAGCATGCGATAGACCGCCGCGGGATCGTTGGTAAATTTCTCGCCCTGTTTTTTCAGCCTGTCGAAGTCTTCTTTCATGGCGATGACTTCACCCGGCGTGAGCTCGTCGTCGGCCTCGCCGTGTTCGGCCAGCAGCCGATGGCTTCGTCCCAGCTATGCCAGTCGCCGCGCCGCAACACGACGGCCACGTCCGACTGCGCGTAATTCTTTTCCTTGTCCTTGTTCGGGGTGTCCTTGATCTTCACCCCGGAAACCCGTTCCTCGCTCATGATTGCCTCCCTTGCACGCAATTCTGGCGCGATGCCAGATCAATTAGACCCGCAGTACAGGCGAAGGTTCGACGTTGAGGGCGCTGGCCGCAAGCGGGCAGGGGGGGGGCGGAATGTCCGGAAGTGCAGAGTGTCGCCACCAAAGAAAAAAGCACCTGGGAATTTCTTCCGAGGTGCTTTCATCTTACGAATTTTGGTGCGGCTGGCAGGAATTGAACCCACGACCCCTTGGTTCGTAGCCAAGTACTCTATCCAGCTGAGCTACAGCCGCGCAGGCAAGCATTATAACAGCTTCGATCCGTTTGCGAAAGTGCCAATTCTGCGCTTGCGCTCTGGACCTCACGGTCACGTTTCAGTTGATGCCACTCTGAAACCGAATGGTCGCCCCGTCGAAGAAGCAGCATTGTAGAGGTGTCCCGGGAATTTGTCCAGTGGCGACATTTTTGTTGTCATATGCAGCAGGAAAGTTTCGTGGTTGCCCCTGCCATCTGGTAGATTACCGTTCTTTATTAGAAAACGATTTTTCGGCCCGCGCGCGCGGCTCCATCGCGCAGGCCGGCAGCACTGTTCAACACACAAGGAACTTGCATGACTATCATTACGACGATCGACGACTTGCGCGTACTGGCGAAGAAACGCGTGCCGCGCATGTTCTACGATTATGCCGACGCCGGCTCGTGGACCGAGTCAACCTACCGCGCCAACAGCGATGACTTTGCCAAGATCAAGTTCCGCCAGCGCGTCGCCGTCAATCTCGAAAATCGCAGCACCCGCAGCACGATGGTGGGACAGGACGTGGCAATGCCCGTGGCGCTCGCGCCGACCGGCCTGACCGGCATGCAGCACGCCGACGGCGAGATTCTCGCCGCCCAGGCGGCCGAAAAATTCGGCGTGCCGTTCACCCTCTCGACCATGAGCATCTGCTCGATCGAGGACGTCGCCGCCAACACCACCAAGCCGTTCTGGTTCCAGTTGTACGTCATGAAGGACCGCGACTTCATCAACCGTTTGATCGACCGCGCCAAGGCCGCCAAGTGCTCGGCGCTGGTGCTCACGCTCGACCTGCAGGTGCTCGGCCAGCGTCACAAGGACATCCGCAACGGCATGAGCGCGCCGCCCAAGCTGACCATCCCCAACATCATCAACCTCATGACCAAGCCGCGCTGGTGCATGGGCATGGCCGGCACCTCGCGCCGCACCTTCGGCAATATCGTCGGCCACGCCAGCAATGTGTCGGACATGTCCTCGCTGTCCTCGTGGACCTCGCAGCAGTTCGACCCCGCTCTGTCGTGGGCCGACGTCGAGTGGATCAAGCAGCGCTGGGGCGGCAAGCTGATCATCAAGGGCATCATGGACACCGAGGATGCGCGCCTGGCGGCCAACAGCGGCGCCGACGCGCTGATCGTCTCCAACCACGGCGGCCGTCAGTTGGATGGCGCGCAGTCGAGCATCGGCGCGCTGCCGGCCATCGTCGACGCGGTCGGCAAGCAGATCGAAGTGCACATGGACGGCGGCGTGCGTTCGGGCCAGGACGTGATCCGCGCGATCGCGCTCGGCGCCAAGGGCGTGTATATCGGCCGTCCCTTCCTGTACGGCCTCGGCGCGCAGGGCCAGGCCGGCGTCACCAAGTGCCTTGAAATCATCCGCAACGAGCTCGATCTGACGATGGCGTTTTGCGGTCTGCGCGACTTGCAGGACGTCGACAAGAACATCCTGCTGCCAGGGACGTTTTAAGCGGCGCGCGGCGGGAAACCGCCGCGTCGCCAAACAGCGGCCCGGCTAGACCACCACGTTGCGCGGCTGCCCCGCGACGAACGCCTCCAGATTATCGATCAGCATATCGCCCAGCGTCTGCATTGCGCCGCCGCTGGCCCAGGCCACGTGCGGCGTCAGGATAAAGTTCGGCAGCTGCAGCGCCAGCAGCGGATGATCGGCCGGCGGCGGTTCCTGCGTCAGCACGTCGAAGCCGGCGCCGCCGATTACACCATTTTGCAGCGCCTCGGCCAGCGCCGCCTCGTCGACCAGGCCGCCGCGCGCGGTGTTAATCAGCAGCGCGCCCGGCTTCATCATCGCCAGTTCTTCCGCGCCGATCATATTGCGCGTTTGTTCGCCCAGCGGCAGGTGCAGGCTCACCACGTCGCAGGTGCGCAGCATCTCGTGCAGCGAGACCTGCTCGACGTCCGCATCGTCCACAGGTGAACGCGCCACCACGCTGATCTTCATGCCGAACGCACGTCCCAGCCGCGCCACTTCCTTGCCCAACACGCCGTAGCCGACGATGCCCAGCCGGCTTCCCGCCAGGTCGCCAATCGGATGATCGAGCAGGCAGAAGATCTTCGACTTCGGCCACCGCCCGGCATCGACGTCCGCAATGTAGGCGCGCAGATTGCGGCGCAGCGCCAGGATCATCGAGAAGCAGTGCTCCGGCACCGACACCACCGAATAATTGCGAATGTTCGACACCACGATCCCGCGCGCCTTGCAGGCCTCCAGGTCGACATTGTTGGTGCCGGTCGCGGCCACCGCGATCATCTTCAGATTGGGCAGACGGTCGAGCGAATCGGCGCGGATGGGCACCTTGTTCGATATCGCGATGGTGGCGTCACGCAGCCGTTCGGCCACGTCAAGCGGCTCGGTAAATCCATGCTCGGTCCAGCCGTGTTCAAAGGCGGGCGCGCGCAGCTCGGCCACCAGGCTGTCGCGGTCGAGGAAAACGATATTGTGCATGTCAGTTCTTTTCTGTTTCTAGCTGGCGCACAGGCGCCTGGATTTGCAATTGCGGATGCGCCATGAAGAGGTCGGCGATCCATTCGACAAACACGCGCACCTTGGCCGACAGGTGGCGGTTCTGAGGATATACCACATTGACCGGCATCGGGGTGCTGCTCCAGTCCTCCAGCAGCACCGTCATGCGGCCCTCGGCGACCAGCGGCTCGATCCAGTAGGTGGGCAGCTGCACGATGCCAAGGCCCGCCAGCGCCGCGCTCAGGTAGGCGGTCGAATCGTTGACCGCCAGGCTGGCCGCCAGCGGCATCAGGATGCGCTCGTCACCACGGCTGAAATCCCAGTCGAACACCTTGCCGGTCTTCGATGAAAAGTAGTTCACGCAGCGGTGCTGCGCCATGTCGCGCGGGTGGGTCGGCCGGCCGTGCAGCGCGACGTACGAAGGCGCCGCGCAGGTGACGAAGTGCAAGACGCCGATGCGCCGCGCGATCAGGCCGGAATCGGGCAACGGGCCGCCGCGTAGCGCACAGTCGACGCCTTCCTCGATCAGGTCGACCGGCCGGTCGCTGCAGCCAAGATCGAGCTGGATGTCCGGATAGCGCGAGAAGAAGTCGGGCAGGGCGGGGATGATGAGATCATTCGCCATGCCGGTCGAAACGTCGACCCGCAGCCGCCCGCTCGGACTGGCGCGATTGCGCGACAACGATTCCTCGGCGTCGCGCACGTCCGACAGGATGCGCAGGCAGCGCTCGTAATAGGCGGCGCCGTCGGCCGTCACGCTGACCTGGCGCGTGGTGCGGTGCAGCAGCTTGGCCCCCAGCGCCAGTTCGAGCGCCTGCACCGAGGTCGACACCGTCGCTTTCGGCAGCTGCATCAAGTCGGCCGCGCGGGTGAAGCCACCAGCGTCGACCACCTGCACGAACACTTCCATTGCTT
>JBDSTZ010000088.1:0-9541 GCA_039927975.1 Massilia sp. | reverse complement strand
AGAAGCTCACGTTGACGTGGTGGCTGACCATTTGCAAATTCTTGTCGCGGCTCCAGCTCGGGTCGGTCAAGACGTTCTGGTAGTACACAAAGCTGCCCAATTCTTTTGCGAAAGCGGCCGTCATGATCACCAGCGACAGGCAGTTTCCGGAACGGCTGGCAAAGGTGCTTGCGGCCTCGCGCGTCTTGCCGGAATCGTAGTCCAGGTTCAGTTCGCCCTTCTGGTACAGCGAGTCGACCAGGCCCTGTTCGACCCCCTTCGCTTTGACCAGGCTGGTAAATTCGCGGGTACGCAGATAGGCCTTCATTTCATCGCTGAGGTCGAACAAGCCTTTGGCGGTGACCGGCTCGCTAGCCGGCGCGAACTGCGCATCGGCAAACAGGGTGGCAACTGGCGCACCCGGCGGCATCGGTGGCGCGCTGGCGCAGCCGCTGAGCAAGGCGGGCGAGAGTACCGCCATGAGTACAAACAGGGAAAGCAGTGTTGACCGGGTTTTCATGATCGCCTCCATCGCGTCAGCACGACGCCCGGCGGCGCCGTCACTTCAGTATCCTCTGCTTTTATCGGAAGTCAAAGCCTGGCGTACTAAAACGGCCCCTTGGTGCGGGGTCAGACCTTGCGGCGAGGGCCTGCGCTGTCGCCGCGCGGGGCGCCGTAGCGCCCGTGCGAGGTCTGGCGCATCGGACTCGACGGTGCGCGGCGCTCGCCGTATTGCCCGGCCTGCGGCATTTGCACCGGCGTCGCCTCGGTCTCGCCGGTGCCGGATGGTGTTTCTTCGTCAATCTTGAACACCGAGACAGCTTGCGAAAGCTTGACGGTTTGCTCATGCAGGCTGCCGGCCGCGGCCGCCGCCTGCTCGACCAGCGCGGCATTTTGCTGGGTCATGCCATCCATCTGTCCGACCGCGTAGTTGACTTCTGCGATGCCCTCGGCCTGTTGCAGGCTGGCCACGCTGATGCGTTCGATGATGTCGTTGACCTGGCGCACCGAGGCGACGATATCGCCCATGCTGCCGCCGGCGTCGTTGACCGAGGCGCTGCCGGCGTCGATGATGGCGACCGAATCGGCGATCAGGTTCTTGATCTCCCTGGCCGCCGCCGCCGAGCGCTGCGCCAGGGTCCGCACTTCGGCCGCCACGACCGCAAAGCCGCGGCCCTGTTCGCCCGCGCGCGCCGCTTCCACGGCCGCGTTGAGCGCCAGGATATTGGTCTGGAACGAGATGCCGTCGATGACGCCGATGATCTCGACGATCTTGCGCGAGCTGGCCTTGATCGACTCCATCGTCGTCACCGCCCGATTGACCGCCTGGCCGCCGTCGGCCGCCAAGGTCGCCGCGCTGGCCGCCAGCTCGGTGGCCAGCTTGGCGTTGCTGGCGTTCTCCTTGACCGCCGCCGTCAGCGTCTCCATCGCGCTGGCTGTCTCTTCGAGCGAGCTGGCCTGCATCTCGGTGCGG
Source organism: Massilia sp. (assembly GCA_039927975.1). GTDB lineage: Bacteria > Pseudomonadota > Gammaproteobacteria > Burkholderiales > Burkholderiaceae_D > JBDSTZ01. The sequence continues at coordinate 8,088 of JBDSTZ010000088.1, read as the reverse complement.
GTCGACAGGTCCAGGTTGCCGCTGGCGATTTCATGCGAGGCGGTGTCGATCGAGCGCACCGACGTGAGCACGCTGCGCAAGCTGGTGTTCAGGTTGGCGATGGTCAGGTCGAGTGCGCGCGAGGTGTCGGCGATTTCATCGGCGCCGTCGTTGGCCGCGCTCACCGTCAGGCGGCCCTGCGCCAGTTCGCCCACCACGTCGGCGATCGCGCGGATATCGGCCAGCATGGCGCGCCGCACCAGGAAGGTCACCAGCAGCGACACCAGCACCGACAGCACCAGCAGCGCCGTCATCGCGATGCCGAGCGTGCGCGATTCCTCGCGCGCCACCGTGTAGGCATGCTCGCTGAGGTTTTTTTCCAGCGTCGACAAGGCCGCCAGTTCGCCGTTGAGCAGGCCAAACTGCTTTTCAGCCTTCTGCATCGAATTGGTGGCGATCGACTGGTCGACCTGTGCCAGCTCGATCGTCTCGGTCACGCTCTTGCGGTAGGCCGCCAGCGCGCTGGCCGACGCGTCGACGATCTTGCGCTCGGCCGGATCGGACACCTGCGCCAGTTCGGCCAGGCGGGCCGCGATGCCCTCGTGCTTGCGCGCGATGTCGGCGATCAGGCCGTTCAGGCGCGCCTGGGCGAAGCTGCCGTTGATCCAGGCCAGCAGCTGGTAGATGTTGGCGTGCGCGTACTTCGCTTCGCCCGAGACGTCGGCCGCCGCCTTCAAGCGCGCCGCCCGCACCTGCACCATGTTCTCGAGCGAGGCGTTCTGCCGCACCATGCCGTAGTACGAGGCGCCCGAGATCAGCATCAACAGCACCAGCACCAGCCCCGGCGCCAGCAACAGCTTGGGGCCTATCCTTAATCTTTTCAGCATGCTCACTCCCGCCAGACGTTGGGCGGGCAGCACCGGCTGCCCGCGGCTTGACCATCACACCGCACCCCGCGCGCCGCCACTGCCGCCGCCACCGCGTGCGCTACTTCTCGCGCTACTTCTTGTAGATGCCCGCCTCCAGCACCACGTCGTCGACCCGCAGAATGTAGGTGGTCTTCGGTTCGATCTTGCCCGACACCGGATTCTTGTACTGGTAGTCGACCCAGCCCTTGCCCTTGCTGGCGGCCAGTTCGATGATCTCGCGGCGGTATTTCTTGCCGTTCGCGTCGGGCACGTCGGTGAGGTCCTTGCCGACGATCGACTGGTTGATCGGGTGGGCCAGCACGATGCCGGTCTTGATGTCGCGCATGTCGACGTACAGCGAACCCTGGACGAAATCGGGGTCCTTTTCGGTGATGCGCTTCATCATCTCGGCCTTGCCCTTGGCTTTCATCAATTTCTCGCCGCGCTCGGCCATCGCGATGGCGTCCTTCTCGTTCGGCTCGGCGCTGGCGTGGACGCTGCCGGCGGCGAAGGCCAGGCAGAGGGTGGTGGCGGTCAGCAGGGTCTTCATGGGTTTTCCTTTCGGGAACAATGCATTGGTTAAATGTTGCCTAAGTGCATTGGCTAATGTACGCCGACCCGCGCCCCCCAATTTGCGCTAACGCAACGAGCGGCAAACCGGGGCGCCGGCCCGGCGCGGCGGCGCCAGAAACAGACATTGTTCCCGTCGGCAATCTTCCCTATGTTCAATTGACTTAAGGCAATTCGACTTGCCGGCGCGGCTTCTATGATGAATTCCTGCTTCCCATTCCCAGGCCTGGGAGTGGCGCGCCGAAACCGCCTTTCCCCATTCTTCCGCCACCTGGAGACCACCGTGAGCCACGATCAACCCGCCCCCAAGTTCAAGCCCTACACCCGACAGAGCATCGTCAACGCCCGCCAATGGCAATGGATGTCGCCCGAGCTGCAGGAAGCGGTGCAGGTGGTCTCGCACGTGCTGCCGTTTCGCACCAATGAATTCGTGATGGACCAGCTGATCGACTGGAGCCGGATCCCCGACGACCCGATCTTCCGTCTCACCTTCCCGCACCGCGACATGCTGCCCGAGCACGAGTACGCCCAGCTGCGCGAGCTGGTGCTGCACAAGAAGGACGACGCCGCGCTGGCGCGTCTGGTGCACGCCATCCGCATGCGCATGAACCCGCACCCGGCCGGCCAGATGACCCACAACGTGCCGCGCGTGAACGACGCCCCGCTCAAGGGCTTGCAGCACAAGTACAAGGAAACCGTGCTGTTCTTCCCCAGCTCCGGCCAGACCTGCCACGCCTACTGCACCTTCTGCTTCCGCTGGCCGCAGTTCGTCGGCATGGACGACATGAAGTTCGACGCCCGCGAGTCGGGCCAGCTGGTCGAGTACCTCAAGACCCATCCCGACGTCACCGATGTGCTGGTCACCGGCGGCGACCCGCTCATCATGAACACCCGCTCGCTGGCCGACTTCATCGAGCCGTTGCTGGCGCCCGAACTGGCGCACATCCAGAATATCCGCCTCGGCACCAAGTCGGTGGCCTACTGGCCGCAGCGCTTCGTCACCGACCGCGACGCCGACGACTTGATGCGCCTGTTCGAGAAGGTGGTCGCCGCCGGCAAGAACCTGGCCATCATGGGCCACTACTCGCACGCGGTCGAACTGAGGAACAGCATGGCGCAGCGGGCGGTCAAGCGGATCGTCTCGACCGGCGCCACCCTGCGCATGCAAGGCCCGCTGATCCGCCACATCAACGAAGACCCGAAAAGCTGGGCCGAGCTGTGGACCACCGGGGTGCGCCTGGGCGCCATTCCCTACTATATGTTCGTCGAGCGCGACACCGGCCCGTCCGACTATTTCTCGCTGCCGCTGGCGCGCGCCCACGAGATCTTCCAGGCCGCCTACCAGATGGTGTCGGGCCTGTCGCGCACCGTGCGCGGTCCGTCGATGAGCGCTTTCCCCGGCAAGGTGGTGATCGACGGCGTCGTCAATATCGAAGGCGAGAAGCTGTTCGCCCTGCAGTTCCTCCAGGCCCGCAATCCGGACTGGGTGCGCAAACCCTTCTTCGCCAAGTTCGATCCCGAGGCGACCTGGATGGACCACCTGGTGCCGGCCTTCGGCAAGAAGAAGTTCTTCTTCGAGACCGAGGACGACCACGAGGCCCCGCACGGCCACGCGCCGGCCGGCCGGGTGATCCCGCTGGCGCTGGCCGGACGTCCCGACGCCCACGCCTGCGGCACGCACCCCGACGATCCCACGCACGCGCCGGCCGCCGCCCACACCGACGCCGGCTGAGGCGCCGATGGACGCCGAGCGGAAGACGCCGCGCCTGTCCGGGGTCGCGGTCTTTTTCTACGTGTTTCTGCCGTTCGCGCTGGGACACTACCTGTCGTCGCTGCTGCGCACCGTCAACGCGGTGCTGGCGCCCAACCTGGTCGCCTCGCTCCATCTAAGCCCGGGCCAGCTTGGCCTGCTCACCAGCGCGTTCTTCTTTTCGTTCGCGCTGGTCCAGCTGCCGGTCGGCATCGCGCTCGACCGCTACGGGCCGCGCAAGGTGCAGCTGGTGCTGCTGATGGTGGCCGCCGCCGGCGTCCTGCTGTTCGCCTGGGGCGAGAGCTTCGTGCAGCTGATGTGCGCGCGCGCGGTGATCGGGCTTGGCCTGGGCGGCTGCTTCATGTCGGCGGTCAAGGCCATCTCGACCTGGATCGCGCCGAGCCGCCTGCCCTCGGTGCACGGCTACCTGATCGCCGTCGGCGGGCTGGGCGCCGCCTCGGCCACCCTGCCGGTGCGCACCGCGCTGTTCTACACCGACTGGCGCGGCCTGTTCGTCATGCTGGCCGCGCTGACCGCCTGCGCCGCGCTGCTGATCTGGCTGGTGACCCCGCGTTCTGGCGCCGCCGGCGCCGCCCGGCCCAACCTCAAATCGGTGTTCGACGTCTACCGCAACAGCGCCTTTCGCGAGACCGTCTCGCTGGTGCTGGTGCCGCACACGGTGTTCTTCGGCATCCAGGGCCTGTGGGTCGGCCGCTGGCTGTCCGACGCCGCGCACTTTTCCGACGCCGCCGTGGCCTACCTGCTGTACCTGAGCATGGCCGCCGTGATCTTCGGCGCCATCGCGGTCGGCATGCTCACCGAATGGGCCGGCCGCCACGGCATCAAGCCGCTGCGCGTGGCCGGCCTGGGCGTGTTCTGCTTCGTGCTGGTGCAGTGCGGCTTCATCCTCAACTGGCGCCCCAGCTTCCAGCTGCTGTCGGTGCTGTTCACGCTGGTGGGCACCATCACCGGCATCGAGTATGCGATCGTCGCCCAGACCATGCCGCGCGACCTGACCGGGCGCGCCGCCACCTGCCTGAACCTCTTGATCTTCATCGGCGCCTTCGTCGTGCAGGCCGGCTTCGGCCAGGTGCTCGGCCTGTGGCGTCCCGATGCGCTCGGCCATTATCCGGCCCAGGCCTACCAGTGCGCCTTCGCCGTGCTGGTGCTGTTCCAGCTGCCCGGGCTGGTCGGTTACTTCGTCGCCCGTCGTCCGGTAAAATGCGAGTTCGATTTACTGACGAAAGAAGACTATGAAATTGGTTCGCTACGGCCGTCCCGGCAAGGAAAAACCCGGCCTGCTCGATGACGAGGGCAGGTTGCGCAGCCTGGCCGGCGTGGTCGCCGACATCACCCCGGACCTGCTGTCGGACAAGGCCCTGCGCAAGCTGGCCAAGCTCGATACCAAGACGCTGCCGCTGGTGCGCGGCGAACCGCGCTTCGGCGTGCCGCTCACCGGGGTCGGCAAGTTCATCGCCATCGGCCTCAATTACGCCGACCACGCCGCCGAAACCGGCGCCGCCATCCCCAAGGAACCGATCATCTTCACCAAGGCGATCACCTGCCTGTCGGGCCCCGACGATCCGGTCATGCTGCCCAAGGACGCCAAGAAGGGCGACTGGGAAGTCGAACTCGGGGTGGTGATCGGCCAGCGCGCCCAGTACGTGAGCGAGGAAGACGCGCTCAAGTTCGTCGCCGGCTATTGCGTGGTGAACGACGTCTCCGAGCGCAGCTTCCAGCTCGAACGCGGCGGCACCTGGGACAAGGGCAAGGGCTGCGACACCTTCGGCCCGGTCGGCCCCTGGCTGGTCACGCGCGACGAGATCCTCGACGTCCAGCAGCTCGACCTCTACCTTGAACTGAACGGCAAGCGGGTCCAGACCGGCAGCACCTCGACCATGATCTTCACGGTGGCCCAGATCGTCAGCTACCTGTCGCGCTTCATGACGCTCGAACCTGGCGACATCATCACCACCGGCACCCCGCCGGGCGTCGGCATGGGCTTGACGCCGCCGCGCTTCCTCAAGCGCGGCGACCGCATGCGCCTCGGTATCGCCGGCCTCGGCGAACAGCAGCAGGACGTGCTGGCCTACGCCAAGTCCTGAGCCAGGGCGGCGTCGATCGCGTCGGCCAGCCGCGCGACGATCGCCTCCAGATCGAGCTCGCTGGCGATGAACGGCGGCGCCAGCAGCACATGGTCGCCATGCAGGCCGTCGATGGTGCCGCCCATCGGATACACCATCAGGCCGTTGGCCATCGCGCGCGCCTTGATCGCCGCGTGCAGCTTGCGGCCCGGGGCGAACGGCTGCTTGCTGGCGCGGTCCTGCACCAGCTCTATCCCCATCAGCAGGCCGCGCCCGCGAATGTCGCCCACATGCGGATGGCCGTCCAGCGCGTCGGTCAGCAGCGCCCTGAGCGACTCGCCGCGCTGGCGCACGACTGTCAGCAGGTCGTCGCGTTCGATCACCCGCTGCACCGCCAGCGCCGCCGCCGCCGCCACCGGGTGGCCGCAATACGTGTGGCCATGCTGGAAAGCGCCGCTGCCGGCGCGCAGCCGCTCGACGATCGCGCGCTGCGCCAGCACCGCGCCGATCGGCTGGTAGCCCGCGCCCAGGCCCTTGGCGATGGCGATGATGTCCGGCGCCACCCCTTCCTGCTCGATCGCGTACATGCTGCCGGTGCGGCCCATCCCGCACATCACCTCGTCGGCGATGAACAGGATGCCGTAGCGGTCGCACAGCGCGCGCACGCCCTCGAAGTAGCCGGGCGTGGGCGGAATCGCGCCGCCCGTCGCGCCCACCACCGGCTCGGCGCAAAAGGCGATCACCCGCTCGGCGCCGGTTTCCAGGATGGTCGCCTCGAGTTCGGCCAGCAGGGCCGCGGTGTATTCGATCTGCGACTGGCCCTCGGCGCGGCCGCGGTATTCATAGCACGGCGCCACATGCGGCACGTCGATCAAGAGCGGCGCGAAGTGCTTGCGCCGCCAGGCGTTGCCGCCGAGCGCCAGCGCGCCCAGGGTATTGCCGTGAAAGCTCTGGCGCCGCGCGATGAACACGGTCCGCTCGGGCTGGCCGGCCTCGACGAAATACTGGCGCGCCAGCTTCATCGCCGTCTCGATCGCCTCCGAGCCGCCCGAGACGAAATATACTTCCGACAGGCCGGCCGGGGCGCCGGCCACCAGCCGCCCGGCCAGTTCCTCGCTCGCCTCGGTGGTGAAAAAGCCCGTGTGGGCGTAGGCGATGCGGTCGATCTGGCGGTGCATCGCGCCGATCACGTCGGGGTGGCCGTGGCCGAGCGAGGAGACGGCGGCGCCGCCGCTGGCGTCGAGGTAGCTGTTGCCGTCGCGGTCGCGCACCAGCATGCCCTTGGCGCTGACGGCGACCGGCGGCATCTGGCGCAGGTTGCGATGGATGATGTGGCTCATGCGGCTCTCCCGTGGTTTGAAAGTTGACGCTTGACAATAAGCGCGAACCACGCGGATTCTTTTGATTTTTGCCGGGAGCTGTGCGAATATTTTTCCGTTAGGACATATTCAAGCCACCCTTCCTCCCTTCACCTGAAAGCTGCGCATGGACCACGACCGCCTCGGCCCCATCCCCGATCCGCAACTGAGCCCCGAGCAGCGGCGCGCCGCGCTGGCCATCGTCAACGGCCCGCGCGGCGCCGTCTACGGGCCCTTCATTCCGCTGCTGCGCAGTCCCGAGCTGATGGAATGCGCCCAGCGCATGGGCGAGTACCTGCGCTACCGCAGCGCGATCGGCACCCGCCTGTCGGAGCTGGCGATCCTGGTCACCGCGCGCCAGTGGAACCAGAAGGTCGAGTGGGCCATCCACGCCCCGATCGCCGAGCAAAGCGGCATCAGCGCCGACGTCATCGAGGCCATCGCCAAGCGCCGCAAGCCGCGCGTGATGGCGGCCGACGAAATGGCGGTGTACGACTTCTGCATCGAGCTGCACCAGCTCAAACGCGTCACCGACGACACTTACGCGCGCGCGCTGGCGCTGTTCGGCGAACACGGCGTGGTCGACCTGATGGGCATCAACGGCTACTACACCTTCCTGGCGATGGTGATGAACACCGCGCAGACGGCCTGTCCGCGCTCGAGCGCCGCGCCGCTGGACGAGTGAGACCGCATCCGGGCCCTGGCGCCGCGCTTGTCGGTAGAATGGCGCGTTCGTCGCACGGCGCCCCCATGTCTGCCGGCGTGGTCCACAGTACGAGCCATGACAAGCCGTCATGCTCACCGAGAGAAACCATGAAACCACGTTACGTCCTGTTCGCCGCGCTCGCCGCCACCTCAATGATGGTGCTGGCCCGCTCCAATCCGTTGCCCCCGCCCGGCTGGATCTTGGCCGGCGCCTCGCCCACCGAATACACCAGCGGCATTGACGCCCACAATGTCGACGGCGTCACCGGCGCCAAATTCATTGCGCAGAACAGCGGCGAGGGCGCCAGTTGGGCCACCCTGATGCAGATGATCTCCGCCGAACAATATCGCGGCAAGCGGGTGCGCTTCCAGGCGCGCGTGAAGACCGAGGATGTCAGCGGCTGGGCCGGGCTGTGGCTGCGGGTCGACAATGCCGTCAACAAGCCGGTGGCGTTTTATAACAGCCAGGACAAACCGATCAAGGGCAGCACCGGCTGGAGCATGCGCAGCGTGGTGCTCGACGTACCCATCGACGCCGGCGCCATCGCCTTCGGCGTGATCGACAATGGCAAGGGCAAGGTATGGCTCGACGCCATCTCGCTCGAAGCGGTCGGCTCCGACGTCGAAGTGAGCGTCTTCCCGACGCCGTCCCTGCCGAAGGCGCCAACCCTGTGATGGCTGCCGCGCCGGATCTGGCCGCGCCGGGCGATCCGCTTGCCCCGCACGACGCCCTG
>JBDSTZ010000087.1:0-9806 GCA_039927975.1 Massilia sp. | reverse complement strand
CATGTCCATCGCGCTGACGACGGCGATGCCGCCTTCGAGCAGCATGCCGAGCGTCAGATACAGGCGCGCCAGTTCAAGGATGTGGACGCGCTGCGCGACACCGGGCAGGCGCGTGAAGGCGGCCATCACCTGGCCGTTGCGGTTCAAACGCCGCAGCCAGACGAACAGGCCGGCGGCGAGCGCGGCGAGCACCGTCAGCAGCACGGCGCCGTGGCCGGAAATGGCGTTGCCCCAGGCGATCAGCCAGCGCGACATCAGCGGCAGGTCACGCCCGCTGCCCTGGTAGATGGCGGAGAACTTGGGCACCACGTAACCGAGCAGGAACAGGCTGACGCCGCCGCCGACGATCAGCAAAATCACCGGGTAGATCGCCGCGCTCACCAGGCGGTTGCGCACGCCCTCGACGCGCACCTGGTATTCGATGAAGCGGGTCAGCGCCTGCGGCAGGTCGCTGGTGCGCTCGGCGGCCTTGACGATGCCGATGAAGAGCGGCGGGAAGTGGTCGGGTTCGGCCGCCAGCGCCAGCGAAAAGCGCAGGCCGTCGCGCATGCGCGCCAGCAGGCGCCCGAGCAGCGCGCCGGTTTCGCTGTGCGACTCTTTTTCGCCCAGCGCTTCGAGGCTTTCGACCAGGCCGAGGCCCGCTTCGAGCAGCGCCAGCAATTCCTGGGTGAAGAGGACAAGGGAAAAACTCTTGCCGCGGCGGGCGCGGCCGGACAGCGGGCGGACGTCGAGCACCGTCAGGCGGCGTCCGGCGGCCTCGCGGGTGGCGGCCTGGACGTCGCTGGCATCGATTTCAAGCCGTTGCACCTGATTGTCGGCGCCGACCGCGCGGATCGCAAAACGCATGGCGCTGCCCTAGCGATGGCGCAGGTTGGCGGCGCGACGAGCGCCCGGGGTCAAGAATTCACGCATGCATGCCCTGTATTCAAAAGAAGTCAGACGATGAAGCATCCTTGCCAGCGCCAAATTGGGCGCCCACGGTCCAACCAATTTTGGATTTGGTAAGACCGATCGAATTCTACACTGCAATTTTGAATTTGGATGCGCGTTTGTAAATATATCGAAAATTGCCAGCTTGATAACGGTGGCGAGGGGTCGGGTCAGACGTGCAGCAACAAGTGCTCGCGTTCCCACGGACTGATGACGGTCATGAATTCCAGATACTCCTGGTCCTTGATGGCGGCGTACACGTCGAGAAAGCGCGCGCCCAGCACATCGGCCAGGCGCGGTTCGGCGCGCAGCAGGCGTAGCGCTTCCGACAAACCCTGCGGCAGCTCGAAGCCGAACGCGTGGGCGCTGCCGCGCATCTCGGGCGACGGCTCGGTCTGCTCGACCATGCCGAGGTAGCCGCAGGCCAGCGTGGTGGCGAAGGCCAGGTAGGGATTGGCGTCGGCGCCGATCAGGCGGTTTTCGACGCGCCGCTCGGCCGGCGGCGCGGCCGGCACGCGGAAGCCGACCGTGCGGTTGTCCATGCCCCACTGCACATTGATCGGCGCGTCGGTGCCGCGCACGATGCGGCGGTAGGAATTGACGTACGGCGCCACCAGGGCCATGGCGGCGGGCATGTAGCGCTGCAGTCCGCCGATGAAGTGGCGAAACAGGACCGAGGGCGTGCCATCGCGCAGGGTGAACAGATTGGCGCCGCCGAGACTATCGAGCAGGCCCTGGTGCAGATGCATGGCCGAGCCCGGTTCGTGGGCGAGCGGCTTGGCCATGAAGGTCGCGTGCATGCCGTGCCTGAGCGCGGCCTCGCGCACCATGCGCTTGAAATAGAAGATGTGGTCGGCCGTGGCCAGCGGCTCGCCTTGGAGAAAGTCGATGCCGAGCTGGCCGGCGCCGATCTCGTGGATCAAGGTGTCGACGTCGAGCTGCATCAGGTCGCAATAATCGTAGATGTCCTCGAACAGCGGGTCGAACTCGTTGACGGCGTCGATGCTGTAGATCTGGCGGCTGGTTTCGGCCCGTCCGCTGCGCCCGACCGGCGAGCGCAGCGGCAGATTGGGGTCGAGGCTGGGGGCGGCCAGGTAGAACTCCAGTTCGGGGCCGATGGTGGGGGTCCAGCCGTGCGCGGCATACAAGCCGAGCACGCGGCGCAGCACCGAGCGCGGGGCGAAGTCGACCAGGCTGGCGTCGGCGAAAAAGCAGTCGTGGATCACTTGCGCGGTCGGGTCCTGGGCCCACGGCACCAGGGCGATGCTGGCAGGATCGGCGCGCAGTTGCATATCGCGGTCGACGACTGAAATGGCGCGCAGGTAGGCCAGGTCGCGCTCGGGGGTGTTGCCGGTGACGGTCATGCCGAGCACGGCTTCGGGCAGGCGCATGCCGCCCTCGCTGCCGAATTTGCTGCGCGGCAGAATTTTGCCGCGCGCGACGCCGGTCAGGTCGGGCACCAGGCATTCGATTTCGGTGATGTGATGGTCGGCCAGCCACTGCTCCATGGCGCGGTATGGCATCGCTCCCTCCCTCGCTATCTCTCATCACTTAGAGTCGCGGCGCGCGAATTCATCCCCGACAGCCGACCAATATGTTGTATTTTTGAAAATCAATAATTTTCATGTTTATTTCTCAGCACGGGCGTGATATTCATTGGCATTTACACAACTTCATCAACTCTTGGGAGTGCAGATGGATCTCTTGCCACCGTTCTCGCAATATTTACGCCACGCATGGAACAAATGGTCCCGCTTCTGGCACCGCAAAGACGCCTATTCCTGCGTCAATCTCGACGATCCCGTCGCCAGCGCGCTGGCCGATACCGATTTGCTGCTGGCATTTGCCGCGCAAAGTTCGCGCAAGATCGATGCCAAGAAAGTCGAAGCGCTGATCCACAGCGCGGAAGCCTATCGGCGCGAACGGGAGGGCGTGGCCAGCCCGGCGCGTGCCGCCATCGCGACCGCGTTCTGGAGTGCGTTCGATGATTTCGCGGTCGAGCTGGCACCGTTGAGCGCTTGCTCGATCCGCTCGTCGATCGAGATCAACGCAAGGTGCTTTCCCAAATCATTTTTTACCCCGACTGCCGGCAATGCCTGCTGCGCAGTGATCGTCTTCGCGGCCGGCCTCGCCCTTCAGGGATTCTGGGTCTCGGGCAAGGATCTGGTCGATATGGCGATCAGCCAGCAAGCCAAGAACACCGAGTTGAACGCGGCGATGGCGACGCGGCAAGCGGAGGTCGACAGCGCGATTAACCGATTCAATGCGGTCCGCCACAAGGTGGGCGCGGTCGACAATTGCACGCTTGAGGTCAATCCAGCTGCGCCGGCAGCGGCGGCGCTGCAACACACCGCGCTCAAGGGCGGCTGCGATGAATTCATGCCGGCGGTGGCCGCGCTCGAAGACAAGAAACAGCAATTCCTGCAGGCCGAACACGAAATACGCGTGCAGGCCGAGCGCGGACGGCCGCTATCGAACCTCGTCATGCGCTGGTATCTGCGCGCGACGACGATGTGTAATTTGTATGGCATGAGCTTCATCTGTCCGGTGGAGCGGCGCACGGACCAGGAACTTCTCGATGCCACCGATCGGGTCGCACAACTGCGCGCCAAGCTGGCCGGTCACGATGCCACGGCGGCGCCAAGCCTGGCAAGTCCCACGCGTGGCGATTCACAGACGGAGTCCTTGAGCGACCAGCTGCGAACCGCCGAAGTCGATTATGCCAAGGCGTTCGACGCGCAATCGGCCAGCCTGCTGGTGCAATCAAAAATGATCGTGGCCAATGTGGGCGCCTACCTGATTCCAATGCTGATGGGCGTGCTGGGCGCGCTGACCTTCATCCTGCGATCGCTCAGCCAGTCGCTGCGCGAGCATACCTACATGCCGGTCTCGGTCAGCGTGTACATCGTGCGCATCTGCCTGGGGGCGATTGCGGGCGTGTTCGGTGGGCTGCTGGCAACGGCCGGCGACCCCACCTTCAAGACGCTCAATCTGCCGCCACTGTTCGTCCCCTTTGTATTCGGTTATGGCATCGAGATCCTGTTCGCCTTGCTCGACCGGGTGGTGCGGACCTTCACGCAACCTGAAAGCGGCCCGGCACGCGGCGTCGGCGCCTGAGCGAGTGAGGGAAAAAACCGCCGACGACGGCATCTAAAAATAAGCGCGGCAGCCAGGCAAGCGGCGCGACGCCGTGTCAGCGCAAGAACTTGGCCAGCGTGGTCATACTGGTCAGGTCGACGCTGATGAACTGGAAGCCGATCTTGAATTCACCATTGCTGATGATGCAATACAGCGCGCGGGCGCGGGCGCTGATCGGCATCATCTTGCCTTCAAAGTAAAGGTCGAAGCTGAGCTTGCCGGTGGCGCCGACCGGCAGTTGATGCGGGGTCGAAACGGCGATGCCGTTGGCGGCGATGTCGAGGGTGCGGGCGGGAATCGGCGGCATGCCTTCCATGGCCAGCACGGCCTTCGCCTTCAAGACCTTGCGCGGGGATTTGCGTTGTTCGTTTATCAAAATACCTTCCGGGTGGACGCCGCTCGCGCCCTGCTGTTGTCGGTGCCGGTCCGACGGAATGTGTCGCGGCCGACATTATTGCCGATGGGAAACGACAAGTCCAGTGTCAATCCAATTCGCGCAACTTGTTGAAGGCTTCGTCAATCCGTTCGACCGCGACAATCGTCATTCCTTCAATCTTTTGTTTTGGCGCATTCGCTTTCGGGATCATGGCGATCGAAAAACCCAGCTTGGCCGCTTCGCGCAAGCGTTCCTGGCCGCGCGGCGCCGGGCGGATCTCGCCGGCCAGGCCGACTTCGCCAAACACCACCAGCCCGCGCGGCAAGGCCTTGTTGCGCATCGACGAGTTAATCGCCAGCAGCACCGCGAGGTCGGCCGCCGGTTCGGCGATCTTGACGCCGCCCACCGCGTTGATGAAGACGTCCTGGTCGAAGGCGGCGATGCCGGCGTGGCGGTGCAGCACGGCCAGCAGCATGGCCAGGCGGTTCTGCTCCAGGCCGACCGACAGGCGGCGCGCGTTGGGCAAGTGGCTGGTGTCGACCAGCGCCTGGATTTCGACCAGCAGCGGGCGGGTGCCCTCCTGGGTCACCATCACGCAGGAGCCGGGCACCTGGCTGTCGTGCTGCGAGAGGAACAGCGCCGACGGGTTGGAGACGCCCTTCAAGCCTTTTTCGGTCATGGCGAACACGCCCAGCTCGTTGACGGCGCCGAAGCGGTTCTTGATCGCCCGCACCAGGCGGAAGCTCGACTGGGCGTCGCCTTCGAAATACAGCACGGTGTCGACAATGTGTTCGAGCACGCGCGGGCCGGCCAGCGCGCCTTCCTTGGTGACGTGGCCGACCAGGATGATGGTCACGCCGGTCTGCTTGGCCACGCGGGTCAGCTGCGCCGCGCACTCGCGCACCTGGGCCACCGACCCGGGCGCGGACGTCAGCGCGTCCGAATACACGGTCTGGATCGAATCGATGACGGCCACTTCGGGTTTCAGGTCGGCCAGCGTGCCGAGGATTTTCTCGAGCTGGATTTCAGCCTGCAGCTTGAAGTCCTTGACCTCGACGGCCAGGCGGCGCGCGCGCAGGGCGATCTGGGCGCCGGACTCCTCGCCGCTGACGTACAGCGTGCTTTTCAGTTGCGAGATGTTGGCCAGCGCCTGCAGCAGCAGGGTCGACTTGCCGATGCCGGGGTCGCCGCCGATCAGCACCACGCCGCCGGCCACCAGGCCGCCGCCGAGCACGCGGTCGAATTCCTCGATGCCGGTGCCGAAGCGCGGCACGTCGACCGCGTCGATGTCGGCCAGCGACAGTACCGGCGCCGTTTGCGCCAGGCTCTTGTGCTGCGGATTGGACAGACGGTTCAGGCCGGGCGCCTCGATCGGCGTTTCGACCAGGGTGTTCCAGGCGCGGCAGGCGGGGCACTGGCCGGTCCATTTGTTGCTGATGCCGCCGCACTCGCTGCAGGTGAAATTGGTTTTTGGTTTGGCCATGGGGTTGTCGGAGTCAATAAGATGGTGGCGGCGGCGGGAAGGCCCGAACGCGGGCTCAGGCTTGCAGCAGCGGCACGCGCGGCGACAGCGCGCACATCAGTTCATAGCCGATCGTGCCGGCCGCCTGCGCCACCTCGTCGATCGGCAAGCCGTGTCCCCACAGGGTCACCTTGCTGCCGACGCGGGCGTTCGGAATCGGCCCCAGGTCGACCGTCAGCATGTCCATCGAAACGCGGCCGAGCAAGGCGGTGCGGTGGCCGTCGACCAGCACCGGGGTGCCGTGCGCGGCGTGGCGCGGATAGCCGTCGGCGTAACCGCAGGCCACCACGCCGATGGTGGTGGGCGCCTCGGCGCGAAAGCGGCTGCCGTAGCCGACCGTGTCGCCGGGCGCCAGTTGCTGGATGCCGATGATTTCGCTCGACAGGGTCATGCAGGGCCGCAAGCCGAGCTCGGCCGCGCTGTGCCCGCCGGGACTGGCGCCGTACAGCATGATGCCGGGCCGAATCCAGTCCTGCGCCAGCGCGGTGGAGCGCTGCAGCACGCCGCCCGAATTGCACAGGCTGCGTTCGCCCGGCAAGCCGTCGGCGCCGGCGAGGAAACGCAGCATCTGCTCGCGCATCGGCAGCAAGGGATGTTCGAGCTCGTCGGCGTTGGCGAAGTGGGTCATCAGGGAAATCTTGCCGACGCCGGGAATCGCCCGCAGGCGCGCATGCGCGGCGCGGTAGGCGTCGGGCGTGAAGCCGAGCCGGTTCATGCCGGTGTTCATTTTAAGATGCACATCGATCGGGCGCGGCAGGCGGGTGTATTCGAGCATCTTGAGTTGCTCGATCGAATGCACCACGCATTCGAGATCGTGCTCCCACAGCTGCGAGATGTCGCTGTCGGCGAAAATACCTTCGAGCAGCAGGATCGGACGGGTCCAACCCAGTTCGCGCAGGCGCAGCGCGTTGTCGAGCTCGACCAGGGCAAGACCGTCGGCGGCGCCGAAGCCGCGCAGGCCGAACTCGAGGCCGTGACCGTAGGCGTTGGCCTTGACCACCGCCCACACCCGCGCGTCCGGCGCGCAGGCGCGCGCCAGCGCCAGGTTATGCCGCATGCATTCGAGATCGATCGTGGCGCGCAGCGGGCGTGGCATAGGGATATTGAATTGATGATGGAAGCGGCTATTTTACCGGACGAAGTCGTTTCTGCGCGGCTGTTTTCTTTGGCGTGAAGCGCTGAGCATGGTATAAAGCAACCCAGACATGTTTAAAGAAGTTCTCGAATGAATCGTGGTTTTTACACCATCATGGCGGCCCAGTTTTTTTCCTCGCTGGCCGACAACGCCCTGTTCTTCGTGGCGATCGACGTGCTCGCTACCATGCACGCGCCTCCCTCGCAGGCGCCGCTGCTCAAATTATCCTTCGTGCTGTTTTACGTGTTGCTGGCCGCCTTCGTCGGCGCCTTTGCCGACTGGAAGCCAAAGGGCAAGGTGATGTTCATCGCCAACCTGATCAAGATCTTCGGCTGCCTGCTGTTTTTCTTTCACGTCAATCCGCTGATCGCCTACGCGGTGGTCGGCTTCGGCGCGGCGGTGTACTCGCCGGCCAAGTACGGCATCCTGACCGAATTGCTGCCGCCCGAAAAACTGGTCGCGGCCAACGGCTGGATCGAAGGTTTGACGGTCACCTCGATCATCCTCGGCACCGTGATGGGCGGCGCGCTGGTGGGCGCCAAGGTGTCGGGCGCGCTGCTAAGTTTCGACATGCCTTTTGTGACCACCGGGGTCGATTCGCCGACCGAGGCGGCGCTGTGCGTGGTGGTGGCGATCTACCTGCTGGCGACCGGCCTGAACGCGCGCATTCCCGACACCGGCGCCATCTACGAACACCAGGAACGCAATCCGATCAAGCTGATCGCCGATTTCGCCAACTGCTCGTCGACGCTGTGGAAGGACAAGCTGGGCCAGATCTCGCTGGCCGTCACCACTCTGTTCTGGGGCGCCGGCGCGACCTTGCAACTGATCGTGCTCAAGTGGGCCGAGGAATCGCTGCGCATGCCTTATGAAAAGGCGACCAGCCTGGTCGGCGTGGTCGCCATCGGCATCGCGCTCGGCGCGGCGCTGTCGGCCAAGATCGTGCCGCTGAAAAAATCGCTGAGCGTGATCCCGCTCGGCATCGTGATGGGCGTCATCGTGATGGGCATGACGATGGTCCATTCGGTGGCGCTGGCTTATCCCCTGCTGATCCTGATCGGCCTGCTGTCGGGCTTTTTCGTGGTGCCGATGAACGCCCTGCTGCAGCATCGCGGCCACGTGCTGATGAGCGCCGGCCACTCGATCGCGGTGCAGAACTTCAATGAGAACCTGTCGATCCTGACCATGCTCACGGTCTACGCCATCATGATCGGGCTAAAGCTGTCGCTCAATGCCACCATCATCCTGTTCGGTTTCTCGGTCGCCGCGCTGATGTTCCTGATCATGCGGCGCCACGCGGCCAACCAGAAAGAGCACGATTCGCTCGCCCTGATCGGCGAGCACAAACACTAAGCCGACCGGGCGGCGGCGCGGGCGCGCCAGTCGTCCGGCACGATGAAGCCGCGCGCGGTTTCTTCGAACCCGGCGCCGCTTGGACGCACCGCCGCCACCAGCACCGGGCCGGGCATTCCGGCCAGTTCCCCCTTCAAACCAGCACGGTCCAGCACCGGCGCCGCGCCGCGCCACGGCGCCAGCCATTGCAGGCGCGGCAACACGACGAAGGCGTCGTCATCGCGCTGCGCGATCTCGTCGAGGGCGCACCAGAAACCGCGGCAATGGGCGGCGCCGATGCCGGCCAGCGGCGCCTCGCTGGCGGCGGGATAAAACAGCCAGCCCTTGACCAGTGCGGCCGCCTTGACGACGGGACGCGGCAGCAGCGCCTGCGCGGCCGGATGCTCGCCCAGCGCCAGCTGCTTGCCGACGATCTTGCGCATCTTGGCGCCCAGGCTGTCGGCCAGGTTGGGGCCGATCAGATTGTCGAAGCGCTGCGCGCTACTGCCTTGCAGCAGATAGAACTTGGTGGCCAGCTCGATGTGTTCGAGGCCGTCGGCGCCGGCGTCGAGCAGGAAGTCGAATTCGCCGATCGTGTCGTTGCGGCTGGCGCGCACTTGCAGGCTGTGGGCCACCAGCCGGCCTTGTTCGGCGAAATAAAACGCCATCAGCTTTTCGGCGTAGAGGCCGAGCCGGGTGTAGGGCTTCTCGCCGAGGGAGGCGTCGAGCGCGGCCGGATCGGCATCCAGACTGGCCAGCCAGGCGGCCACCGCGCTTGAGGCGGCGCCGAGGGTGGCGATCTGGCCATGCCAGCCGGGGTCATGGGGGTCGAGCAGGTCGGGCGCGTCGATCAGCCAGGCCAGCGCGCGCACGTGCGGCCGGCGCAGGTGGCCCCAGCGGCGCGCGAAATGCGCCTGGTAGGTGTCAGCCGGCGCGCTCATTGGCCGCCATGGCCAGGCACAGGTCGACCCAGGACAGCGCCTTGTCGGTGCCGCGCCGCAGCAGTTCGCCCGGATGCAGGGTCGCGACCATGGGCACGCCGTCAAATTGGTGGACGCTGCCACGGCTGCCGGCCAGCGCGGTCGGCAGTGGTTTGCCGAGCAGGCCGTTGGCGGCGATCTGGCCGAGCGTGAGCAGGGTGCCGGCGCCGCAGAGCGCCAGTTCGCGCGCGAGGTAGGGCCGGCAGGCGGCGACTTCTTCGGCGCTCGGCGCGCGCTCGCCGCCGTTCGCGCTCACAGGGCGGCACTTGACCAGATTGGTCAGGTAGACGTCCCGCTCGCGCGAGAGCGACACCGCCGCCAGCATATTGGTGAGCAGCTTGCCGGTGTCGCCGGCCAGCTGCTGGCGCTCGGCTTCGTCCTGGGCGTTGCTGG
>JBDSTZ010000086.1:0-7348 GCA_039927975.1 Massilia sp. | reverse complement strand
TTACGCGCTCGCGGCGGGAACGGTGGCGCCGCCGTTCGCCGTGCGCTACTTCGAGCTCAACCCGTGGGATTCCGAGCTTGCGGAAGAGCAGCCCGAGCGGGTCGACGCGCGCGGTCCCGGCGTGCTGCCGGCCACCTTCGCCGCCGGCACCCGGCTCTACACCGCCGTCGAACAGTATGTCCCGGCGCTCGCTTGCACCGTGCGGCTGTCGGCGCGCCGCTGGGCGCTGCCATGATGCGCGGCCTGCTGCGCAAGGAGCTGCGCGCCCAGCGTCCCTTCCTGGTGCTGGTGTTCGCGCTTGAACTGATGCACCTGTTCACCGTGCTGACCATCCCCTCCGAGTTGAAGTCCCTCGGCCAGACCTTCGACAGCGTCACCTGGCTCGACGCTTTCATCGGGCTGTTGCTCGCCTTCGCCATCGGCAGTGGCCTCTTGGTGCGCGAAATCGACGACGGCACCCTGGCCTTCCTCGACGGCCTGCCGCTGACCCGGCGCGACGTCTACCTGGCCAAGTTCAGCGCCGCGATGGTGGTGACCGCAGTCCCGGGCGTGCTCGGCACCTTGATCGTGGTGGCGACCCACCTGGTCACGCGCGACTCGCTCGACTACCAGATCCACCCCGGCCTGTTGTGGACCAACCTGTGGCTGACGATCCTGCTCAACGCGCTCGGCGTCACGCTCGGCATGCTGCTCGGCTTCCTGCGCCACCTGGCCTGGATCGTGTTCGCCATGGCGGTGGTGGCCGTCGCGCTGATCAAGAAGGCGGCGCCGGACCTGGGCGCGGCGCTCGATCCGACCGAGCTGACCTTGCCGCACTTTGTCGGCGCCAGCTGGCGCCTGCCCGCCGCCACGCTCTGGACCCAGCTCGGCGCGGCGATCCTGTGTGGCCTGCTGGCGCTGGCGCTGTTCAACGCCGCCGGCACGCTGCTGCCGCGCTGGCGCGCCTGGCGCGCCTCGCGCACCCTGTCCGCGCGACTCGGCGTGCCGCTGCTGTGGATACTCATCGGAGGCGCCACGACCGCCGGCGCCGTCTATTTGTTCGGCACTTACGCACAGAAAGGCGCCGGCGCCGGCGACGAAGCCGTCGCCTTCGCGCACTCGGCCGACGGGCATGCCGCCACCACCCATTACACTTTCACCTACCAGGCCGTCAACAGCGCGCGCGTCAACGAGTTGATCGACGGCGCCGACGACACCTTCCTGTCGGTTGCCAAGCTACTGGGCGTCGAGCCTGGCGGGCCGGTCGACGTCGACCTGTCCGGTTCGATCGACAACACGGCGGGTACCGCCTACTTCGACCGGATCCGGATGGACCTCGTAAAAATCGACTCGCTCGATGTACTGGCGCACGAAACCACCCACGTGTTCGCGCGGCGTCTGGCCGGCGGCGAGAACGCCCGCGAACTCGATGGCATGACGGTCTTTAACGAAGGACTGGCGCACTGGGTCGAAGGCAAGCTCGCGCGCGATGCCGAACAACAGGCGCAATTCGCGTCCAAAGAGGAATTGGTGGAAGCGATTATCTCGTCGCGCCACCAGGTGGCCCCGCGCGACCTGACCAGTTATGCCAACCTGATGGCCAAGGTCGATGGCGACTTGAAGTATCCGCTGGGGGCGCTGGTGGTCGATCGACTGGTGCGGCGCTACGGCGCGGCGGCGCCGGCCACCCTCCTGCGCACACTCGGGCGCGCCGATTTTCCGCGCGAACTGGAAGGTTACGCCTTGTGGCAGACCGCGTTTCAACTCAGCGGATTCGACCTCGACCTGGTGTTCGACGATTACGCGCGCCGGCTCAAGGAACTCGAGCGGGCGCACGCGGCCTGGATCGCCACCTTGCCGCGTTTGCGGGGAAGCCTCGTCCGGGTCGGCTCGCTGGAGACGCTGGTGGGCGTGAAGGTGCGCTGGGAGGGGACGCTGCCCAAGGGTGGAAAGCTGGTGGTGCGCTTCCGTCCGGACAGCGCCAGCGCGCTCGATCAATACCACACGAGTTTTCCGCTTGGCGCGAACATCGCCGTGATTTCGACCAGCCAGACGGCCCATGGCGAGGTATGTTTTCAGCCTGGATTCACCCTCGGCTGGGGCACGGCTGCCGTGTATGAACCATGGCGCTGCCTGCCGATCGACTCGGCGCGCCGGGTCAAGTCACTGACCGACGAGAGCGACTGACGTGGCGCGGCGCCGGCGCCCAGCGCTTGTTGTCACCCTGGTTTGATCAGGCGATGGCCGCGAAGCGCTTGAACAGCGCCAGCGCCAAGAATTAGTTTGCAGCGCGAACAAACTATGCGATTATCGTGTTTTGGCCTGACCAATCTGGGAAAATAATCCGCATGATGAAAATCGTTTACCTGCTCGGCCTGTTCGCCGCGCTCGCTATTCCCGCCGCCGCCGCCGCCGCTGCAGCCGCCGCCGCCGCGCCGGCCTCGGCGCCCGCGCCCCAAACCGTCTGCGCCAAAGAAATCGGCAACCCCTACCTGCGGCCCTGCCAGGGCTGGGCCAAGGGCATCGAAGGCCAGCGCAAGGCCGACCTCGGCAACGGTTTCTACCTGAACCCGATCATGGCCGGCGACCATCCCGACCCGAGCGTGCTCAAGGATGGCGACGATTACTACATGACCTTCTCGTCCTTCGAAGCCTACCCGGCGCTGACGATCTGGCACTCCAAAGACCTGGTCAACTGGGAGCCGATCGGCGCCGCGCTCACCAAATACGTCGGCAGCATCTGGGCGCCCGAGCTGACCAAGCACAAGGGCCGCTACTACCTCTACATCCCGGCCAAGCTACCCGGCAACAACAACATCTACGTCGTCTGGGCCGACAACATCCGCGGCCCGTGGTCCGAGCCCGTTGCCCTCAACAACGACCGCATCGATCCCGGCCACATCGTCGGCGAGGACGGCAAGCGCTACCTGTTCCTGTCGCATGGCGACCGCGTGCCGCTGTCCGACGATGGCCTGGCGATCGCCGGCAAGATGGAGCATGTCTACGACGGTTGGAAGTATCCGGAGGAATGGGACGTCGAAGGCTACGCCCAGGAAGGGCCGAAGATGACCAGGCACGGCGACTACTACTACATGACGCTGGCGCTGGGCGGCACCGCCGGTCCGCCGACCGGCCACATGGTGGTGTCGGCGCGCTCGAAGTCGATCAACGGCCCGTGGGAAAATTCGCCCTACAACCCGATCATCCGCACCGAATCGGCGGCCGAAAAATGGTGGTCGAAAGGCCACGCCACGCTGGTCGAAGGGCCGAACCTGAAAGGCGCCAAGGCCGGCAAACCGGCCTGGTACATGATGTATCACGGCTACGAAAACGGCTTTCACAACCTCGGCCGCCAGGCCCTGCTGGCGCCGATCGAATGGACCGCGGACGGCTGGTTCAAGGCCGTTAAACAAGATGCCGGCAAGCCGATCCGGAAACCGGCCGGCGGCAGCGCGGTGCCGCACGGCATGGCCCTGTCGGACGACTTCTCGACCAACAAATTCGGCCTGCAGTGGAGCTTCTTCCGCGGCGACGTCAAGGAAAACGCGCGCGTCAGCTACCACGACGGCGTGATGGAAGTGGCGGGCAAGGGCGACTCGCCGTCGAACAGCTCGCCGCTGACCTTCCTGGCCGGCGACCAGGCCTACCAGTTCGAAGTCGACATGGACATCGACGCCGACGCCCAGGCCGGCGCGCTGCTGTTCTACAACGACAAGCTGTACGCCGGGGTCGGCGTCAAGAAGGACGGCCTGGTGCTGCACCGTTACGGCATGGACCAGCGCACCACGGCCAAGCCGGCCGGCATGGGCAACAAGCTGCGCATGCGGGTGACCAACGACCGCCACATCCTGACCATCCACACCAGCACCGACCAGGGCAAGACCTGGCAAAAGTACGGCACCCAGATGGAAGTGTCCGGCTACAACCACAACGTCGGTTACGGCTTCATGAGCGTGCGGCCGGCGATCTACGCGGCCGGCAAAGGCAAGGTGCGCTTTTCCAATCTGGTCTACCGGGCATTGCCCTGAGCCACGGCGCGGCCATCCTTCGGGTAAGATGAGTTTCCAACAACATCTGCCCGAAGGAAGCCATGAGCCGTCCGCCATTCCCCCCGTACACACTGGAAACCGCCGCGCAAAAGGCGCGGATGGCCGAGGACGCGTGGAATTCACGCGACCCGGCGCGCGTCGCGCTGGCTTACACGGAGAACAGCCGCTGGCGCAACCGTGCCGAGTGCATCGAAGGCCGCGCGGCGATCGAAGCCTTCCTGACGCGCAAGTGGCAGCGCGAGCTGGAGTATCGCCTGATCAAGGAAGTGTGGGCCTGCCTGGGGAACCGGATCGCCGTGCGCTTCGCCTACGAGTGGCGCGACGACAGCGGCCAGTGGTACCGCAGTTACGGCAACGAGAACTGGGAATTCGACGACGCCGGCCTGATGGCGCTGCGCATCGCCAGCATCAACGACGCCCCGATCGCCGAGAGCGAGCGCAAATTCCATTGGCCGCAGGGCAGGCGGCCCGACGACCATCCCACCCTGTCCGCGCTGGGCCTCTAACCGCGCCCCGCCAAACCAACCGAACCATGGAACCATGGGGTCAGATACCGACATTCGGTCACGGGCTCGGCATTGGAGCAAACCATGGGGGACAGATCCGACATTCGGTCACGAGCTCGGCCATTGGCGCAAACGCAAGTTCAAAAGCAAACCGCCTTTCGGTCGGGTGCCAAGACCCCTCACTTTTCTTTAGGTCGAGCCCGTGTCCGAATGTCGGATCAGACCCCGTGGTTTTGCTTCTGCAAAAGTTTTCGGCAAAAAAATACGGCGCCACAAGGGCGCCGCTAAAGTAACGCGGTGAGGCGTTGCGGATGACACTGGGACGGCGTGGCCGGCTTGCGCCAGGTGGAAGGTGGCAGGAAGCCGGCAACCACATGCGGAATACGGTGCGACGAATTCGACCTTGTTCTTTAATTAGTTTTTCGGTCGAATTAATTGATTCAATTTTAGGACGATGTCCGCGCTTAATCAACCGCCGGCACCCATTTGCTCACCGAAATGAGCGATTCCGTTGTTTTCCGGTATGGCGACGTGGACAGGGCGGCCAAAACAATCATGCAGAATGAGCAATTTCTGCCCCGAATATCGGTATGCTTTGATACCCGACTATCCCTTCACCCAGAGAAATCACGCATGGCCAAGCTGCAGCGCCAACCCCGCGGTTCCGATCACGATCCCCATTCCCGCGCCGGCAGCGACGGCGTGCGCGCGCCATGACGTCCCGCCAGCGCCTGCGTCCGTGCCTGCTCGGCCTGCTATGGCTGCTGTTGCTGGCCTGCGCGGCCGTTCCCGCAGCGGCCCACGAACCTTTTGAAATCACCAGCAACGCGCGCCTGTTCGCCGACAAGACCACGCTCGAGGTCCTGATCGCCGACTCCACCAGCGCCGCGCTCTGCTTGCCGGACGCCCGCAAGCTCGACGCCACCCAATTCGCCCGCCATCGCGCCTTGCTGGTCCAGTGCGGCGCCGGCCTGTTCCAGTTCGCCGACGCGCGTGGCCCGCTCGCAGTGCGCACCACGGAGGTGACCCTGACGCCGGAAAACGACCTGCTCGTCAAGCTCACCTATCCGCCCCCGGCCGGCCCCAGCCTGCGCATCGTTGCCGTGCACCTGGCCCGCCTGAGCGATCCAACCTACGGCGCCACCCTGACCGTCACCGGCGATCGCATCTTCCTCGGGCAAAAGCTGCTGCGCGCCGATGACGACGCCATGCTGGTCAAGCTGCCGGGCGCCACGTCGGCCGGCGTTCCCGCCAGCCCTGCCGACCCCGCCGGAGCGCCGCCGGTCGGCGCCAACAGCACCAGTCCGCCGTCAGCCGACGCCGCCACTGCGTCCCCCCCCAGCGCCGGCAGCGCCGCTTCCTTCCTGCGCCTCGGCATCGAGCATATCCTTGGCGGCTACGACCACCTCCTGTTCCTTGCCGGCCTGCTGCTGGTCTGCCATCGCTGGCGCAGCGCCTTGTGGATCGTCACCGCGTTCACGCTGGCCCACTCGATCACGCTGGCGCTGGCCGGTCTCGGCATCGTCGCCGTGCCGAGCCGCCTGGTCGAAGCGGCCATCGCCGCCACCATCGTGTACGTCGGCGTCGACAACCTGCTGCGCGGACGCGACGGCCGCGAACCCGGCGCGCGTTGGCTGTTGACCTTCGTCTTCGGCCTGCTGCACGGCCTCGGCTTCGCCAGCGCGCTGGCCGGCATCGGCTTGCCGCGCGGGATGCAAAGTGTAGTGCCGCTGCTGTCCTTCAATATCGGCGTCGAGTTGGGGCAACTGGCGGTCGCCGCCGTCGCCTTGCCGCTGCTGTTCTGGCTGCGCCGTTCGCCGCGCTTCCTCAAGTGGGGCGTGCCGGCGCTGTCGGCCATGGTCGCGCTGGCCGGCGTCTTCTGGCTGCTCCAACGCACGCTGCTCGCCTGACGCGGTCGCGTTCCAGGCCCGCAGCGCCGGCGGCCGGTGTAACGGGCGCGCAGCGCCGGTGGCGCGGCCGAGGCTGGCAGCGTTGCCGCAAGCGTCCCTGTCTGGCAGCGCCACCGCCGGCGTCCCGGTTCGTCCGCGCCCCGCGCCCAAGTGTGTCCCGTATATGAACCGGAACTCGTCGCAAGACCCGCCATTTCGCTGCGTATAATCGGAACTTTCGGTTCATTGGCGGTTCGCCTTGGGAAATACTATGAGAGATGACCAGGATCGCGGCGTGCCCGACGGCGCCTATCGCAGTGGCGCCGCCGCCCGCCTGGCCGGCCTGCCGGTGGAAACCTTGCGCGTCTGGGAACGTCGCTACGGATTGTCCGACCCGGCCCGCTCGCCCCACGGCCAACGCCTCTACAGCGGCGCCGAAGTGCGGCGCCTCGGCCTGATCAAGCAGCTGGTCGACCAGGGACACCCGGTCGGCGCGCTGGCCCGCATGACGGCCGAGCAGTTGCGCCAGCTGGCCGCGCCGGGCGTGCCGACCACCGAACCGATCCGCGTCGCCCTGGTCGGCCACGCGCTGGCGCGCCGTCTGGCCGCCAGCGCCGACGACTTGCCTGCGCTCGACGTCCTGCTCAGTGTCCCGAGCCTCGACAACGCCGCCGCTGCCCTGCGCGGCACCCGCGCCGACCTCGTCATCGTCGAAATGTCCGAACTGTCCGACGCCGCGCTGGCTCCGCTCGCCGCGCTGCGCAAAGCGCTCGGCATCTCCCTGGTGGTGCTCTACCGCTTCTGCGCCAACGCCACCATTCGCCAATTGCGCGCGCAAGGTTGCCTGGTGGCGCGCGCGCCGTCCGACCTGACCGAGATCGTGCTGCTATGCCAGGCCGCGCTCGCATGGCCGGCCGCCTCGCCA
>JBDSTZ010000085.1:0-27705 GCA_039927975.1 Massilia sp. | reverse complement strand
ACAGCACCACCGCGCGCGACGCGCTGGTCGAGATGCTCGGCTCGTTCGGCATCACGGCCGACGCCGCCGCCTCGGGCGAACAGGCGCTCGAGATGCTGGCGCGCGCGGTGGCCGCCGGCGACCCGTACGACGTGGTGCTGATGGACTTCATGATGCCCGGCTGGGACGGCATCGAGACGATCCGCCGGATTCGCGCCGACCAGCGCTTCGCGGCGCCGCCGTCGATCCTGATGGTGAGCGCCTGCACCCGCGAGGAGGTGGCCCAGCAGGAAGGCACGGTGCAGGCCGACGGCTTCCTGCACAAGCCGGTCGGCCCCTCGCTGCTGTATCACAGCCTGCTGCAGGTGCTGCGCCCGGACGTCGCCATGCCCGGCTACGGCGAGCCGGCGCCGGGCTTGCGCGAGCGCGACCTGTCGCGGCTGGACGGCGCGCGTGTGCTGCTGGTCGAGGACAACGCCAACAACCGCGAGGTGGCGCTCGACTTCCTGGCCGCCGCGCGGATCCAGGTCGACGTCGCCGTGCATGGCGGCGAGGCGGTGCAGATGGTGCGCGACGGCGACTACGACATGGTGCTGATGGATATCCAGATGCCCGAGGTCGACGGCCTGGCGGCGACCCGCCAGATCCGCACCACCCATCCGGCCGGGCAGTTGCCGATCGTGGCGATGACGGCGCACGCGATGGCCGGCGACCGCGAGCAAAGCCTGGCGGCCGGCATGAACGACCACCTGACCAAGCCGATCGACCCGGAGCGGCTGTTCCAGGCGCTGCTGCGCTGGATCGATCCGGCGCGCCTGAATGGACGGCGGGTGCCGGTGGCCGCCGGCGCGGCCGTGCTGGCGCCGCTGCAGGCAGAGGACGAGGCGGCGCTGCCGCCGATCGACGGCATCGATTGGGACAAGGCGCTGGCGCATGCCGAGCGCAAGCGCGCGCGCCTGCACAAGCGCGTGCGCGGCTTCGTGCAGGAATACGCGCTGGCGCCGCCGCTGGTGCGCGAGGCGCTCGCCAGCGGGCGCTTTGAACCCTTGCAGGGTATTGCGCACAACCTCAAGTCGGCCGCGCCCTATGTAGGCGCGGGCGCGCTGGCGGGCCTGGCGGCCGGCGTCGAGCAAGCGCTGCGCGAAGGCGACCGCGTGCGGGCGGCGGCGCTGGCGCCGGAATTGCTGGCCGCGCTCGAGTCAGTGCTGGCCGGCCTGGCCAAGGTGACGCTGCCGCTGCAGGCGGCGGTACGGGCGCCGTCCGACGTGGCGCGCCTGATCCGCCAGCTCGAAGCGCTGCTGCGGGCCGACGACGCCCAGGCCGAGGACGTGCTGCTTGAACTGCAGACGGTGCTGGCCGACGGCGGCCACGCGGCGGAACTGGCGGCGATCCGCCAGGCGGTCGACGACATCGAATACGCCGCCGCGCTGGCGCCGCTGGCCGCGCTGGCGCAGTCGCTCGACGTGAGCCTGGGGGAGAGCGCATGAACGTCGGCGAGATGCAAAAAGTGCTGGTGGCCGACGACGACGCGGTCAACCGCCAGGTGCTGGGCGACCTGCTCAAGCCCGATTACACGGTGCTGCTGGCCAAGAACGGCAGCCAGGCGCTCGAACGCGCCGCGCGCCACTCGCCCGACCTGATCCTGCTCGACGTGATGATGCCCGACATGGACGGCTACGAAGTGCTGCGGCGCCTGCGCGCCGATCCGCAGACCGAGCACATTTCGGTGATCTTCATTTCGGGCCTGGACCGGCCGGAGGACGAGGCCAACGGCTTGAACATGGGCGCCTCGGACTACATCGCCAAGCCGTTCAACCAGACCGTGGTGACGGCGCGCGTGGCGCTGCACCTGCAAGTGCAGCGTCAGCGCCGCATGCTCGAACGGCTGGTCAACATCGACGGGTTGACCGAGCTTGCCAACCGGCGCCGCTTCGACGAAGCCTTCGGCGCCGAGTGGCGGCGCGGCCTGGGCAGCGGACGGCCACTGTCGCTGGCGCTGCTCGACATCGACTGCTTCAAGCAGTACAACGACCATTACGGCCACCCGGCCGGCGACCGCGTGCTGCGCGCGGTGGCGCGCACGGTCGCCTCGTTCATGCGGCGCCCGGCCGACCTGGCGGCGCGCTACGGCGGCGAGGAACTGGTGCTGCTGATGCCGGACACCTATCCGGCCCAGGCGCGCCACCTGGTCGGCTGCGTGTGCCAGGCGATCGAACAGCTGGCCATTGCGCACGCCAAGTCGGTGGTGGCGCCGGTGCTGACGGTGAGCGTGGGCGGCGCCACCATCAGCCAGCACGGGGGCGAGACAGCGGCCCAGCTGCTTGAGGCGGCCGACCAGCAGCTCTACCGCGCCAAGCACGCCGGGCGCAACCGGGTCGAATGGCGCGACGGCGACGCCGAGACCGGGATGTCCTTATTCTCGTTTGCGCAAGGCCGATCCAAGTGAATTTAGAGATGGTTTGATAATTATCAAACCTTGGTACGGTCCCGCTCCCGGCGCGGCAGGGCGAAACCTATCATGGTCTTCTGATCGTTACAGGAGACCTTGCCATGAGAATTCATTCGGCCCCCGCCGCGCGGCTGCGCGCGCACGGTTCGCACGTCGCTGTTTTGAGCGCCGCCTGTGGACTGCTGCTGTCGCTGCCGCTGTTTCTGTTGCTCGGGTCGTTTGCCATGCTGTTCCTGCCGGCCGCCGCGCGCGCCGACGAGACCTGCAACTCGCCCTACATGGCGGGCCTGATCACCGGTCAGGAAGATTACGTCCACGTCTGGACGCTGGGGGTGGCGGGCCTGGGCGACGGTTCCGACAAGCTGGTCACCATCGACGCCAATCCGAAGTCGGCCAGCTACGGCAAGGTGATCGGCAGCGTGTCGGTGGGCGGACGCGGCGAGGCTCACCACATGGGTTTTACCGACGACCGCAAATACCTGTGGGCCGGACGGCTGGACGATAACAAGATTTTCGTATTCGACGTCGGCACCGATCCGGCCAGGCCGAAGCTGGTGCGCACCATCGACGACCTGGCACAAAAGAGCGGCTTCACAGGGCCGCACACGTTTTATGCGATCCCGGGCCGCATGCTGATCGGCTTCCTGTCGAACGCCAAGGACCATGGCGGCGCCACCGGGCTGGCGGTCTACAACAACAAGGGCGAGTTCGTCGGCAAGCAGGCGGTGCCGGCGGGCGCGCTCAACGGCGGCAACGGCGTCAAGGGTGTCAAGGGTGTCCAGGCCGCCAACGCGGTCAAGGGCGACGGCTACGGCTACGACATCGCCATCAATCCGCAAAAGAACGTGATGCTGACGTCGAGCTTCACGGGCCAGAACAATTACATGGCCGAGCTCGGCAAGCTGATCGCCGACCCGGCTGCCATGAAGCAGTTCGGCAATACCATGGTGCTGTGGGACGCCAAGACAATGCAGCCGAAACAGGTGTTCGCCACGCCCGGCGCGCCGCTGGAAATCCGCTGGTCGCTCAAGCCGGGCGACAACTGGGCAATCACGGCGTCGGCGCTGACGTCGAAGCTGTGGCTGGTCAAGCAGGACGCCGGCGGCGCCTGGCAAGCGAAGGACGTGGCCGCCATCGGCGACCCGGCCAAGACCCCGCTGCCGGTCGACATCTCGATTGCGGCCGACGGCAAGAGCTTGTGGGTCAACACTTTCATGGATGGCAAGACGCGCCTGTTCGACCTGTCGAATCCCGAAAAACCGAAGCAGGTGTACGAGAAACAGACCGGCAAGCAGGTCAACATGGTGAGCCAAAGCTGGGACGGCAAGCGGGTCTACGTCACCAGCAGCCTGCTGGCGAACTGGGACAAGAAGGGTGACGACAATGAACAGTTCCTCAAGCTCTACAGCTGGAATGGCAAGGAACTGAAGGAACAGTTCAAGGTCGACTTCACCAAGGAAAAGCTGGGCCGCGCCCACCACATGAAATTCACCGCCAGGCCGGTGGCGACGGCCAGCGTCGATGGCAGCGGAGCACGCCTTGCGGCGGCGCGTTGAGCGCCAGCTGGCGCGCGCGCGCCGCTGGCACTGGGTGACGGTGGGCGTGCTGGTGTGCCTGGTGGCGGCGGCCACGGCGCACGCCGGCACCGGCGACACGCTGCCGTCGGCGCCGCTGCAGCAATTCGTCGCGCCGGCGCCCGGCAGTTATCAGCTCGAACGGATCCAGAAGGTCCCCAAGGGCACGGTGCTCGACGAACGCGGCCGCGCGCAAGCGCTGGCCAACTTCACCACCGACAAGATCACGCTGCTCGGCTTCATCTACACCTATTGCGTCGACCCGATCGGCTGTCCGCTGGCGTTTTGCACCTTCACGAGCGTGCGCGAGAAGGTGGCGGCCGATCCCTTGCTGGCGCGGCGGGTGCGGCTGGTGAGCATGTCCTTCGATCCGACCAACGACACGCCCGAAGCGATGCTGCGCTATGCCGGCAAGCTGGCCGACGAAGCCGGCGCGCCGCGCTGGCATTTTCTCACCAGCCGCTCGGTCGACGAGCTCAAGCCGATCATCGACGATTTCGGTCAGGACGTGGCGGTGCAGCGCGACGATAAGGGCCGCGCGACGCGGCTGTTTCATCACATGCTGAAAGTGTTTCTGATCGACCCGCAAGGCCAGGTGCGCGAGATCTACAGCACCGCCTATCTGATGCCGGAGGTGATGTTCAACGATATCCGCACGCTTGCGCTGGAGCGCGAAGGGCGGGAAGGGCGTTGAACGACTGCGCGCGCCGGCTGTGGCGCGGGTGCCCGGGATGGCAAAGTTCGGCGGGCAATTGCGTCGCGCACGCTGCCATTTCCTTGCGCGTCACGCACACATATTTAAAAACTGGCAAGAATCGGTGCCCACGACTTGAATACGGCAGCGCCCCCGACGACGACCGTATGTCGCGACACTGTGCAATACTTGAGCCGCTTTATTTCCCCCACAAGAGGAGTCTCAAGATGAGTGACAACCGTCGCGCGTGCCGCCTATGCCTGGCCGCCCTGACCCTATTGGCCGCCACAAGTGGTCCCGCCTTCGCGCAAGAACCGGTGTTCCCGCCGCCGGCCGCGATGGTGCTTGACAACGTGCCGCCGGTGCGCGCCAGCGTGGCCGCCGAGCTGGCCAAATACGGCGAATTCAAGCCGACCCTGCTGGCCGGCTGGCATCCCGCCAGGCGGGAAATGCTGCTGCTGCGGCGCCACAGCAATACCGCCCAGCTGTTCCGGATTGCCAAGCCCGGCGCGCCGCTCGAACTGTTGACCGACTACCCGGACACCGTGCGCGCCGCCAGTTACGAGCCGCTCAAGGGCAAGTTCTACCTCTTCAAGAAGGATATCGGCGGCAACGAGGTGTTCCGCTACTACCGGCGCGACGCGGGCGGCGGCGAGGCCGTCGCCGTCACGCCCGACAATCAGCGCGTGCAAGACCTGGCCTGGTCGACCACGAGCGGACGAATCGTGTACGTGAGCGTGCCGGTCAACCGCCAGGGTTCGGCCGACAAGATCGCGTCGACCGTGCGGATCGCCGACCCGCTCAAGCCCGAGGCGGCGCGCGTGCTGGCCGAACTGCCCGGCGGCGGCTGGGGCGACTGTCATTTTTCGCCGGACGACAAGCAGCTGGTCTACACCCAATACGTCTCGGCCACGGAAAGCTATCTGTGGCTGATAGACGTTGCCAGCGGCAAGTCGCGCCGGATCACCGGCAAGAACGCTGGCAAGAACGGCGAAGAAACTGTCACCTACGGCGGACCGGTGTTCAGCCGCGACGGCAAGGGTCTGTACACGGTGAGCGACCGCGGCGCCGAATTCAACCGCCTCACGTATATTGACCTGGCCAGCGGCAAGCCGACCGTGCTTACGCCAGAGATCAACTGGGACATCGAATCGTTCGCCCTGTCGGATGACGGCAAACTGATCGCCTTCGTGGTCAACGAGGAGGGCAGCAATGTGCTGCGCCTGATGCGCACCGCCGACCACAAGCTGCTGCCCGCGCCCAGGCTGCCGCTGGGGGTGATCGGCGCGCTCGAATGGCACAAGGACAGCCGCCACGTCGGCCTGTCGCTGGCCTCGGCGACCAGCCCTTCGGAAGTCTACAGCGTCGATGCGACGAGCAGCGCCGTCACGCGCTGGACCACGCACGAGGCGACGGCGGTCGACGCCGGCAAGTTCGTCGAGCCAAGCCTGGCGCGCTGGAAGTCGTTTGACGAGCGCATGATTTCGGGTTTCGTGTACCGCGCGCCGGCGGCCAAATTCCCAGGCAAGCGGCCGGTGGTGATCAATATTCACGGCGGCCCCGAGTCGCAGTTCCAGCCGGGCTTTTTAAAGAACAGCAATTACTTTATGGACCAGATGGGCGTGACGCTGATCTATCCAAACGTGCGCGGCTCCAGCGGCTATGGCAAGTCCTTCCTTAAGCTCGACAACGGCATGCTGCGCGAAGACTCGGTGCGCGACATCGGCGCGTTGCTCGACTGGATCGCCACCCAGCCCGACATGGACGCCTCGCGTGTGGCGGTGATGGGCGGCAGCTACGGCGGCTATATGACGCTGGCGGTGTCGACCACCTATGCGGACCGGATCGCCGCTTCGATCGACGTGGTCGGCATTTCGAATTTCATCACCTTCCTTGAACGCACCGAGAGCTACCGGCGCGAGCTGCGGCGGGTCGAATACGGCGACGAACGCGAGCCGGCGATGCGCCAGTTCATGGAAAAGATCGCGCCGGTGAACAACGCGGCGAAGATCAAGCAGCCGCTGTTCGTTGTGCATGGCAAGAATGATCCGCGTGTGCCCTACCAGGAAGCCGACCAGATCGTCGCCACCATCAAGAAAAGTGGCACGCCGGTGTGGTACATGACGGCCAACGACGAGGGCCACGGCTTCATCAAGAAGGCGAATGCGGACTATCAGTTCTTCGCCTCGATCGACTTCCTCAAGACCTATCTGCTCAAGCCATGAGAGAAGCTGCGCCGGACGCGACATCCGGCGTCGCCATCACCTGCGCGGCGCAAGGCTGCTCTATTGCCAATCTTGCTGCCTTTCGCTAATCTGGGTCGTTTCCAAGGAACAGGCAATTCATGCTCAGCACACTCAAGCAGGCCGACATTGAAGCGGAATTGCATGACGGCGCTGCTGTCAAACCACACTACGTCACACAGGACCGCGAGTATCCCCTGACGTTGCTGAGCGACAGGCAATTCGAACTGCTCGCCCATGAGCTCGTTATTGGGCAGGTGGCCGCTCAGTCATTCTACGATTCGGCTCGGGTGCTACCTTACGGGGCCGACGAAGGCCGCGATGTGGTGCTGTACGCAGGTGAAACACCGGTTGGAGTGATTCAGTGCAAACGCTACGCGAGCACGATCGGCGTGCCGCTGATACTGCGCGAACTGTTCAAGTTCCTGCTATTTGCGTTACGCAATCCGCACTTCATGCCCGACCCGGATACATTTCGCTACGAACTGTGGACGGCGCGCGATCTGACCAAGGAAGCCGGCGAATTCTTCAAGGAACCGCAACGCTATTTCGCTCTGAACGCCGGGGAGCTGGCCCGATTCGTTGCCGACGCCCGTAAAGGAACAAAAGAACTCAAGACCCTCATGCCAGGGAAGACGAAGGACGATGAAGCGCGTGAGGTCATCGCCATTGTCAAACGGCTGCAGTTCGACCACCACGGCGCGAGTAGCATATCCCGTTGCTTGAGTGAGCAACCGTTGGTGCGACGGTGGTTTTTTCGCAGCCCTGACGATGTTGGCGTGCGGCCGGGTGTGGCCGAGGTCGACAGGCTTGTTCAGCAATTCTCCGGCCGCGCTCTGGGCGAGTTGCAGCGGTCGGGCCATTTGGCCAATCCCAGCTACGTCGCGCCAGTCGACCTACTGGCTGAATTCGCACAGTTTCTCGATTCCGGAAAGCAGGTATTCGTGCTGACCGGCGGCACGGGCCACGGAAAGACAGCATGGGCAGCACACCTCTTGGAGTCGGCGCCGACGGACCGGCCAGTGTTGATGATCCGAGGCGAGGATTTGTCTGCCTCGGACATGCATATCGTCGAAACAATTGCGCGCTTGCTCAAAGCGCATCCGATACCTGCCGGGCTGAGCGGTGCGGACATGACCGCAGCAGTGTGGGACTGGTTCGATTGCGCCAATCGCCTTTTGCTGATCGACGGCCTTGACCGGGCGCCGGTGGCGGCACGCGAGAGTCTGCCGAACTGGATCAATCACACCGTACAGGCTATGAATGGGAAACCGTTGCGGCTGGCGCTTATCTCGCGCAACGAGGAATGGACCATGCTAAACAGCAGCTTGGACATCCGGGCTCCATGGCACCGGCAGCTGGGCATGCTGTCGCTGAACGCTGCCAGAGCCATGTATGCCGCCTATGGCCTGCCGTCGAGCATCTTACAGAAGCGCCCGCTACGCACACCGGGCTTGATTCGTTTGTTTTCGGAACTCAAGGAAAAACTCGGCGGCCACGTGACCCGCGCGCGTTTGCTGGCGCACAGCGTTCACGAACTGCAGCTTAAATTGGATCACAAATTCGGAAAATCGCAAGTGAGGGCGGCGTTCGCAGAGCTGAGTCGCGCGCTCGTCGCCGCCGCCGATGTCGTTATCGGCGGCGATGATTTCCGCAACTGCACGCCGGCCACAATGCAAGTCATTGACGAGCTGCACCGGTGCGATATTCTCATTTCCGTCGGTGAAGGGCTGCGTCCAGCGAGCGACGATATCGCCGAGTATCTGCTCGGCTTGCGGCTCGACTGGAGAAACGCCCTGGACGAGGTTGCCAAAGGCCGACATGATCCTGTTTTCTTCGGCGCGATTGCGATGTCACCGCACTTGCGTGAGAGTCGCGGGGAGCTGGAAGCACTGATAGAGGCGGTGCTGCCGAAAATACAGGGCGGAATTAGTAAATGGTTCGAGCTGGCCGTCCGGATCATGATTGAGGTAGACGACCACACCGCGCACGTGCCGAACTTATGCCGCATTTTCGATGCCTGGAATCGCAACAATGTGGTGCTGCCAGCATCTAATCTCAGCGAACTGCTCGATGACCTGCGCTTGCCGCTGGCCGAGCAATTCGATCTGCTGATGCGCTTGGCCAACGGCGAGGATCGATATGATTGGAAGTGGAAGTACTGGCTGCATCACAATGAGCGCGGCCGTATTGTCACCCGGTGGGCGGAGGTAGTTTGTCGTATGGTTCGGACCAATCCGGACGAATGTTTGCCGCTGCTGGAGCGACTTGCGGTAGAGAAGACAAGCGCGGCGCGTCATTGGGTGGCGCAGGCACTGATGCTGGAAGCGGCGGCTGTTGCCTTGCCCCAGACCTTCGATTGCTGTCGAAGGATGGGCGACCATGGCCGGGATGTGTGGTATTCGCTCGCGCTCGCCTACCCGCGCGGCTTCGCGCTGTACGCGCTCGACCAGGTGCGCGCCGATCCGCAACTTATCGACGAGTTCGCCGACCTTCTTTGGCAATCATTTTCCTATGCTGACGGAGGGCGCTTGCCGACATCGGGCGAGCGGTTGCAACTGCAATTGGTTGTCGAACAACTGCTGTCCTTCGAGGCTGGCCGTGGCGCACGAAGTCAATTGCTGCTTTGCAGCCTGTTGTGTTCGGATTGCAAACCACATCGTCTGGAACTGATTGGGGCGCTCAGGGTGTTGAAGGCGTCGGAGATCTGGTGGCTTGTGAAGTTGTCCGAGCCTGATGCGGAAAACCTGTTGCGCAACATTTTTTCCGACATGAGGGCAGGCCACCTGCCGTTTGACACGCTGGGGGCCATTCATCCGTCCTTTGTCCCGGCGGCGCAGTGGCCGCTGCTGTCGGAACTCATTCGCAGCCTGGCGACGGTGCGCAGTACCGAGGCGAGAAAGGCGGTTGCAGAAGGCCTGGAACTGATCTTGTACGAATTGGATTGCGAGCCTGAGCCGGTGCTGGCATTGTTTGCTCCCCTCGCCCAGGAGATCGCGTCAGATAAGGACGCCCGCGTGAGGACCTACCTCATTTACTACGCGGCGTGCGAGCGCACCGCCTCGCCCTCGATGCCGCCCCACGTGCATGCATTTCGCGACAACTTGATCGCGCTGTTGGTTGAAGCCGAGGATGGCGCGACGCTCAGCATATTGCTTGAAAAGCTGGAATACCGTCCGGTGAAAGACCCGTTTGCCGAAGCGATGGTAGCGCGCCTGGAACAGCGATTCGGCCCGTTCGATCCCGACAGGTTCAGATTCGACTTTGACTGACGACGCGCCGTCTTCCCCTCGGGCGCGTTACGCCAAAGTAAAGGCGGGGATTGGCGCGGGTGCCAGCGTTTAGCCCGCGAAAAACCTGCACCCGACAGGGGCGAAGCCATCGCCTTTGCCGTGCCCCTTGGCTTACCAGCTCATCTCGCCGGTGGCCACCTTTGCACTGGTCTGCAAGCCGCCCTGCATGCCGGCGGCCGGATACAGGCCCTGCATGGTCGAGATCAGCTCGGCCGAATTCTTCACCTTGCCCGTCGCGTCGACGAAGCGGCTGACATAGTCGCGGGTGTAGTCGATGCTGGCCGGGGTCAGCGGCGTGCCGGGCGCGAAGTGGCCAGGCACCACCGTCGTCGGATGCAGCGCGGCGATGCCGTCGAGCGTGGCCAGCCATTCCTTGCGCGACTCGACGCTCTGGGTGTCGGCCATCCACACGTGCAGATTGTTAAACAGCACCACGCCGCCGACCACCGCCTTGATCGACGGAATCCACACATAGCTGCGCGCCGGGTTCACGCCGGCGATCGCCAGCGTCTGGCCTTCCAGCGTCAGCGTCCTGCCTTCGAGCGCGGTCGGATAGACGATTTTTTTCGGCGCGTTGTCTTTCAGGATAGGACCCCAGTAGGCCGCCTTGGCGTCAGCCTTCTTGCGCATGGCCGCCAGCGTTTCCGGGGTGGCGACGATTTTCGCTTCCGGGAAGGCCGCCTGCACCACGTTGAGGCCGAAATAGAAATCCGGATCGCCATGGCTGATGTAGATGGTGGTCAGGCGCTTGCCGCTGGCGCGGATGCGCTCGACCAGCTTGTGCGCTTCGCCACGCGAAAATTGCGCGTCGACGAGGATGGCGTCGTGCTTGCCCTTGACCAGCACCGAGGCGACCGGAAAGATCGCCGCCTCGCCGGGATTGAACACGTCGAGTTCAAGCGGCGCGGCGCCGGCGGCGCTGCTGGCGACGACGCCGAAAGCCAGCATGGACGGAAACAGCAGTGAACGGATGGTCATGGTTCTTCTCCAGTAGGTAATGATGTGCATACATGATAAATTGCATTTTCCGATAGAAACATGGGCTACACTGGACGATTCAATTGCATGAATCGAACGAATCATGGATAGAATCACCGCCGCCCGGGTATTCGTCGTCATCGCCGAGCGCGGCAGCATGATCGCGGCGGCCGACGCGCTGGACATGTCGCGCGCGATGGTCACGCGCTACCTGGCGCAGATGGAGCAGTGGGCCGAGGCCAGGCTGCTGCACCGCAGCACGCGGCGCCTGAGCCTGACCGACGCCGGCGAGCACACCTTGCTGCGCTGCCGCGACCTGCTGGCGCTGGCCGCCGCCATGCCGGCCGGCGAGCGCGCCGATGGCGACGGGCCGCACGGCTTGCTGCGCATCAGCTGCTCGCCCTCGCTCGGGCACGCCACCATCGCCGAAGCCGTCACGCGCTTTCTCGAACAGCACCCGCTGGCGCGCGTCGATCTGCAGCTGACCAACCAGGCCGTCAACCTGGTCGAGGACCGCATCGACCTTGCGATCCGCATCACCAACGCGCTCGAACCGAACCTGATCGCGCGCCACCTGGCCGACTGCGCCTCGGTGGTGTGCGCGGCGCCGGCGTATCTGAAGGCGCGCGGCATGCCGGGCCGGCTGGAGGAATTGAGCGAGCATGACTGTCTCGCGTACTCCTACTTCGGCAAGAAGCTATGGCATTTCGCGCGCGATGGCGAGATCGTGGCGATTCCCGTCAGCGGCAAGCTGAGCGCCAACGATTCGCTGGTGCTGCTGGCGGCGACAGTGGCGGGGGCCGGCATCGCGATGCAGCCGCGCTACAGCGCCATGCCCTTGATCGCCCGTGGTGAACTGATTGAATTGTTGCCGGAATTCGTGCCGCAGGAACTGGGCATTCATGGCATCTACACATCGCGCCAGCAGCTGCCTGCCGTGCTGCGCGCGATGCTCGATTTTCTGGTGGCGTGGTTCGCCGAGAGGCCGGACTGGCAGGAAGCGCGCTGACGCCGCCCGCCGGTCCGGAGGTTGATGCGGCTTAGCGGCCGATCACTTTCAACAGCGACGGCGCGCGCTTGGCGAAGTCCTTCTCGCCGCCGCTGGCCGACAGCTTGCCGGCCGCATCGTCCCATTGCAGACGGGTGCTCACGCCCTTGCCCTTTTCGTAGTCGTACGACACGCCGTCGTCGTCATACAGCGTGAAGTCGCCATTCTTGCCGGGGTAGACCAGCACCTGCGCGATCGCCTGCGCGCCGGCGGTCGACTGCACGTCGGCGCCGATCGGCACGATCGAGCCGGCTTTCACGAACACCGGAATCTGGTCGATCGGCGCAGCCACCTTGATCCAGCGTCCGCCGGCCTGCTTCTCGTTGGTCCAGAAGTTGTACCAGTCGCTGCCGGCCGGCAGGTAGACATCCTTTTCAAGCTGGCCCTGCTCGGTGACCGGCGCGACCAGGAAGGCCGGGCCAAACATGTACTGGGTGCCGATGTTGGCCACGTTCGGATCGTTCGGGAAGTCCATCCACAGGGCGCGCATGAAGGGCGCGCCGGTGTCGTGGGTCATCTTGGCCTGGCTGTAGATGTAGGGCACCAGGCGGTAGCGCAACTGGTCGAACTTCGCCATCACCGCTTCGGCCTGCTTGCCGAAGGACCAGATGTCGGCGTTCTTGCGGTCGCCGTGCAGGCGCAGGGTCGGCAGGAAGGTGCCGTACTGGAACCAGCGGGTCAGCAGTTCCGGATAGTCGTGGAATTGCTGGACCGTCTCGCGCGCGTCGGACGGGTCGAGCAGGGCCGGCTTGGTGGCGCTGGTGGTCGGCGGCAGCGATTGCCAGCCGCCGATGTCGTTGCCCCAGTAGGCGATGCCGGAGGCGGTCATGTTCAGACCGGTCGGAATCTGGCGCGCCAGCGCTTCCCACGAGGGCGAGATGTCCGACGACCAGAACAGCGCGCCGGTGCGCTGCGAGCCGAGGTAGTCGGCGCGCGAGAGGATCAGCGCGCGCTTGTTCGGTTTCCAGGCGCGCATGCCGTCGGCCACGCCTTCGACGTGCACCAGCGGGAACAGGTTGTGGTAACGGTCGCCCGAGCCCACCGAGAAGAAATAACCGTCCGGCACCAGATCCGGTTCGGTCTCGTCGAGCCACGGGTAATCGAAGCCGTGCGACAGGATATTGTCGCGGGTCTTTTCCCAGAACCACTTGCGGGCGGCCGGATTGGTCGAGTCGATCAGGGCGCCGGTGCGGTCCGAGCGGAACGGCAAGCCGTCGACCGTCTTGCCGTCCTTGTCCTTGAGGAAGAAACCCTTGCCGTCGAGCTCGTTGAAATAGCGGCCCGAAGATTCAAAGCGCGGCCAGACCGACACGATCGATTGCATGCCCATGTCGTGCAGCTGCTTGTTCATGCCGTCCGGATCGGGGAACTGGGTCGGATCGATATCCATCTGGCCCATGCGGGTCCAGTAGAACCAGTCGACCACCATCACGTCGAGCGGATATTTCTTTTGACGGTAAGTGTTTGCCACGCGCAGCACTTCCTGCTGGCTTTCATAGCGCGCCTTCGACTGGATCAGGCCGAACGCCGCTTTCGGCGGGATCGGGGTCTTGCCGGTCAGGCGGGCGTAGCCGGAATAGATTTCCTCCGGCGTGCTGCCGGTGATGATGAAGAAGCTGACCCGCTCACCGACGTTGGACTGGAAGCTGGTGCGACCGTTGACGGCGCCGACGAAGCGCGTGGCCGAGGGGTTGTCCCAGACGATGCCGTAGCCTTTGGACGAGACCATGAAAGGCACGCAGACCGATTCGCCGGCCGGGGCGTCGTACCAGTGCTTGCAGTCGAGCACGCGACCGCGCAGGTCGAGCGGGCCCAGCGATTCCTGGTTCTGGCCCATGCCGTAGTAATGCTCGTCGAGCGCCGGGGCGAACGAGGCGCCGACCTGGAAGGTTTTTTCGGTGTTGACAGTTTGCGGCGACATTTCCCAGCCGGTCATGCTGAGCACTTGCTGGCCCTTGGCATTCTTGACCTGCAGGCCGACCGGCGCCAGCGCGGGGGCGAAATATTTTTCACCGGCGCTCGGCACGTGCGGCGGCGGCGCGGCGTTCACGTGCAGGCTCAGGGCGGCCGAGCTGAAGGTGTCGCCGTCCTTGCCGCTGGCGCGGCGGAATGGCGCGTTGTCGGACGCCTTGGCGAGAATGCCGTGGCCCGGCGCCTTGAGCGCCTCGGCCTTGTCGGCGGCGATAACGACGTGCACGACATTGGGACCGTAAGCTTCGATCGAGACCCAGGCGCCTTCGCGGTCGAGCGTGGCGATCGGCGCTGCGACGGCCGAGACGGCCGCCATGGTGGCGCCGACGAAGGCAGCGGCGACCGCGCTGCGCGTACTATTATTACGTGGTTGCGCGGGAATTAAACGCGCGCCTGCCAAGCTCCTCGGGTCCATCTTTACTCCTTCTGTTTAGCTGAGCGGCAATTTTATGTCAGATTTGATTTGTTTCAAACTACATCTGATTCATACGTGGCAATAAAACCTCGCTGTAGGTACAGCTGGGTGCGCTAGAATTCATGTCCATTTCTTGTCGAGGTAGAATCATGTCGCGTCGTTTGATGTCGTTTGTCGTCAGTTCCGCCCTCGTGGCGATGGCCGGTTGCGCGCAGAATCCGGTCGCGCCTGGCGCGGCCGTGGTGGCGCCGGCGAGCGCGCCGGCTGCGGGTTCTTCGTCGGCCTCCGCCCCTGCCTCTGCTGCGGCCCCGGCTGCCGTCGCGGCATCGGCCCAGGCCCCGGCGTTGGAAGTGCTGCCGACGCCGCCGAAACCAATTCTCGACGGCTTCACCGCCGATCCGGCGATCCGCGTGTTCGGCGACACCTATTACATCTACCCGACCTCGGACAAGCCGAACTGGCAGACCACCGACTTCTCGGTCTGGTCGTCGAAGAACCTGGTGGACTGGAAGAAAGAGCGCATGATCCTCGACGTGACCAAGGATCTGGCCTGGGCCAACATTGAAGCGTGGGCGCCGGACACCATCGAGCGCAACGGCACCTACTATTTCTATTTCTGCGCCAAGGGCAAGATCGGCGTGGCCACGGCGAAAAGCCCGACCGGCCCGTTCGTCGATGCGCTCGGCAAACCGCTGCTGGTACGCACCGGCAAAATCAGCACCAACACGATCGACCCCTATCCCTTCATCGACGACGACGGCCAGGCGTACCTGTACTGGGGCAACGGTGCCGAGCGTGCCAACGTCTACAAGCTCAAGCCGGACATGATCACCCTCGACGGCGAGGTGCACGAAATCCCCATGAAGGACTTCCGCGAAGGCATCGTCGTGTTCAAACGCGCCGGCAAGTATTACTTCATGTGGTCGATCGACGACGCGCGCAGCCCGAACTACCGGGTCGGCTGGGGCACGTCCGATTCGCCGCTGGGACCGGTGAAGGCGGCCGAGAAAGACTTCATCGTGCTGCAAAAACACGGCCTGGCGGTAGGCACGGCGCACCACAGCGTGGTCAACGTGCCCGGCACCGACCGCTGGTACGTGGCCTACCACCGGCACGCTATTCCAGGCGGCGGCGGCTACAAGCGCGAGACCAACCTGGTGCGCATGGAATTCGACAAGGATGGCGCGATCAAGCCGATGGACCCGCTCACATCGCCGTTCAAGCCGGGCGACATCGGCGAGCCCATCGTCAACGGTAAGGGCCTCGCCAAACCCTAAGCAAACAGCATGGGGGGCCAAACAGCATGGGGGTCAGATTGAGCTGACCCGGTTTCGGCGGACATCCAAATAGAGGACAATATGTCCTTGGAGGATGTACATGAAAAAGAACGCGATGTTGAAAGCCCCGGTGAAAGCCGGTCCCGATGGGCCAGCGCCAGGAAAGCGCCTTAAGATTTCCAACGAGTTCAAGCACATGGCTTTGTGCGGACGCGGCCAGTAATACCGCTTTCGTACTGGCTTTCCCCGTCCTATAGTGGAATGGAGCCGGCGATCGCCGGCCGACGCTGCGAAAGAGGGAGGACATCATGGGCCGCAAATATATTGATTGTCGCGACTACCCAAGCGACATGAACTGCTCGGTCGCGATCGCTGCCGACTCGGAAGAGGAACTGATCGAGGCGGCCGCACAGCACGCCGTGGCCGTCCATCGCCACGCCGACGGTCCGGAGCTGCGCCAGGCGCTGCGCCAACTTATCCACGATGGCACTGCGCCGGAAATGCCCGCCGTCGCGCCGGCTGCGGGCGCTGGCGTCGCCGGCGCGCCGATGCATTAAGCCTGGTGCGCGCGGCTGATCAGGGCGGGCTCATAAATTCTCAGCCGGCCCGAGCAGTTGCGCAAACTGCGCCGCGCTGGTCGCATAGCATTCGCAACTGGCTTCTTCGAGGCCTTCGCGGTTGAGGATCGACATCGCCCCACGCCTGTACTTGATGAAACCAGCCTGCTGGAATGCGCCGGCCATCAGGCTCACGCTGGGCCGGTGCACACCAAGCATGTCGGCGATAAACTCCTGGGTCAGGAAAAAATCGTCGCCGTCGACCCGGTCGTGCGTCATCAGCACTTTTCGAGCGATCTGGTGTTCGACGGCGAACGCGACCGACCGTATCTCGAGTCCGATCCGACCGCGCCGCTCGGCGTGTACGGACAAAGCAAGGCCGAGGCGGAACGGCGCGTGCTCGATGCCCACCCGCAGGCGCTGGTGGTGCGCAGCAGTGCTTTTTTCGGGCAATGGGATGCGC
The DNA here is from genome assembly GCA_039927975.1 of Massilia sp. Lineage (GTDB taxonomy): Bacteria > Pseudomonadota > Gammaproteobacteria > Burkholderiales > Burkholderiaceae_D > JBDSTZ01. Next base: position 10,764 of record JBDSTZ010000085.1, on the reverse strand, counting down.
ACAATTTTGTCCATCAGGCGCTGACGGCGCTCGAGCGCGGCGAGCACGTCGTGGCGGCCAGCAACCTGACGGTGTCGCCGACCTACGTGCCGGACCTGGTCAATACCTGCCTGGACTTGCTGATCGACCACGAACGCGGCATCTGGCATCTGGCCAACGACACTGCGGTGAGCTGGGCGCAACTGGCCGTGATGGCGGCGCAGGCGGCCGGGGTCGATCCCGCGCGGCTGGAGGCGCGGCCGGTGCCGAGGCAGGCGCCGGGGGCGATCCGTCCGGTCTACAGCGCGCTTGGCAGCGAGAGGGCGGTGCTGATGCCGCCGCTGGCTGACGCACTCGAACGGTTTGCCGAGGCGCGCGGCGGTGTGCGCGCCGAATACGGTACAGCCATGCGGGCGGTGTAGGCCGGCAGCTCCGGGTGTCGCGCCGACGCCACAATGACGCGCGATTGGCTCGCATCTTTCCGCGCCTGTGCACGCCGCTTGTGCACGTTGTTTGTGCACGCGGCGCCAGCCACATCGGCGCCGCATGGCGAGGCGCGCTGGCAGGCGACCGGTAGCGCTGGTTGCGAGCTGACCCTCGCCAGATGCGCGGTGACACGCGCCGGATGCGACCGGACCCGGGCCGAATGCGAGGGGCACCCATGCATGTTCGCTTCTGCAATTTCAATCCGGGCCGGGTCTGTGTACCGGACGGGCGGTCGGCATGACCTTGCCGCCTTCAGGTGCATGCGCGCCCATTCTTGGTGCGTGATCCGGCCTGTGGAACGCGTCGCTCGCATGCTACATTGTCCAGGTGAGCTCGATTGATCCTTATGTAGTCGCCTTCCACGGCGGCAGGAGTGGCATTGCATGACCCAGACTCAGATTCAAACCCAGGCGCCGATGCCGAACCGGATGCACGTACCGCCACCCGATCCAGCGTTGCAAGCCGAGCCGCCGTCCGGGGTGGCGGCAAAGGCGCCATTGCAAGCCCAGTCACAATTGCCATCGCAAACGCACACGCAAACGCAATCGCAAACGCAAACGCAAACGCAAACGCAAACGCAAACGCAAACGCAAACGCAAACGCAAACGCAAACGCAATCGCAAACGCAATCGCAATCGCAATTTCCATCGCAATCGCACACCGGCATCGCGCCGCAGCGCCGCTTCAAGGTGCTGCACGAAACGCGCTACAGCTACCAGAGCATGGTTACCTTGTCGCAGCAACTGGTGCACCTGACCCCGCGCAGCTTCCCCAGCCAGCAGTGCGAGTCGCACTACCTGCTGGTCGATCCTGCGCCCGACGACAACGGCGCCGAACGCCTCGATTACTTTGGCAACGCGACGCGGCGCTTCGCCATCAGCACGCCCCACAAGGACTTGCTGGTGCGCGCCGAATCGACGCTGGCGCTGCTGCCGCGCGCCGGCCTGGCCGACATCGCCGGTTCGCCGCCGTGGGAGGTGCTGCGCGACATGGTTCAGCAGTCGCGCGATCCGCTGCTGCAAGAAGCCTGCCGCTACCTGTTCGAGTCGCCCCACGTGCGCTGGAACGGCGCCATCGAGGACTACGCGCGCCTGAGCTTCACGCCGGGCCGCCCCCTGCTCGACGCCGCCCTCGACCTGACCGAGCGCATCTTCGATGACTTCGAGTTCGACGGCGGCGCCACCGATATCTCGACCCCGCTGGCCGAGGTGATGACGGGGCGGCGTGGCGTGTGCCAGGATTTCGCCCAGTTGATGATCGGCTGCCTGCGCAGCATCGGCTTGCCGGCGCGCTACATGAGCGGTTACATCCAGACCCATCCGCCGGAAGGCCAGCCGCGCATGATCGGTTGCGATGCTTCGCACGCCTGGGTCTCGGTGTTCTCGCCCGGTCTCGGCTGGGTCGATTTCGATCCCACCAACCGCTGCCTGGTTCAGTACGAACATTTGACGCTGGGCTGGGGACGCGACTTTAGCGACGTCACCCCCCTGCGCGGCGTGGTGCTCGGCGGCGGCGAGCAAACCTTGCAGGTCAATGTGACCGTCACCCCGCTCGACGGGGCCACGTCGGTACGCTAGTCTTGCTGCCGCCAGTTTGTTGGCCTCGCCGCCGGCCTGCTGGCCCCGTCGCTAGGCCCGACATTCCTTCCCCCTTCCTGCTATTTCTAACGGTATGGCGTGCGCACCACCGATCCCGGCTTGCCTTGCCTTTTTCCCTTCTTTCCCTTTCCCTTTCACGCTATCGCCTCAGGGCTGATGCGCGCGCCGCCCGCCATGTCGACATGGCATGAATCCTGCTGACAGTCCAGGCAGTGCACGCGCATCGCACGGTCGGGCGCGCGCCTCCCTGGTGTAGTACATCGACAAGCAGAAAGGCACTCCGCATGGCTATCCGCGTAGCGTTGCATCACAAGACGAGTTACCGCTACGACCGTCTGGTCGCACTCTCGCCGCATGAGGTGCGGCTGCGGCCGGCGCCTCACGCCCGTACGCCGATCCTGTCGTATTCGCTCAGCGTGGCGCCGCAGGAACACTTCATCAACTGGCAGCAGGACCCGTACGGCAATTACATCGGCCGCTTCGTGTTCCCGGAAAAATCGGACGTGCTCGAATTCACCGTCGATCTGGTGGCCGACATGACGGTCATTAATCCGTTCGACTTCTTCGTCGAGAAATATGCCGAGCGCTTTCCGTTCAGCTATCCAGAGCAGCTGGCGGTGGAACTGGGCGCCTATCTGCAGACCGAACCGGCCGGCCCGCTGCAGGCGGCCTGGGTCGAGGCGGCGCGCGCGGCGATCCCGGCCGAGGGCATGGCCACCAACGACTTTTTGGTCAGCATCAATCAGCGTCTGCAGGGCGACATTGCCTATCTGCTGCGCATGGAACCGGGCGTGCAGACGCCCGAGCAGACCCTCGACAAGCGTTCCGGCTCGTGTCGCGACAGCGGCTGGCTGCTGGTGCAGATCCTGCGCCAGATGGGACTGGCCGCGCGCTTTGTCTCGGGCTATCTGATCCAGCTGCGCGCCGACCAGGCCGCGCTCGACGGCCCCAGCGGCACCGAGGTCGACTTCACCGATCTGCACGCCTGGGCCGAGGTGTATGTGCCGGGCGCCGGCTGGATCGGGCTCGATCCGACCTCCGGCATGCTGGCCAGCGAAGGCCACATTCCGCTCGCCTGCACCGCAATGCCGTCGTCGGCGGCGCCGGTGAGCGGCTTCACGGACAAGGCCGAAGTGACCTTCTTCCATGAGATGACGATTACCCGCATCCACGAGGACCCGCGCGTGACGATGCCGTATGCCGACGCCGACTGGGAAAAAATTGACCAGCTGGGGCAGCGGGTCGACGCCGAATTGAAGGCCAACGATGTGCGCCTGACCCAGGGCGGCGAGCCGACCTTCGTGTCGATCGACGATATGGACGGCGCCCAGTGGAATACGGAAGCGCACGGCGACGACAAGCGCAGGCTGGCCGGCGATCTGATGCACCGCCTGAAAAACCATTTTGCGCCCGGCGGCATGCTCCATTACGGCCAGGGCAAGTGGTATCCGGGCGAACCGCTGCCGCGCTGGGCGCTGAATATTTACTGGCGCGTCGACGGCCAGCCGATGTGGCTCGACGCGAGCCTGTTTTCCGACGAAAAGGTCGACGACGGTTACGGCGCCGACGAGGCCGAGCGGTTTTGCAGTGCGCTGGTGCGCGCGCTGCGCCTGCCGGCCGGCAGCCAGTTGCCGGCCTACGAAGACGTGATCCAGCAAGCCCAGCGCGAGCAGGCCATGCCGGTCAACCTCGACCCCTTGAAGGCGGACCTGAAGGATTCCGACGAGCGGCGCCGCCTGTCGCGCCTGTTGCAGGCCGGGCTTGGCGCGGTGGTCGGCTACGTGCTGCCCTTGAAGGCCGAGGAGGGCGCGGCCAGCGTTGGCTTTGGCCCGCAATGGCGCACCTCGCCGTGGCCGCTCAAGCGCGAGCACCTGTACCTGATCGAGGGAGATTCGCCGATGGGCCTGCGCCTGCCGCTGAACGCGCTACCGTGGGTGATGCCTGACGAGCGCGAGGTCGAGCACGACGTCGACCCGTTTGCCGCGCGCGGCGCGCTGGCTGCGCCCAAGCGCGAGAAGCGCGCGCTGCTGGGACTCAATCCCGACAAGGCCGCCAAGCCCGCCAAGGCGGCCGCGCCGCCGGCGCCGCGCGAGGTCATCCACACCGCGCTGTGCGTGCAGGTGCGCGGCGGCCGGCTGCATGTGTTCATGCCGCCCTTGAAACGCATCGAGGATTACCTGGCGCTGGTGGCGGCGGTCGAGAACACCGCCGCGCTGTTGAAGATGAAGCTGTGGATCGAAGGCTATCCGCCGCCGCGCGATCCGCGCATCAAACTGCTCAGCGTGACGCCCGACCCAGGCGTGATCGAGGTGAACATCCATCCGGCGGCCAGCTGGAAAGAGCTGGTCTACAATATGTCGACCCTGTACGAGGAGGCGCGCCTGTGCCGCCTCGGCACCGAGAAGTTCATGCTCGACGGCCGCCACACCGGCACCGGCGGCGGCAACCACGCCACGCTGGGCGGCGCCACGGCCGAGGACAGCCCGATGCTGCGCCGGCCCGACCTGCTCAAGAGCCTGATCACCTACTGGCAGAACCATCCCGCGCTCTCCTATCTGTTTTCGGGCACCTTTATCGGGCCGACCAGCCAGGCGCCGCGGGTGGACGAGGCGCGCGACGACAATCTGTACGAACTGGCGATCGCCTTTCAGCAAATGGACCAGGTACTGCCGACCCTGCATCCGGGCGACAAGCCGTGGATGGTCGACCGCCTGCTGCGCAACCACCTGGTGGACTTGACCGGCAACACCCACCGCTCCGAATTCTCGATCGATAAACTGTACTCGCCCGACGGCCCCACCGGGCGCCTGGGCCTGGTGGAATTTCGCGCCTTCGAGATGCCGCCGCACGAGCGCATGAGCCTTCTGCAAATGCTGCTGCTGCGGGCGCTGGTGGCACGCTTCTGGCGCGAACCCTACACCGCAAAACTGGTCCATTGGGGCACCGCGCTGCACGACCGCTGGATGCTGCCGCACTTCGTGGCGCAAGACATCCGCGACGTCGCGCGCGACCTGCGCGCCGCCGGCTATGCTTTCGAGGACCATTGGTTCGACCCTTTTGTCGAGTTCAGGTTCCCGCGTTTCGGCACCGTGGTGTATGAAGGCGTCGAAATGGAATTGCGCCAGGCGATCGAACCGTGGCATGTGCTGGGCGAGGAAATGAGCGCCGGCGGCACCGCGCGCTATGTCGATTCCTCGGTCGAGCGCATGCAACTGCTGGTGCGCGGGCTGACCGGCGGGCGCCATGTGATCGCCTGCAACGGCCGCATGCTGCCGCTGCATCCGACCGGGGTGCCGGGCGAATTCGTGGCCGGTGTGCGTTTCCGCGCCTGGAGTCCGTGGTCGGCGCTGCACCCGAGCATCCGCGTGCAGGCGCCCTTGACCTTCGACCTGGTCGACACCTGGAGCGGGCGCGCGGTGGGCGGCTGCACTTATCACGTGGTGCATCCGGGCGGGCGCAGCGAAACCGGTTCGCCGGTCAATGCCAATGCGGCCGAGGCGCGCCGCTTCGCGCGGTTCTGGTCGCATGGCCACACGCCGGGGCCGATGCAGGTGGTCAAGGAAGCGGTCAATCCGAGTTTCCCCCTGACGCTCGATTTGCGCTGGCAAGGGCAATAAACGCGTATGCTGCTTAACGTCGAGCCCGCCCACTTTGAACTGAACCTATGCCAGACAATCTGTTGAGGGGCTATCCGTCCGGTCCGGACGCCTACGATGAAATGTTCGCCGAAGGCTTGCAGCCGCGCGAACACTGGCGCGCGCTGCTGGACGCCCTGCTGGCCGAGCCGGAAGGCGCCATGCAGCAGCGGCTCGACGCGGTGGCGCGCCAGGTGCGCGAGAACGGCGTCACCTACAACGTGTATGCCGACGCCAAGGGCACCTCGCGGCCGTGGGATCTGAACGCCTTGCCGCTGATCCTGCCGCACGAGGAATGGGCCGAGATCGAGGCGGCGGTGATCCAGCGCGCCGGCCTGCTCAACCGCGTTCTGCTTGACGTGTACGGCGAGCAGAAGCTGCTGGCCGAGGGCTTGCTGCCGCCGGCGCTGGTGCATGGCCACGCCGGCTTCCTGCGGCCCTGCCACGGCATGCCGCACATCGGCGACACGGCCCTGCATTTTTACGCGCTCGACCTGGCGCGCGCGCCGAACGGGCGCTGGTGGGTGGTGGGCGACCGCACACAGGCGCCGTCGGGCGCCGGCTACGCGCTGGAAAACCGCGCCGTGGTCAGCCGCATCTTTCCCGAACTGCAGCGCGAACTGCAGGTGCGCAACCTGGCCGGCTTCTTCGACACGATGCGCGCCAGCCTGGCCCACTGGGGCCGCCAGTGCGCCGAGAATGGCGAAGGTGCGGTGCCATTGCGGCCCGGCGAGCCGCCGGTGATGGTGCTGCTCACACCGGGGCCGCACAACGAAACCTACTTCGAGCACACCTACCTGGCGCGCTACCTCGGTTTGCCGCTGGTGCAGGGCAGCGACCTGACGGTGCGCCAGGGCATGGTGTGGCTCAAGTCGCTGTCGGGCATGCAGCGGGTCCACGTGATCCTGCGCCGGGTCGACGACGACTTTTGCGATCCGCTTGAATTGCGCACCGATTCGGCGCTTGGCGTGGCCGGCCTGACCGAGGCCGCGCGCCTGGGCAATGTGCTCATCACCAACAGCCTTGGCGCCAGCCTGCTCGAGTCGGGCGCGCTGCTGGGCTTTCTGCCGAGCCTGTGCGAGCGTCTGCTGCGCCAGCCGCTCAAAATGCCGTCGGTGGCCACCTGGTGGTGCGGCGAGCCGGCCGCGCTCGATCAGGTGGTCGGCAATCTGGAACGGCTGGTGATCAAGCCGAGCGTGCCGCAGCTGCGCCAGGGCACGGTGTTCGGCGCCGACCTCGACACGGATGCGCGCGCCGCGCTGATCGCCCAGCTGCGCGCCAATCCCAGCGATTACGTGGCGCAGGAATTGGTGCGGCTGTCGCAGGTGCCGGTCTGGCTGCACCGGGGTACCGAGCAGGAGGGCCTGTATCCCTGCGCCACCGGCCTGCGGGTGTACGCCTGCGCCACGCCGAAAGGCTATATGGTCATGCCGGGCGGCTTGACGCGGGTGGCCACCGGGCCGGACGCGCGGGTGATCACCATGCAGCATGGCGGCGGCAGCAAGGATACCTGGGTGCAGGCGAAGGCCAAGCTGGGGCCGGCCTTGCCGGAAAAGCGCGCGCGCACCAGCCGCGACCTGGTGCGCGACGACACCCATCTGTCGAGCCGGATGGCCGAAAACCTGTTCTGGTTCGGCCGCAACGCCGAGCGCTGCGGCAACCTGGGGCGTCTGCTGCGTATCGGCCTGGACTATCTGTTCCACGTGCGTCCGGACGAGCGCGGCGACGAGTGGGCGGCGATCACCTCGCTGTGCTCCTGGTTCGGCCTGATTGCCGCACCGCCGGGCGAAGCGGGCGAGGCGCCGCCGGCGGTGATGAGCGACGCCGAGATCGAGGCCGCCTTGCTGCGGGCGGTCGGTTCGGCCGACGTGCCGGGGCTGGTGCAGCAGCAGCAGCAACTGCACCGCAACGCCAGCGAGCTGCGCGAGCGCATCTCGCTCAACAATTGGCGCGCCTTGCAGAACATGATGATCACGCCCACCGACGAGGCGGGCCTGAGCCAGCGCGAGGCCATGCGCCTGCTCGACCAGGCGGAGGAAGCGTCGATGCTGATGTCCGGCTACGCGATGGATGGCATGAACCGCGATCTGGGCTGGCGCTTCATGTCGCTCGGCCGCCGCATCGAGCGGCTGGAATACCAGTGCCTGGCGCTGGAGCGCAGCCTCTGGATGGACGAGGAGGGCGCGCTCGACTGGCTGCTCGACCTGTCCGACAGCACCATCACCTATCGGGCGCGGTACCAGTCCGAGCCGGAGTGGCTGCCGTTGCTCGACCTGCTCATGCTCGACAACAGCAACCCGCGCGCGATCGTTTTCCAGGTCGACGGCATTCTGAAGAGTTTGCGGCAGCTGGGCGAGAGCACGGGCGCCAAGCCGGGCGAGCAGTTCGAGGCCTTGCAGGCTGAACTGACGGGCATCGAGGAAGAGACCGACCTCGTCGCCGGCAGTGCCTATCTGCTCGACCTGCTGCAACGGCTGCGGCTGGCTGGACAGGAACTCTCGGAGCAGCTCGGCGAGCGCTTCTTCAGTCATACCGGCAAGGCCTGAGTCGCGCGCCTGCACGATTGAGATGGCTCAAGCGACCGGGCATGCGCGCGGCCACACTGGACTGATTGACCTCTCGCATTCAGGACCAGCATGGCTACATTACCCCCCTCGACCGCCGCCGAATTACGCAAGCGGCTTGACGCTGCGCGCAGCGACGTTGTGGCGCACGTGCGCGCGCGTCTTGAAGCGTCGGACGAGCCGGCCGCCACATCGCTGCTGGCCAACCTCGGGCAGCCGGACGATATGTCGCAGGCCAGCTACCTGGCCGATAACGAAGTGGCGCTGCTGCGGCAGGAACAAGGCTTGCTGCGCGATATAGACAGCGCCATCGCCCGGCTCGACAACGGTGTGGGCAATGTGTGCACGGTCTGCGGGCAGGAGATTCCCGACGAGCGCTTGCTGGCCATGCCGACCGTGCAGACCTGCGTCACATGTCAGCAACGACTGGAGGCCGAGGCGCATACGGCGCGCGGACCGACCATGTGAGTGGCGGGCAACCGTGAGCCGGTCGGGAGCTTGTCACTCGCCGGGCCATGGCGCGCGACTTGCCGAGCCTTGTTCCGGAAAAAGGCTCCGGGCGGGATACCCAGCCGTATGCAGGGCAAAGTCTCAAGGCAAGTCTCCGAACCGTGTGCACGGCAAAGACCCGCGCCAGGCGCCGCGCGACTTCCCGGACAAGATCGCAGGCAGGAAGCCTCGCGCTTTTATGTCTTGCCGGTCCGGTCCTGCAAATCCTCCGCACGGGTGTCGCGGTCACGCGTGGTGGCGGGCCTTTCCTGATCCTGATCCTGATCCTGCTCGCCCGCTTGCTTGCCGAGACCGGCTCCGCCAACCTGATCGAAGGATGGGCCGGAACCGACGCCGGTGCTGACCAAGGGTGGATCGTTCAGGTCGCGTTCAGGTTTGTCCGGACCGACGATTTTGTCGGCCTCGCCGGCGGCCATTGGATCAGGCGGGTGGGTAGGGATTGGTGGCTGGATTGCCTGCGTTCGGGGGCTTGCGGGTCGAGCTTGTCGTCAGTGGTGGGCTGGTTCATGGCTGCCTTTCGTCTATCACCGTTATGACCTTGTTTGACGTGACAAATTCAATTTGACGATGCCTCCCAGCGCGAATCGTCCGTGGTGTGTTGAAGCGGAAATGAGCGCGGCTCGCAAGGCGAAGTCCGGCAGAATATGCATTCTTCATTCGCACGAGGGTGTGCACCATGCGCGCCCGTTGGCGCATGCACACACAGGGAATTCATCATGACAAACGAACAGCGCGGCGAGCAGTCCTCGCGCAAGGACAAGGGACGGCAAACGGGGCGCAGCGACACACTGGCCGCCGGCGGCAGCCAACCTGTCGACGCACCGCCATCGCCACCCGGCGCGCAAAGCGTCGGCGCGCACGGCGGTACCGATGCGGCGGCGGGCGCGCAACTGTCGGGCAGCAAAGGTGGTCCGGGCGGGCCCAGTTTGCGCGAGCAATCGGACGCGGCCGGTGTACCCGGCGCGCCCGGCGGATCGATGGGCGCCGGCGGCAGCCCGGCGGCCGGCGCCTCCGGAGCAGGTGGCACGGGGCTCGGCGAAGCCGCTTCGGCCGACGATACCCAAACAGGCACCGGCACGGCGCCCGGCCACACGACGCCAATGGCAGGAGGCGACCCGAGCAGTCCGGCCACGCCGCACCCGGGCAACAAGGGCGGGGCGTCCAGCGCCTAGCATCACCGGCGGCGTGCGTGTCGGGTAACAAGAGTGGGCGTCGAGCGCCTGGCATCATTGGCTGCGGCGCGTCGGGGACCAGGAGAGGGCAGCGAGGGCGTCACGCAAACGCTGCTTCCCGAGTCGGGCAACATGTGCGGGGCGTCGAGCACCTGGCGTAGGCGCCCCCAGCGGCGCTTGCGATGACTTCACTTCGGCCCTGTCATCGATCTGTCACGCCGCGTCGTTAGAATCGAGCCGCTTCCCCTCGATAGGCGGTCATGACCCGAACCAAGATACTGATGCTCAGCGTGTCGGCCGGCACCGGCCACACCCGTGCGGCCGAAGCGCTGCGGAGTTATGCGGACAGCGCGAATGCCGAGGTGTCGGCGAGCCATCTGGATATCTTGCGGCTGGTCTCGCCTTTCCTGCGGCTGCTGTACGCCGATTTCTACATGTTCCTGGTGCGGCGCGCGCCGGCGCTGTGGGGCTTGCTGTACCGCGCCACCAACCAAGCCAGCCGCGACGGCGTCGCGCATCGGCTGCGGCGCTGGGGCGAGCGGCTCAACAGCCACGAGCTCCGGGTCGAGATCGCCCGCGCCCGGCCCGACGTGATCATCTGCACCCATTTTCTGCCGGCCGACATCCTGTCGCAGCTGATCGCCGCCGGCGTGGTCGACTGCCCGGTGTGGGTGCAGGTCACCGACTTCGATCTGCACAAAATGTGGGTGCACGAGCGCATGACCGGCTATTTCGCGCCGAACGATGAGGTGGCGTTCCAGCTGCTTGAACAGGGCATCCCCGCCGCAGCGATCCATGTCACCGGCATACCGATCATGCC
>JBDSTZ010000084.1:0-12901 GCA_039927975.1 Massilia sp. | reverse complement strand
GATCCGCAAGAAGCCTGGCCGCACCGAGTATCAGCGCGGCGTGCTGTCGGCCGACGGCCAGGAAGTGCGCATCACGGGTTCGCAAGGCTCGGGCATCCTGCGCTCAATGTCCGAGGCCAATTGCATGGTGGTGCTGCACGACGAGCAGGGCAATGTCGCCGCCGGCGACATGGTCGACGTCATGCTGTTCGAAGGGCTGCTGTAGGCGCCTACTCCGGCGCGTCCGGATCGGTGCCCAACATCAGCTGCGCCGCCTCGCTCGGCAGCGCCTCCACTGACTTGAGCTTTTTCGCCATCACCCGGCTGCGCACTTCGGCGCTCTCGATATCCTTGGCCGCCCGTTCCAGCGTGGCGCGCGTCTTGTTGAGCACATCGCCGAACTTGCCGAATTCCGTCTTCACCGCGCCCAGCACCTGCCACACTTCCGACGAGCGCTTCTCCAGCGCCAGCGTGCGAAAGCCCATCTGCAGGCTGCTCAGGATCGCCGACAGCGTCGACGGCCCCGCGATCGACACCCGCAACTGGCGCTGCAAGTCGTCCGCCAGGCCCGGCCGCCGCATCACTTCCGCGTACAGCCCTTCGGTCGGCAGGAACAGGATCGCGAAATCGGTCGTCTGCGGCGGCGACAGGTACTTCTCGCAAATGGTTTTCGCCTCGACCCGCACCGCGCGTTCGAGCTCGCGCCCGGCCACCAGCACGCCGTCGACATCGCCGCGCTCGGCCGCGTCCTGCAGGCGCTCGTACTGCTCCTTCGGGAACTTGGCGTCGATCGGCAGCCACACCGGCGGCCCCGACTCCGCCGCGCCAGGCAGCTTGATCGCAAACTCGACCCGCGCGCCGGTGCCGGCCACCGTCTCCACGTTCTTGGCGTACTGGTCGACCGTCAGCACCTGCTCGAGCAGCATTTCCAGCTGCACCTCGCCCCAGGTGCCGCGCGTCTTGACGTTGGTGAGCACCCGTTTCAGGTCGCCCACGCCGATCGCCAGCTGCTGCATTTCACCCAGCCCCTGGTGGACCTTCTCAAGCCGCTCCGACACTTGGCGGAACGACTCGGTCAGGCGCGTCTCAAGCGTGGCGTGGAGCTTTTCATCGACCGTCTTGCGCATCTCTTCCAGGCGCGCGGCGTTATCGGTCTGCAGGTCGCGGATCTTGGTTTCCAGGGTCGCGCGCACTTCGAGCATGCGCTGCGCGTTCGACTCGGCCATGCGCGCGAGCGAACTGCCCAGCGTGTCGCCGAATCGCTTGAGCGCGACCGACTGCTCCTCGCGCGCGCTGCCGCCTTGCACGTGGATTTGCTGGCGCATGCTGTCGAGCTGCTGGACGGTGGCGGCGTGATACTGCGCCAGCGCCGCGCTCAATTCCTGGCGGTTGGCCTGGGCGTTCGATTGCAGCTCCAGGCGCAGGCCGCGCTCGATCTGCTCGGCCTGGCCACTGCCGCCGCGCGGACGCAGCAACAGCAGCAATTGCAGCAGCACGATCAGCGCCAGCGCGATGACGATCACAAGTTCGACGGTGTTCATCTCAGTCGGCCTTGTTGCGCATCCAATCGGCGGTCTGATAAAACGATTCCATCAAGCGCAGGCGCAGATCGGCGTCGATGCCGACGTCTTCCAGCGCCCACGCCATCGCGCGCAGCCACTGGTCGCGTTCGGCGGTGCCGATCGCGTACGGCAGGTGGCGCGCGCGCAGGCGCGGATGGCCGTGGCGTTCGATGTACAGGTCGGGCCCGCCCATCCAGCCCGACAGGAACATGAACAGCTTCTCGCGCGAGCCATCGTTGGGACAGGGATGCAACGCATGGATGCCGGCGAATTCAGGTTCGAGCTGCATCAGGTCGTAGAAGCGGTCGACCAGCTCGCGCAGCGGGCCGGCGCCGCCGATGACCTCGTACAGGGTGCGGCTGGTGGATGATGTGTCGGTGGGGGTGTCGGTGTCGGATGCGCTCATGCGCGTAATGATAGCGCAGTCGCCCGCGCGGTGCCGGTCGCGCCGCCTGGCGGCGACTGGCAGTAGGCGTAGCCGAGGTGGCATAGCGCGTTGCGCATCGATAGCAGCGCGACATAGGCGGCCACCGCCAGCGGATGCAGCGGCAGCACCGACGCCAGCGGCAGGCACCAGGCCGCGCCGAGCAGAACCTCGGCCGGATCGAGCGCCCAGGCTGCGAGCATGGTCGGATTCACTTGCGCCGGCCGGCGCCGGCGCAAGTGTTCAAAAAGAGGCGCGCGCGGGAGCACGTGGCGCGTCAGACAGGCATAGCCATCGTGCACGGTGGCGACGATCACCACCGAGCCGGCCAGGTAGACCCAGCCATGCGTGGCGACGCTGAAATACACCGCGTTCAGCTGCGCCCCGCCCATCAGCCAGGCGGCCGTCAACAGCAGCGCGACGAGCAGGATCGCGAGGACCGAACCACGCAGTTCGCCCAGCATCTGGCGCGCTGGCGGCATCGGCTGCAAGCGGCTGCGCGCAAAACGGGTGTGGCCGAGCAGCCGGATCAGGACGTGGCCGGCGCAGGCCGCGCCCAGGTAGCACGCAACCATGAAGCCGGCAATCGCGCCGAACCCGCGGGCGGCGCTCAAAAAGGAGTCGATCATGCGGCTGTCCTCTCTGGCGGCGGTCGCCAAAATGACCAGGGGCGCCGCATGCCGCCCGGCTTGCCACGGCGATCGACATGAGATGCCTCGAAGAATTTATTCTCTTCCTCGCAGCCGCACACACAACATCAAGCTCATCAAAGTTTGAGCTGGATCAAGCATTTCCCTGACGCTTGCTGGCATTGCAAGCCGTCTTCGCCACATTCCACCGACCTCAGGCTTCGCGCAAGGTCTGCAGCGGCGGCTGGCGCAGCACATTGCGCAGGCCCAGATAGCCGCCGATGATGGCGCAGGCGACGCCAACGCCGACCCCGGCCAGCCACACCACCGGGCTGAAGCTCCACGGAAACTTGAACTGCCAGGTGGCCAGCGCCCAGCCCAGCGCCGCCGCGCCCGACGCGGCCAGCAGGCCGGACACGCTGCCCACCAGCGCAAACTCGATCCACTGCGCCTGCGACAGCTGCCTGCGGGTGGCGCCCAGCGCGCGCAGCAGGGCCGCCTCGCGGGTGCGCTCGTCCTGCGAGCCCATCAACGCCGCGTACAGCACCAGCACCCCCGAGGCGAGCGTGAAGGCGAACAGGAATTCGACCGCCGTCACCACCTGGTCGAGCACCTCCTGCAACTGGCGGATGATACCGCTGACGTCGATCACGGTCAGGTTCGGGTACTCCCTCGTGAGCGCGCTGGCCAGCGCCGGCCCATCCGACGGCACGCGGAAGGCGGTCATGAAGGTTTGCGCCGCCGAGCGCATCGCACTCGGGTTGATGATGACGAAGAAGTTCGCCCGCATCGAGCCCCATTCGAGCTTGCGCAGGCTGCTCACCTTCGCGTCGACCGGCAGGCCGCCGATATCGAAGTGCAGCGTATCGCCCAGCTTCAAGCCCAGCGTCTTCGCGATGCCCTGCTCGACCGAAGCTTCCGACACGCCCGGCCCGTCTTGATACCAGCGTCCACCGACGATCTGATTGGTCGCCGGCATCTGCGTCATGCTCGACAGGTTGAATTCGCGGTCGGCCAGGCGCTGCGCATTGTCGGTCTTGTAGGTGGTGGCGGTGATCGCCTTGCCGTTGACGGCGGTCAGCCGCCCGCGGATCATCGGGTACAGCACCAGGTCCCTGACACCGGCCGCCGCCAGGCGCTGCTCCACGCCAGCCTTCTGCTCCGGCATGATGTTAATAATGAAGCGGTTCGGCGCGTCCGCCGGGGTGGCGCTGCGCCAGGCCGTCATCAGGTCGCCGCGCACCACCGTCAGCAACAGCAGCGCCATCAGGCCGAGCGCCAGCGACACCACCTGTACCACGGTGGCGCCGGGGCGCCGCTGCAGCGAGGTCACGGCGAAACGCCAGCCTTGGTGCGCGATCGCGCCGCGCAGCCGGCGCAGCAGCCGCAGGCCGAGCCAGGCGGCCAGCGCAAACAGGCCGAAGCCGGCCAGGAAGCCGCCCGCCGTGATCAAGGCCAGCTGCACGTCGCCGGCCTGCCACAACAACAGCCCGGTGAACACCGCGATGCCCAGGCCGTAGGTCGCCAGCGCCATCGGCTGCGGCGCCGCCTGTTCGCGCTGGATCACCCGGTTGTGCGGCACGTTGCGCAGCTGGAGCACCGGCGGCAGCGCGAAGCCGACCAGCAGCAGCATGCCGGTGACGATGCCCTGCCCGGCCGGCCGCAGCGACAGCGGCGGCAGCTCGGTGCTGATCAAGTTTCCAATCAGTTCGAGCAGCACATAATGGCCGCCCAGTCCCACCAGCACGCCGAGCGCGCTGCCGGCCAAACCCACCAGCACGAATTCGGTCAGGTACAGCGCGGTGACCTGGTTTTGCGACAGACCGAGCACGCGCAGCATGGCGCAGGCGTCAAGGTGGCGCAGCATGAAGCGGCGCGCCGCCATCGCCACCGCGACCGCCGCCAGCATCGCCGACAGCAGGCCCACCAGCGACAGGAAGCGTTCGGCACGGTCGAGCGTGCTGCGCATCTCGGGCCGGCCCGATTCGAGCGATTCGATCCGTACGCCCTTGACGTTGTCGCGCGCGATCTGCGCGTCAAGCCAGCGCTGGTAATCGTCGACCGCGCGCGTGTCGTTGCTTGAGGGCGCCGCCACCTGCATACGGTAGGTCACGCGCGCGCCGTTGTCGGCCAGGCCGGTGGCGGCCAGTTCGCCCAGCGCCAGCATCACGCGCGGCGCCAGGCTGGCGAACGAGGCGCCGCGATCCGGTTCGGTGGCGATCAACTGAGCGATGGTGAAACGCTTGTCGCCGAGCTGGAGCTGGCCGCCGACTTTCGTGTTCAGGCTGATCAGCAGATTGGCGTCGACCCATACGGTGCCGGGCGCCGGAATCGCATCGGTCTTCGTGCCGCGCGCCTCGCCCGCTTGACTCGCGTCGGTGGTGATCTTCAATTGGCCGCGCAGCGGATAGCCTGGCGAGACCGCCTTCACCGAAGCCAGTTGCGCCACCGATTGCTCGCCCTCGCCGGCCTGCGCCATGCTGGGAAAGGTCACGGTGTCGGCCAGCACCAGGCCGCGCCGCAGCGCTTCGGCGCGCCAGGCCGGCGCCACCGGCTGATCGGCGTTGACCAGCAGGTCGGCGCCCAGCAACTGATGGGCGTCGCGCGTCATTCCGCTCTTCATGCGGTCGATAAAAAACCCGACCGCCGACAACGCGGACACCGCGACAATCAGGGCGATCAGCAGAAAACGCAGTTCGCCGGCGCGCCAGTCGCGCGCGGTCATGCGGATCGATTGCTTCAACATGGTGTGGCCAGGTTAGGTGAAAGGGATGCAGGTGTCATCGGTACCGCGTCATTGGCAAATATGCCCGCGATAGCGCGACGACATGGGCGCGCTGTCGAGGCGACCTTGCGGCGACCTCGTGCGGACATGGAGAACGACGCGCTACAGCGCGGCAAAAAACGCATCGACTTCGGCCAGGTAAGCGCGCTTCGCTTCCGGATCGATGAACGCCGCCTGGAAGCTGTTGCGCGCCAGCCGCTGCGCGTGCGACAGCCCCAAAGGTAGAGACTCGAACGATGCTACAAAGTTCGCGTTGATGTAGCCGCCGAAGTAAGCCGGATCGTCCGAATTGACGGTAGCCGCGAGGCCGGCGTCGAGCAATTGCAGCAGATTGTGCTGCTCCATGCGCTCGAACACGCACAGCTTGATGTTCGACAGCGGGCACACCGTCAGCGCAATCTGCTCGCGCGCCAGGCGCGCCGTCAGTTCGGCGCTTTCCAGGCAGCGCACGCCATGGTCGACCCGTTCGACGCCGAGCAGGTCGAGCGCGGTCTCGATATACGCCGGCGGGCCTTCCTCGCCTGCGTGCGCCACCAGATGCAGGCCAAGCTGGCGGCAGCGCTCGAACACGCGGGCGAATTTCTCCGGCGGATGGCCGACTTCGGACGAATCGAGTCCGACGCCGATGAACTTGTCGCGAAACGGCAGCGCTTCGTCAAGCGTGACAATCGCTTCGTCCTCCGACAGGTGGCGCAGGAAGCACATGATCAGGCTGGCGCTGACGGCACTGTCCTGGCAGGCGCGGTAGATACCGTTGATCACCGTCTCAAAGGGCACGCCGCGCGCCGTATGGGTTTGCGGGTCGAAGAACAGCTCGGTGTGCCGCACATTGTCGGCCGCCGCGCGCGCCAGGTAGGCCGCCGTCATGTCGTAGAAGTCCTGCTCGGTCAGCAACACGCTGGCGCCGGCGTAATAGATATCGAGAAAGGACTGCAAATTGTCGAATGCATACGCTTTGCGCAAGGAATCGACCGATGGATAGGCCAGCGCGACCCCATTTCGTTGAGCTAACTCAAAGATTAGTTCCGGTTCGAGTGACCCTTCGATGTGAATGTGCAACTCTGCCTTAGGCATGCGTTCCAGCACTTCGCGCAACTGTTGATTTAACACTGTTTTTCTCCGTGAAGGTGGATTCAGATGACATCCTTGGCAGACAGTGTAGCGCAAGCATCGGGTGCCCCGCTCGCGTCCGCCGAACCGCTTCACGCGACCCGTTTTTCCGGCGTGCCGCACCGACGTGCGCGCGCAATATCGTTTATGCTTTTGTGGACGCGTTGCACTTGTCGCGACACGCAAAGAAACGTCGCGCGCGCGCCAGGAAATGCCATGTAAAAGCGACACTGCCAGAGCAAAAAAGGAACCTGAATTACCACCCTAAAAATCGCTTTTTCCCTTAGCAATCAACACCTTGAATTAGTTACAAACGCTTGCACACCATTGCTTTGACTTCCGGAACTATTAGGCACATAATAAATTTCATAGGCGTAAGAAAACTTGGTCGCCAAGCGCGAAAAACCGGTCATCCACCGGAATCAAAAAAAGAGTCCGCTCGCTGTTTTTCTGTTTGAAAATGTATCAACAGAAAACGTGTGACGCGCGTCAAAAAAGGAGTAAGCCACGGCCCAGGCGAGCAGCCCGTTTCGGCAGCCATCGATAGTGATCAGTGTTAGCACATTAAAGGACAAGCAAATGACCATTTTTGACAACTACGCAGCCCGCTACGAGCGCACCCGTGAAGAGGAATATTCCCTCTCCGAATATTTGGCCTTGTGCAAAAAGGATCCGCTGACCTACGCCAGTGCGCCCGAACGCATGCTGGCGGCGATCGGCGAACCGACCCTGGTCGACACGCGCAACGACACCCGGCTCTCGCGCATCTTCGCCAACAAGGTCATCAAGATCTACCCGGCCTTCCGCGATTTCTACGGCACCGAGGAAGTGATCGAGCAGGTGGTGTCCTACTTCCGCCACGCCGCCCAGGGTCTTGAGGAGCGCAAGCAGATCCTGTATCTGCTGGGCCCCGTCGGCGGCGGCAAATCGTCGATCGCCGAAAAACTCAAGTCGCTGATGGAGCAGGTGCCCTTCTATTGCATCAAGGGTTCGCCGGTCAACGAATCGCCGCTCGGCCTGTTCAACGAGGAAGAGGACGGCACCATCCTCGAAGAGGACTACGGCATTCCGCGCCGCTACCTGCGCACCATTCCGAGCCCGTGGGCGGTCAAGCGCCTGCACGAGTTCAATGGCGACATCAACAAGTTCCGCATCGTCAAGCGCTATCCCTCGGTGCTGAAACAGATCGCCATCTCCAAGACCGAGCCGGGCGACGAGAACAACCAGGACATTTCCTCGCTGGTGGGCAAGGTCGACATCCGCAAGCTCGAAGACTATGCGCAGGACGATCCGGACGCCTACAGCTACTCGGGCGGCCTGTGCCTGGGCAACCAGGGCTTGATGGAATTCGTCGAGATGTTCAAGGCGCCGATCAAGGTTCTGCACCCGCTGCTGACGGCCACCCAGGAAGGCAACTACAAGGGCACCGAAGGCTTCGGCGCGATTCCCTTCGACGGCATCGTGCTGGCCCACTCCAACGAATCGGAATGGAAGACCTTCCGCAACAACCGCAACAACGAAGCTTTCCTCGACCGTATCTATATAGTCAAGGTGCCTTACTGCCTGCGCGTGTCCGACGAGATCAAGATTTACGACAAGTTGATCCGCAACTCCTCGCTCGAACTGGCCCCGTGCGCGCCCGGCACCATGAAGATGATGGCGCAGTTCGCGATCCTGTCGCGCCTGAAGGACCCGGAAAATTCGAGTATCTTCTCGAAGATGCTGGTCTACGATGGCGAGAACCTCAAGGACACCGATCCGAAGGCCAAGTCGATGCACGAATACGTCGACTACGCCGGGGTCGACGAAGGCATGAACGGTCTGTCGACCCGCTTCGCTTTCAAGATATTGTCGAAGGTCTTCAACTTCGACAATTCCGAAGTGGCGGCCAACCCGGTCCACCTGCTCTACGTGCTCGAACAGCAGATCGAGCGCGAGCAGTTCGCACCGGAAACCGAGCAGCGCTACCTGTCCTATATTAAGGAGCACCTGGCGCAGCGCTACGTCGACTTCATCGGCAAGGAGATCCAGACCGCCTACCTGGAAAGCTATTCCGAGTACGGCCAGAACATTTTCGACCGCTACGTCACCTTCGCCGACTTCTGGATCCAGGACCAGGAATTCCGCGACCCGGACACCGGCGAATCGTTCGACCGCGACGCCCTCAACAACGAGCTCGAGAAAATCGAGAAGCCGGCCGGGATCTCCAACCCGAAAGATTTCCGCAACGAGATCGTCAACTTCGGCTTGCGCGCGCGGGCGACCAACGGCGGCAAGAATCCGGCGTGGACCAGCTATGAAAAGTTCCGCAACGTGATCGAGAAGAAAATGTTCTCGAACACCGAGGAACTTCTGCCGGTCATTTCGTTCAACGCCAAGGCGTCGGCCGAGGACGCGAACAAGCACGCCGATTTCGTGGCGCGCATGGTGGAAAAAGGCTACACGGCCAAGCAGGTGCGCCTGCTGTGCGAATGGTATCTGCGGGTACGCAAGTCGTCCTGATCCGCTGCGTCCGGCAGATGTGTGGAACGCCGGGCCGCAGGCGCAATGCGCCTGTGGCCTGGCTTCCAAGCAGGGGAAAGAAGCGGGCAAGCAACAGGCAAGCCGCAGGAAAATAGCCAGCAAGCGCAAGGCAACAAGCAAGACCAAGGCAAGAACCAAGCAAGAACAAGGCAGTACCAGGAAGCACCCAGGGCGGCGTAATTGTCCGCGCGATTGCCCGCCATACGCGCTGTGCGCCGCGGGGTTAAGATAGAGATGCCGGCACGTTTCCCGGCTCGCGCGTTTTTGAGCAGGAGGCCCGTTTTGACTTACCTAATCGACCGACGCTTGCAAGGCAAGAACAAGTCTGCGATCAACCGAGAGCGTTTCCTTCGGCGTTACAAAAGCCAGATCAAGGACGCTGTCGGGCGCGCGATCAAAGGTCGCTCGATCACCGATATTGAGAATGGCGAGAAGGTTTCGATTCCCGTCAAGGATGTGAACGAGCCGAATTTCGGCCACGCCCATGGCGGCGTGTGGGAAACCATCAACCCAGGCAACAAGGAATACCAGAAGGGCGACCAGTTCAACCGTCCGCGCGGCGGCGGCGGGTCAGGCCGCGGCAAGGCCGGCAATAGCGACCAGACCAGCGAAGACGATTTCATCTTCGAGCTGTCGCGCGAAGAATTCATGAATTATTTCTTCGAAGACCTGGAACTGCCGAACATGGTCAAGACCCAATTGACCGCCACCACCGAGTTCAAGAATCAGCGCGCCGGCTACAATATGTCTGGCACGCCGTCCAACATCCACGTGCTGCGCTCCCTGCGCGGCGCGCTCGGCCGACGCATCGCCGTCGGCGGCTCCTCGCGCAAGCAACTGGCCGAAGTCGAGGCCGAACTGATCGAGCTGCTCGAACAGGGCGTGCCGCTGGTCGATCCGCGCGTGGTCGAACTCAAGCAACTGATCCACAAGCTGCACACGCGGCTGCTGGCGATCCCCTTCATCGACCCGTTCGACTTGCGTTACAGCAACCGTATCAAGGTGCCAAAACCGATGACCCAGGCCGTGATGTTCTGCATCATGGACGTCTCCGGTTCCATGGACGAGAGCCGCAAGGATACCGCCAAGCGCTTTTTCATCCTGCTCTACCTGTTCCTCAAGCGCGCCTACGACAAGATCGAGGTGGTGTTCATCCGCCACCACACGGCGGCGGCCGAGGTCGACGAGAACGAATTTTTCCATTCGCGCGAATCGGGCGGCACGGTGGTGTCCTCTGCCCTGCACCTGCTGCAGCAGATCATCAGCGAGCGCTACGGCAGCGGCGAATGGAACAGTTACGTGGCCCAGGCGTCGGACGGCGACAACTGGGACAACGATTCGCTGTTGTGCAAGCAATTGCTGATCAATACCATCATGCCGGCGGTCCAGTACTACACCTACGTCGAAATTACTGATGGCCCACAGCAAAATTTGTGGGAACAATACGCGGAAGTGGCAGATCATCACAGTAATTTTGCGATGCAGAAGATCGTCACGCCGGCCGATATTTACCCGGTTTTCCGTGAATTGTTCAAAAAACAAGTGAAATAACGGGAAAATTGTTGCGCCGCAGCGACAGCTGTGGCACGACAGGACCTTCCCAGTGAGAAAGTAGTTTTGCAAGCAGAAGTGGCGTCGGAGGTGTAGTAAGTAAACATCAGCGAGCTAGCAAGGAAAGCGCAGGCAGACAGTAATTTTGCGGCGAGCAGGTAGCAATTTCTTGGCAACCGCGCAGCAAACACCTAGCAACTATGCCGCCATCAGGCAGCAAATGAGGAGGCAGACGATGCCCAGAGATCCCAAACACCCGCGCGCCCTGCCCGAACAGTCTGAATGGACCTTCGACCTGATCGAGCACGCGCACGAAGAAATCCGTCGGGTCGCCAAGAAATTCGGCCTCGACACCTATCCCAACCAGCTCGAGATCATCACCGCCGAGCAGATGATGGATGCCTACACCTCGGTCGGCATGCCCGTCTCCTATAACCACTGGTCGTTCGGCAAGCATTTCCTGTCGACCGAGAAGAGCTACAAGCGCGGCCAGATGGGTCTGGCCTACGAGATCGTCATCAATTCGAATCCGTGCATCGCCTATTTAATGGAGGAGAACAGCCTGACCATGCAGGCGCTGGTGATTGCCCACGCCGCCTATGGCCACAACTCCTTCTTCAAGGGTAATTACCTGTTCCGCACCTGGACCGACGCCGATGCGATCGTCGATTACATGGTGTTCGCCAAAAACTATATCGCCGAATGCGAGCAGCGCCACGGTATCGACGCGGTCGAACTGATCCTCGATTCCTGCCACGCCCTGCAGAACTACGGCGTCGACCGCTACAAGCGGCCGGCCAAGTTGTCCATGGCGCAGGAGAACGCGCGCCAGAAGGAGCGCGAGGAATACGCCCAGTCGCAGGTCAACGCCCTGTGGCGCACGGTGCCCCGGCGCGACGAGGAGCTGGCCGACGTGCCGCCGCCGCGCTTCCCGCCCGAGCCGGAAGAAAACCTGCTGTACTTCATAGAGAAGTACGCGCCGCTGCTCGAACCCTGGCAGCGCGAGCTGGTGCGCATCACGCGCAAGATTTCCCAGTACTTCTATCCGCAGCGCCAGACCCAGGTCATGAACGAGGGCTGGGCCACCTTCTGGCACTACACCATCCTGCAGGAGCTCTATAAAGAAGGCGTGGTCGGCGACGGCTTCATGATGGAGTTCCTCCAAAGCCATACCAACGTGGTCTACCAGCCGCCCGCCACCAGCCAGTATTACAGCGGCATCAACCCGTACGCGCTCGGCTTCGCCATGATGACCGACATCCGCCGTATTTGCGAAGACCCGACCCCGGAAGACCGCGAGTGGTTCCCCGCAATCGCCGGCACCGACTGGCAGAAGGCGCTCGACTTCGCGATGCGCAATTTCAAGGATGAAAGCTTCATCGCCCAGTACCTCTCGCCCAAGCTGATCCGCGACTTCCACTTCTTCGCCGTGCTCGACGACGACAAGAACGACAAGCTGACCATTTCGGCGATCCACGACGAGCGCGGCTACCGCTACGTTCGCCAGCAGCTGGCCGAACAATACAACCTCGGCAACCGCGAGCCGAACATCCAGGTCTGGCAGGTCAATACCCGCGACGACCGCGCCCTGACTTTGCGGCACAGCCAGTTCCAGCGTCGTCCGCTCAACCAGCACGCCCAGGAAGTGCTCAAGCACGTGGCCCGCCTGTGGGGATTCGACGTCCACCTCGAGACGGTGGACCCGAAGGGCAATGTCGTCAGCAGTCTGGAATGCCGGCGCGAGAAGCGCCACCGCAACTAAGGCGCGCCGTCGGCGCGCAGCCCCCTCCCTTCCATTGCGCCGCTCGTCGGTGCCGCTCGGCGGCGCCGGGCGGTGCTCGCGCGCCGCTGCAAGGAGTCCCGCGAGGCGGGCGTCCTGGTCTGTCCTTTATGGTTTTCAGCAAACGTTTACCTATGTAGTTTGACTACATTTTCATTTAATCGCGCCACCCCTGGCGGCGCGCCGCCTGATCCCCTCCCACCGCGCCGCGCCCGGCGAATTGCCCCCACCTGCACCCCTTGAACAGCGTTTCGGCGCGCCCCAAGGCCCTCCTGTGAGTTTCAACAGGACGACACGAAGCGGCGAAACTGGCTATAGTTAGCATAAACGCCACGGTTCGCCCGGATGATATTTTCCAAACGTCAATTTCATCATATAAATCTTCTGCGGAACACGGGCAAGCACCGAACTTTAGAGATGAAGGCCTGTTCGGCCGTCAATTTAAGCGCTTTTTTCCTTGCAATTGGGGCTAAATTGATGCAGCGCACCAATCGTATGCAGCGTAAATATGAGGACTTTTTAGAGGAGAATTGGCGCGATTTGAGCCAGCAAAAATGT
>JBDSTZ010000083.1:0-11317 GCA_039927975.1 Massilia sp. | reverse complement strand
GCGGCGGAAGGCAGGACCGGCGCGCGTTGCGCGCGCGCGGCGTGGCGCTTAGTTGAGCGGGGTGATCGTCACCTTGCGCATCTCGAACGGCGTGCCTTCGAGCTGGAAGCCGATCCTGCCCGACGCCGGCTTGACCTGCGTGACCTTGTTCTGCGCGACGCCGTTGATGCTCACTTCGATGCTGCCGTCGCGGCTGACGATGTCGGCGCTGTTCCATTCACCGACCGCCTTCTCGCTGTTGGCGCCGGTGAAGCCCTTGATCGGCGTGGGACCGGATGGCAGGCTGGTGAGCGGCTCGGCGAAACTGGCGCCGGCCATCGGCAGCACGTCGCCCGCGTTGCCGTTCTTGGTCTGCACCTGCAGGCTCAATGGCCAGGCGCGGTCCTTCGGCCCGCCCTGGATATGCAGCAGCACGCCGGCGTTGCCAGGCTTGCCGCTCCAGCGCCATTCGACGTGCAGCTTGTAGTTGGTGTAGCTGCCGACGCTGGCCAGGTAGCCGGTCGGCTGGCCGGTCGAGGCAATGACGCCATCGGGCTTGAGCGTGAACGAATCGGCCAGCGGCGTAGCCGGCACGGTCACCAGTTCCCAGCCGCTGAAATCACGGCCGTTGAACATCGGCGCCTCGCCTTGCGCGACCGGCGCGCCGGCGCAACCGGAGAGAAGAAGCACTAGCAGTGCGCCTGACACGGATGTTATCTTTGACATGTTAGACCTTAAAAAAATCGAATCGGAAGAGACCATGAAAAAACTCCTGCTTGCCCTGCTCATTTCCTCCAGCCTGACTGCGGGCGCCAGTGTCAGTCACGCCGCCAACACCGTCATTCCCCTGTGGGCGGAAGGCGTACCCGGCGCCAAGGCCGGCGTGCCCGCCGAACGCGTCGAGGAAGGCCGCACCTCGATCGTGAGCGAACCCACGCTGACCATGTTCGGCCCTGCCGTCGACAAACCGAACGGCACCGCCGTGATTATCGCTCCGGGCGGCGGTTATGTGCGATTGTCCACCGCGCGCGAAGGCGAGCAATACGCCAACTGGCTCAGTACCCTCGGCGTGACCAGCTTCGTGCTCAAGTACCGCATGCAGGAGTTCGGCCACCCCGCCCCGCTGCAGGACGTGCTGCGCGCCGTGCGCCTGCTGCGCGCGAACGCCGCCAAATACAATATCAACCCGAACCGCATCGGCGTGATGGGCAGTTCGGCCGGCGGTCACCTGGCCGCCAGCGCCGGCACGCTGTTCGACAATCCGGCCGGCCGCACCGGCGCCGCGCTTGACAGCGTCAGCGCGCGGCCCGACTTCCTGATCCTGATGTACCCGGTCATCACGATGGATGGCCCGGCGGTGCACGCCGGCTCGCGCAAGGCGCTGCTGGGCGCTTCGCCATCGCCGGAGCTGGTGTCGCTGATGTCGGTGGAAAAACAGGTCACCGCCAACACCCCGCCCACCCTCTTGATCCACACCCAGGCCGACGCCACGGTGCCGGTCGAGAACAGCATCCTGTTCTACCAGGCGCTCACGCGCGCCAAGGTGCCGGCCGAGATGTACCTGTTGGAGCACGGCGGCCACGGCATGGGCATGAAGGCCGGTCTGGGCACCTCGTCGGAGTGGCCGCGCCGCGCCGAGGAATGGCTGCGCGAGCGCCAGTTGCTGAGCGCGCCGCCGAAGGAAGCCAAGGCGCCGTAAGCGCGCCGCACCAGCGCGCGGGCGCGGCGTCAACGCCCTGCCCGCGCCCCTGTCCATCAGGCCAGGTGGAACATCGGCACCAGCGGCCACTCGACCGGCCGGTTGCCCGGCTCGACTTCCATCAGGTCGGCCATGTAATCCCACCAGCGCTGCATCACCGGCTGCTTCGGCAGCTCGGCCGCGCGGTTATCCTCCTTGAGCTTCAAGACGGCGAACAGGTGCAGCGTTTCTTCGTCGAGGAAGATCGAGTAGTCATAGATGCCGGCGCCCTTCAAGGCCTGTTCGAGGTCGGGCCACAGTTCGTCGTGGCGGCGGCGATACTCGTCCACCGTGCCCGGCTTGAGCTTCATGCGAAATGCGCGGCCGCTCATTTTGCCACCGCCTTTGCATTCGCTTCGGCCGTCACCAGGGCTTTCAGTTCCGAGGCGGCCAGCATGAAGCCGCCCACGCCGTAGTTGTAGCTCGAACCCGGACGGTAGAAGGCCGGCTCGGCGCCGGTCTGCTGGATATTGCCCAGGCGGCCGTCGGCGTAGACGTTCTTGAGAATGCCGGTCCAGGCGCGCGCGATCACCGGACGGAAGGTCTTGGCGTCGAGGTAGCCGCGGTTGATACCGTAAGCCATCGCGTAGACGAACAGCGAGGAACCCGATACCTCCGGCAGCGGATAGGTTTTGGGGTCGAGCAGGCCGGCGTGCCACATGCCGTTTTCGTCCTGCAGCGAAGCGACTTTGGTGGCCATTTCGCGCAGCTGCTGCACATAGAAGCCGTGGCGCGGATCGTCCTTCGGAATGTAGTCGAGGGTGCGTGCGATGCCGCCCATGACCCAGCCTTCGCCGCGCGACCAGAACATCTTCTTGCCATTCGGCTCGCGCTTGTTGATGTAGCTGGCGTCGCGCGCGTACAGGTGTTCTTCCTTGTCGTACAGCAGATCGGAAGTGACCTTCCACTGCTGGTGGATGTAATCGAGGTATTTGCGATCGCCCGTCGCCTTGTACATCTTGGCCCATACCGGCGGCGCCATGAACAGCGCGTCGCACCACCACCAGGGCACGCGGGCGTCGTTCGGCTTGATGGTCTTGAGCGGCAGCAGTTCGTCGAGGTCCTGGCGCGTCTTGTTGATCATCGACTGCGAGCGGCTGCCGTCGGCGAAGTACAGGTCGAGGTAGGTCTGGCCGATGCTCACGTCGTCGGCATTGGGAAGGCGGTCGCGGTTCTGGAAATCGAAGTGCTTGGCCATCTCGCCCATCGCGCGGCGGTACTTGGGGTCGCCCGTCGCTTCGGAGGCGGCGATGAAGCCCGAGTACATGACGCTGGAGGTCCAGATGCGGTCCCAGTGCGGCTGCGAACGCGCCAGCTGCCAGTCGGCGACCTTGCGCAGCGCCTTGTCGATGGCGGCCGGCTCCAGCGCCGGCGACAGGTCGGTGGCCAGCGGGCCGGCGTCGACCGGCGCGTCGCCGAACCAGCGGCTGGTGTCCTTGTCGACAATGGCTTGCTGCTCGGGCGTGGGCAGCGGATAGTTCAGGGCCTGGCCGTGCGCCAGGGTCGACATGACGGCGGCCGCCAAGGCGATGACCGCGAGTGCTTGCTTGGATTTCTTCACTTGGGAATTCCTGTCTCTGTGGTGGTTATTGTGCGGCTGTTTTGATGGCGCCTTTGATGACGTACGATCCTTCCGGCAGGCCCTTGACGCCGGCGTCGTCCTGCAAGGCGACGGGGCCGCCGGCGCCCAGCTTGAGGACGCTGTTGGTGACGCTCCAGTTGCGCGCGTCGTTGATATGGCCGCCGGCCCTGGCCTCGATGTTCAGCTTGTCGAGCTTGAAGCGTTCGAGCGGCGCCACCGCGAAGCCGTCGACTTCGAAGGCGGTCTTGGCGTTGGTGGCCTTGATGCCGGCGATGCGCACATCGTGGAAGCGGGCCATGCCCTGCTCTTTCGGCACCGGCGTGGCCAGCACTTTCCAGTACGGCGGATAGGTGGTGACGTTCGACGGGATGGTCGCGTAGCTGTAGCTCGGATTCCAGTTCATGGTGATCTTGACCGGAACGGCGACGTCGAGCATGGTGAAGTCGTGGATGTTGATGTTCTCGGCGAAGCCGCCGCGCGTGTGGGCCGACTTGAACAGCACGCCGTTGGGCACCGCGCCCAGCACCAGCACGTTGTAGGCATCGATGTTGCGGAAACCTCCCGAGGTCTCGCTGCCGATGGTGATGCCGGCCGCGCCCGCGCGCACGATCGAGTCGCGCACCACCACGTCCTCGGTGGGACGGGCGACCCGCAGGCCGTCTGAATCGCGGCCGGACTTCATCACAAGCGCGTCGTCATTGACGCTGATGTCGGCGTGCTGGATCAGCACCTTGCGCGAGGAGTCGACATCGATGCCGTCGGTCGAGGGGCCGTGGCCATCGTCGTTGTTGCGGATCTTCACATTGTCGACGGTGACGTTGTCGGAGTAGCAGATGTGCAGGGTCCAGAAGCCGGAGCGGCGCATCAAGAGGCCGCCGCCGACGTTCACTTTGGAAGATTCGAACACCTGCACCAGGCGCGGACGGCCGGCGTCGTAGTCCGAAGCCCAGCGCAGGCCGCGCGGCTCGTAGGCTTTGCGCAGGGTCCAGTAGCTGTCCCAGAACACCTTGCCGTCGCCGTCGATGGTGCCCTGGCCGACGATGGCGGCGTTCTTCTGCTTGTAGATGTTGACCAGCGCGGAAGGCCAGCTCATTTCGATGCCGGCGATCCGGCTCGGCATGACGGGGTAGTCGGCGATATTCTGCGAACCCTTGAGCGTGACGCCCTTGTCGAGCTGCAGGGTGACGCCGCTCTTGACGAAAATCGCGCCGGTCAGGTAGGTGCCCGGCTCGAAGGTGACGGTGCCGCCCTTTTTGGCGGCGGCGTCGATGGCGGCCTGGATGGCGACGGTGTTCATAGTGCTGCCGTCAGCCTTGGCGCCGAAGCTGGCCGCGCTGAAGGTGGCCGCGATGGCGGCCGAGGCGCACAGCGAGAGCGCGACGGCAAGCGCGGTATCGACTGCGAAGCTGCGCGGCAAAATGGATGCGGTCATTGTATTTTTTCTCCGATCGGATGGAGCCCGCCGGCGCTGCCGGGCGGGCGTGCTGCGATCGTTCCGGTCTCGGACGAAACGATGGTGCTGGTCCGGGTTAGACCACGATTGTGACGATGAATTCGAATATGGCGCGCGCCGCAGGTGACATCGGCGCGGGCGCCGGGAAAGGAGGATGGTGTGACGGTCATCGAGGACGACGCGACGCGAAACAGGCGCTGACTGCGCATAGCCATGTATTTACTCCATCGGTGTTTCAATGTGCACACGCGCCGGTTCAGCGAGGCTGGCCGGCGCGTGCCCGGCGCCTGGCGGCGCCGTGATACTGCTTGATGCTAAACGTGTCTTCGGTCGATCAGACGATGCCGCTGCTGCTGGCGCCGGCCTTCGGCGGACGTGCCACGCCAGCCTTGGCGCGGTAGCCGGTCGAACGGTAGGCGGCAACCGGATCGGCGGCGGCGCCGGCGCGCACGCGGGCCATCGCGAGGATCGCGCTGACGTCGGTGCGGTAGGCGTGCTTGAGCGAAGCGGCCGATTGCAGCACGTCGTTTTCGCGCTGGTACTGGGCCAGCGCGGCGCGGTCGACCAGGGCCGACTGGATGAAGGCGCGCTGCACTTCGACGGCGCTGTTCATCAGGCTTTCGATCGGATCGGTCACGTTGTGCGACTGGTCGAGCATGTACGAAGGCTTGAAGTCGGCGCCATCGCGCTCGGCGACGTCGGCCAGCTCGTTGAAGACCAGGAACAGCTGGAACGGATTGATCGAACCCGAATCGAGGTCGTCGTCGCCGTACGTGCTGTCGTTGAAGTGGAAGCCGCCGAGTTTACCGAACTGGGCCAGGCGAGCGACGATCATTTCGATGTTGGTGTTCGGCGCGTGGTGGCCCAAGTCGATCAGGCACTTGGCCTTCGGTCCCAGGGTCTGGGCGCAGGCGAAGCTGGTGCCCCAGTCGGCGATGGTCGTGGCGTAGAAGGCCGGCTCGAACAGCTTGTGCTCGATGTAGACGTTCCAGTCTTCAGGCAGCTCTTTGTAGATGCCCTTCATGCTGTCGAGGTAGCGCTCGAGAGTCGCGCGCAGGTTGTTCTGGCCGGGGAAGTTGGCGCCGTCGCCAACCCACACGGTCAGCGCTTTCGAGCCGAGCGCCTTGCCCAGTTCGATGCATTCGACGTTGTGGGCCACCGCTTGGGCACGCGCTTCGGCGCTTTGCGCGGTCAGGCTGCCGTACTTGTAGGTGTGGGCCTGGCCGACCTGGTCCTGGAAGGTGTTCGAGTTGACGGTGTCGAAACCGAGGTTGCGGGCGCTGGCGAATTCGCGCAGTTCCTTCACATCCGTCGGCTTATCCCATGGGAAGTGCAGCGAGACGGTCGGGGTGGCGTTGGTCAGCTGGTGCACCACGGCGCAGTCGTCCAGCTTTTCGAATACGTTGCGCGGCTCGCCGGTGCCGGGGAAGCGGGCGAAGCGGGTGCCGCCGGTGCCGAGGCCCCAGCTTGGCAGGGCGACGGCGAAGGTCTGCGCCAGCGCGGTCAGTTTTTCGATGTCGATGCCGCGGCGCGACAGCATGCCGCCGAGGGCGGCGTAGTCGGCGTCGAGGTTGGCCTTGGCCTTGGCGTTATGTTCGGCGATCTGGCCGGCGTCGATGGGTTTGCTCATGATGGGTCTCCTGTGAATTGGCAGCGTGACGCTTGCGCGCCCGCTGCCATGTCGTACTACTGACTGCTATGTGTTGTGACGCTCAGCGATCGATCAGCGCGTGAAGGCGGCAGCGTTGCCGGCATCGACGTTGATGATGTTACCGGTGCTCTTGGCCGACTTGTCGCTGGCCAGGAAGTACACGGCTTCGGCGATGTCTTCCGGCAGAACGCTCAGTTTGAGCATGCTGCGCTTGCGGTAGAACTCTTCGACGTCGTCCGATTCGATCTTGTTCGATTGGGCGCGCTCTTCCTTCCACTTGCCGTCCCAGATGCGCGAACCGCGGATGACTGCGTCCGGGTTGACGACGTTGACGCGGATGCCGTGGTTGGCGCCTTCGAGGGCGATGCAGCGTGCCAGGTGGATTTCGGCAGCCTTGGCGGTGCAGTAAGCCGATGCGCCGGCCGATGCGACCAGGCCGTTTTTGCTGGCCACGAAGACCATCGAGCCGCCCAGGTCCTGCTGCTTCATGATGCGGAAGGCAGCGCGCGAGACCAGGAAGTAGCCGGTGACCAGGATGTCCTGGTTACGCTGCCAGATTTCCAGCGTGGTGTCTTCCAGCGGCGCCGAGGAGGCGATGCCGGCGTTCGAGATCAACAGGTCGACGCCGCCGAAACGCAGGGCGGTGTCAGCCAGGATGGACTCGACGTCCGCTTCGCTGGTGATGTTGGCGCGCACGGTCGACAGGGCGTCCTTGCCGGCGACCTTCACCAGGCCGTTGTAGGCGCTGTCGAGGGCTTCCTGGTCGATATCGGTCAGCATGACGCAAGCGCCTTCCTGCAGCAGTTGACGGGCCACGGCCTGGCCGATGCCACCGGCGCCGCCGGTCACCAGCGCGATGCGGCCGGCCAGCGATTTCGGTTTTGGCATGCGCTGCAGCTTGGCTTCTTCGAGCAGCCAGTATTCGATGTCGAAGGCTTCCTGTTCCGGCAGGCCGACGTAGGTGTCGACGCCGTTGGCGCCGCGCATCACGTTGATGGCGTTGACGTAGAACTCGCCGGCGATACGCGCGGTGGCCTTGTCCTTGGCGAAGGAGAGCATGCCCACGCCAGGGATCAGGTAGATGATCGGGTTGGCGTCGCGGACGGCCGGGCTCTTGTCGTTCTTGCAGCGTGCGTGGTAGGCGACGTACTCGGCGCGGTAAGCGGCCAGGGCCTCGTCGAGACCGGCGACAACGCTGTCGAAGTCAGGGTTGGCCGGGTCGAAGGCGACCACGAAAGGACGGATCTTGGTGCGCAGGAAGTGGTCGGGGCAGGAAGTGCCGAGCGCGGCCAGGGCGTCGAGGTCGTTGCTGTTGACGAATTCGAGCACGACGTCGCTGTCGTTGAAGTCGCCCAGTTTGTACTCGTCCTTGCTGATCTTGCCGCGCAGCAGAGGCATCAGCTTGGCGGCGAAGGCGGCGCGGTCGGCGGCCGGCAGCGCGGTGTGCTTGACGCCACCGAACGATGGCTGCTTGCTGTTGGCGGCGATCCACTCTTCCGAGCGCTTGATGATGGCCAGCGTGACTTCGTAGCAGGACTTGGCGGTGTCGCCCCAGGTGAACAGGCCGTGACCTTCGAGGATGATGCCCTTGAGTGCAGGATTGGCTTTCGACACTTCTTCCAGTTTCAGGCCGAGGTCGTAGCCTGGACGCTGCCATGGCAACCAGCCCAGTTCGCCTTCAAAAATCTTTTCGGTCAGCGCGCGGCTGTTCTTGCAGGCGGCGATCGCGATGCAAGCGTCCGGGTGCATGTGGTCGACGTGCTTGCGGTCGATGTAGGCGTGCAGCGGGGTGTCGATACTGGCGGCGCGCGGGTTCAGGTTGAAGGTGCAATGCGGCAGGTAGGCGACCATTTCGTCTTCCAGCGCCAGACCGCGATAGCGGCCCTTGAGGGCTTGCAGCTTGCTCATGTAGAGCGTCGAGAAGCCGTCCAGCTTGATGGAACCCAGGTCGCCGCCCGAGCCTTTTACCCACAGCACTTCGACTTGCTGGCCGTCGAGGGGATCGGCCATCATCACCTTGGCCGACGTGTTGCCGCCGCCGAAGTTGGTGATGCGCAGGTCGGAACCGAGCAGGTTGGAACGATACAGCAGCAGTTCCGGCTCGCTCAGGGTGGCGGCGTAGGCGTCATCCCATAGCGATTTGATCGGTTCTTTGGAAGTTTGAGTCGATGCGGTCATACAGTCTCCGAGTTTGAATGTGAAATCTTTGAGCCTTGATCAAAGCGCTCGTGGTGCAAGGCGCACTACAACCATGCAAATTGCGCACTACTTCGATCAGTGTCCGCGACAAACTGCACGCGGCGCGGCAAACGCAACAAGTAGAATCCACGGCGCAATCACTGTCAACACAGAAATAATCAAGATGGTGACCGAGGACTGAATAATCATCCGGTTGAGCGAAACGCGCACCTTAGTGTTGCGCGCGCAGGAAATAATCAACAGCTTGATCACTATCTGATTGACGCTGTGCAGGAGAATGATTAGTCTTTAGCTCGACAAGGCGATCCACCCTGAATCGGCCTATGCAAGCCGCAAGAACACACAGACGGCACACGGAGATAGATATGGTAAATCACAAACGTCGCAAACGTTTGCTGAAATTGCTCGCCGAACACAACGTGGCGACAGTCCAGCAACTCGTCGAATGGCTCAGTGCATCCCCCGCTACGGTTCGGCGCGACATCAGTTGGCTAGCCGCCCGCAATCTTCTCACCCGCACACGGGGCGGCGCTGAAAACCTGCTGCAGAAAAAACGTTCCTTCGCGCTGTCCAGCGAAACCTTTCAAAACAATATCCAATGCTTCGCCGAACGCAAGCGCGCCATCGCGCGCCACGCCGCTTCGCTGTGCGTGGATGGCGAAACGATCATCATCAATGGCGGCACGACGACCTTCATGATGGCCGAGTTCCTGGTCGACAAGCAACTCAAGATCCTCACCAACTCCTTCCTGATGGCCGAACGCCTGCTGGTGTCGAGCGAGAACGAGATCATTCTGCCGGGCGGCAAGGTCTACCGCGAGCAGAACGTGATCCTGAGCCCGTTCGACAACGACATCACGCAGCACCACTACGCGGCCAAGATGTTCATGAGCGTGTACGGCCTGTCGCTGCTGGGCTTGATGGAAGCCGATCCGCTGCTGATCCAGGCCGAGAAGCGCCTGATCAGCCAGACCGAGGAATTGATCGTGCTGGCCGACAGCTCCAAGTTCGCCAAGAAAGCCGGGCTGATTTTGTGCGGACTGAACCGCGTATCATGCGTGATCACCGACACCAATGCGACCGACAGCGCAGTGCAGCTGCTTGAGCAATCGGGCGTCAAAGTGATCACGGTGGCGCCGGAAGCGGTACCGCCGCAAGACAGTTCAACCCATTTCAACCCGGCTTTCGACATCCAGTCGGCAGGCCTCTTCCAATCGGAGACATCGCATTGAGAATTAAAAAAATACTGATCGCGCTTCTGACCGTCAGCCTGATCGGCGGCCTGGCTGGTTGCGAAAAAAAGAATGAAAAAGTCAAAATCGCGATGGTTGTGAAAAACCTCGGCAACGGCTTTTTCGACGCGGCCCACAACGGCGCGGAAGAAGCGGCCAAGGAAATCGGCAACGTCGAGATTATCTACACCGGTCCCACCACGCCAAGCGCGGAAGGCCAGATCGAGATCATCAATTCGCTGATTAGCCAGAAGGTCGACGCGATCGTCATTTCGGCCAATGATCCGAATGCACTGGTGCCGATCACCAAGAAGGCGATGCAGCGCGGTATCAAGGTACTGTCGTTCGACAGCGGCCTGGCCAAGGAAGGCCGTTTGATGCAATTGAATCCGTCGAATGCCGATCTGATCGGTTTGAAGCAGATCCAGATGGCGTCGGATGCCATCGGCGGCGCCGGCGAAGTGGCGATCCTGTCGGCTTCGGCTCAGGCGACCAACCAGAACATCTGGATCGGCGTGATGAAGTCGGTGCTGGAAAAGCCGGAATTCTCGAAGATCAAGCTGGTGGCCACGGTGTATGGCGACGACCAGTCGGACAAGAGCTACCGTGAAGCGATCGGCCTGCTGCGCGCCAATCCGAACCTGAAGGCGATCATTGCGCCGACCACCGTTGGTATCGTGGCGGCCAGCAAGGCCGTGGTCGACGAGAAGATGGTTGGCAAGGTGTTTGTCACCGGGCTCGGTTTGCCATCGGAGATGGCTGGCCACGTCAAGAGCGGCGCGGTGCGTGAATTCGCGATCTGGAATCCAATCGATCTCGGGTATGCGGCGACGTTTGCGGCCAACGAGTTCGTGAAGAAGACGCCGGGTACCGAGGCGGGTGGCAAAGTTTCGGTCGGCCGCATGGGCACCATCGCGATCGATGCGAACGGCGAAGCCGCGCTGGGTGCGCCGTTCACGTATAACAAAGATAACGTGGACAAGTTCTCGAAGATTTTCTGATGCCCCTGGCTGGAAGGCCGTGACATCAAGCGTCATTCCCGCACAGGCGGGAATCCATACCACTTTAGCACTGCGGTGATATGGGTTCCCGCCTTCGCGGGAACGACGAATGTGCTGAGGCTAGAGGGTCCCTGAGCGCGCACGATGGATTTGAAGTGAACTTGAAAACCGCCTTCCCGCGAAGACGGTTCTTAAGTCAACTTGAACACAACCTGGAGACCGGCTTCACATGCATTTCTGTGAAACGGTTTTTTCATTTAATAACAATATGTTTGTGAAGCCTGTATGAATCAAGCGCCAACTTCTCCCCTGCACGCGGTGGCCTCGCCGGCCGCGGCGCCGAACGGCGCTCCGGTGCTGAAACTGACCGGGATCTGCAAGCGTTTCGCCGGCGTGATCGCCCTGAACGACGTCGGGCTGACCATCCGCGCCGGCGAAGTGATGGCCCTGATCGGCGAAAACGGGGCCGGCAAGTCGACCCT
>JBDSTZ010000082.1:0-1722 GCA_039927975.1 Massilia sp. | reverse complement strand
TTGCCAGCAGTCGTTCTGCAAATTTATTGAGTATCGGGTTGTGGCGTCGCGCCACCATGCTCGGCATAAAAAGCGCGGCGCGTAGCGATGTGCTCCCGGCGCGACAGATCACCGCCCGGCCCTTGAGTGACGTGCCTGAGGTGTTGTGCCTCGGTGTCACGCCGAGAAACGCGGCAAGCGC
Source organism: Massilia sp. (assembly GCA_039927975.1). Lineage (GTDB taxonomy): Bacteria > Pseudomonadota > Gammaproteobacteria > Burkholderiales > Burkholderiaceae_D > JBDSTZ01. The sequence goes on along the minus strand of JBDSTZ010000082.1, from coordinate 1,541 downwards.
CTTTGCATTCTTGAAGCGGCGAATGTCGCCCAGTTGCCCGAGTATCCGGGCTACCGTGGTGGCGCCAATGCCAGGAATGCTGCCGATGAGCTGGGCGTCATGCTTGAGACCAGGGTGGCGATCGATATGGTCGTCGATTTCTTTCTCGAGCTTTTTGATTTCGTCGTTGAGCCATTTCACGTGCGTGGTGACGTGCGCCGCCACGTCCTCCATGCCGCTTACCATATGCGCCTCCATCCGGTTCTCCTCCTGCTGGCGGATGTCCTTGAGCGCCAGCACGCGCGTCGACCAGGCGCGCAACTGGCGCTGCTCGAGTGGCGGCGGCGTCCACAATTCGGGACGCATGGCAGCGCAATAACGGGCTATCAAGCCGGCGTCAATGGCGTCATTTTTATTACGAATGTTCTCACTGCGGCCAAACCCTTTGATGCAGGAGGGATTGACCACGCTGACCTTGAGCCCCGCTTCGTGCAAGGCCAGCGCCAACGCCTCGTAATACACGCCGGTCGCTTCCATGCAGATATGCATCGTCGCCATGTCGGCCTTCGACTTGGCCAGCCACTCCAACAAGTCGCGGTGGCCAGCAGGCGAATTGTCGAGCACCTTCGACTTCACCTTCCCGTTGCACAGCAAGGCGATATCCAGTTTCAGCTTGCTTACATCTATACCAACCACCGGCTGCGTCGCTTCCATTTTTAACCTTTCTCGTATGCGGGCTTACGCGAAAGCGATGGCCCAAGATACCGTTCGGACTTACAAAATGAAAACGGACGGGGGCATCTATCTGACCCGCGTGCTCAAACGCACTAGTTCCGATCAATGTCACCCCGGCCGGCCGCATCACCTTCATCATTATTGATCGGCGAGTTGGTAATCTCAATATACGAGTTCCGACATTCGGACATTTTTCCGAATTCAAAGACTTGGGGCAGGTGTTACATTCGGTCATTTTTCCGAATGTCGGATCTGCCCCCTTGGTTTGTGGCCCGTGCTTTGGATGGCGGGCGGTCAGTGGATGGGCGCGGGAGTGGTGCGGACCCGCTGCCCGTACATGCGGCATTCGGCGGCCAGGGCCAGCAGCCGGGGATCGCGCAGCTTTGCTTGCTGGCGGCCGGGGTGGCGATGGCGCGCGTGCTGGCGGCGCAGGGCACGCTTGCGGACATGGTGGCCGGCCTGTCGGTCGGCGCCTATCCGGCCGCCGTCACAGCCGGCGTGCTGGCCTATCCGGACGCTGTGGCGCTGGTGGCGCGCCGCGCGACCCTGATGGAGCAGGGCTATCCGCGCGGCTACGGCATGAGCGCGATCACGGGCCTCGACCAGCCCACCCTGGAATCGCTGATCGCGCGGGTGCACACGTCGGATGCGCCGGTCTACCTGGCCAACTTGAACGCGCCCCGCCAACTGGTGATCTCCGGGGAGGAGGGCGCCATGCGGCGGGTCGGTGAACTGGCGCGGGCAGCCGGCGCCACCCGCGCGGAGCCGCTGGCCGTGAGCGTGCCGTCTCACTGCGCGCTGCTGGCGCCGCAGGCACTGGCGCTGCG
>JBDSTZ010000081.1:0-8576 GCA_039927975.1 Massilia sp. | reverse complement strand
CAGCACCGGCAGCGGTAGCTCGGGCACCTCGGGTTCGGGCAGCTCCGGTTCGGGGGCTTCGGGCATGTCCGGATCGGGCAGCTCCGGTTCGGGATCATCGGGTACGTCCGGCACGTCTGGCTCGGGCAGTTCCGGTTCGGGGACCTCCGGTTCGGGAACGTCCGGTTCGTCGGGCACTTCCGGCTCGGGCACTTCGGGTTCGGGCACCTCGGGGTCAAGCACATCTGGTACCGGTCGCTAAACCAGGATGGCCGCGGTCGCCTGCTTTAGGTAAGGCTCCACCTCCCTGAAGTACAAACGACCTGCGGTGCAGGTCGTTTAAGCGCGCATCAAAAAAATGGGCCCGCTCACGCAGGCCCTTCGATTTGCTTGGCGTCACAGCAAGCCGGCACAGCAAGCCGGCAAGCCTAAGATCGACAAGGAAAGGCCAGTATGCTGCCTCTTGTCGCCATGGACGTGCTAGACAGCGCCGGGCGCGCGAACCTTGCCGCGTCCGAATACCTTACGCCCAAGCCATATCACGCTGCGGACCACCATCCTGACGAAAACCAGCGTCAAGATCGCCTCAATAAACGTACTCACAAAGGCAAAGAATGCGTTGTAGCGCAGCGTGCGTCGACGATACTTGGCCACCATCCGGTCACGCGCGATTTCAATGCTGTCGTAGAAGGTCGGCACCACCAGCAGGGTCAGGATGGTCGAGGTGATGGTGCCGCCGATGATAGACACCGCCAGCGGCCGGTAGAATTCACCGCCCTCGCCCAGGCCCAGCGCCACCGGAAACATGCCGGCGATCAGGGCGAAGGTCGTCATCAGGATCGGCCGCAAGCGCATGCGTCCCGCTTCCATCAAGGCGGCCTCGCGGTCCATGCCTTCCTTCTCAAATTTGCGCGCCGCATCGAGCAGCAGAATCGCATTCTTGGCCACCAGGCCCATCAGCATGATGATGCCGATGAAGCTCATGAGGTTAAGCGTATTGTTGGTCACCATCAGCGCCAGCACCACGCCGATCAGCGACAACGGCAGCGACAGCATCACCCCGCCCGGCGCGGTGAACGAACCGAACTGCATCACCAGGATCAGGTACATCAGGGCGATGCCCGAGAACAGCGCGATGGTCATCTCGGTGAACAGCTCCTTCTGGTCCTGGCCGGCGCCGCCCAGTTCGAGGCCATAGCCAGGCGGGAAATCGAAGGACTTGGCCAGCTTCAGGGCGGCATCGCTCACCTCGCCGTTCGAGCGGCCCTGGGCGTTGGCCGACACGCTGATGGTCCGCTTGCCGTTCTTGTGCTGGATGCCCGACGGTCCCTTGCCCATGGTGATCTTGGCGATCTGGTCGAGCGGCACCATCTGGCTCGAGCCGGCCACCGCGATCGGCAGGCGCTCGATGTTGCTGGCGTTGACCCGGTCGTCCGGATGCAGGCGCACCGCCACATCGCGCGTCTCGCCGGTCGGATCGACCCAGTCGCCCACCTCGACCCCGGCGAACGCCACGCGCAGCGCCTGCGCCGCGTCGTTGACCGAAATGCCCATCGAATTGGCCAGCCCGCGATTGAGTTCGATCTGCAGCTCGTCCTTCGGATCCTGCTCCGACAGGCCGACGTCGACCGCGCCGGGCACGTCGCGCAGCTTGGCCATGTAGGCGTTGGTAATTTCAATCAGCTTGCGCGAGTCGGGGCCGGTGAAGTCGACCTGGACCGGCTTGCGGGCGCCGTTGTTCAGGTCGTCCATGACGACGTATTCGGCGCCGACCAGCTGGGCGATCTTGGCGCGCAGCTCGACCGCGATTTCCTTGGCGCTGCGCTTGCGCGTCGCGCGCTTGCCGATATCGACATACACGCGTCCGCCGCTGGCGCTGATGTTGCTGTTGGTGTCCTTGGTTTCGGGCAAGCTGCGCGCCACTTCGGCCGCTTTTTCAATCTTGAGCCGAGCGTATTCGACCGACGACGAGGCCGGCGTGCGCACGGTGATCATCAGGTTGCCGGAATCGGCCGCCGGCAGGAAGCTCGATCCGCCGAACTTGACGTGCAGGGCCAGCGCGCCAACCAGGCTGCCCAGGGCGATCACGGCCATCCACTTGCGATGGTGCAGCGCCCAGGCGATCACGTTGCCGTAGCGGTCGGCCTGGTGGTCGAACCAGTCGTTGAAGCGGGCCAGCACCTTGCTGATGCCGCGCTTGGGCGCCGTGTGATGGTCGGCCGGGTCGCCCCAGTAGGCCGACAGCATCGGGTCGAGGGTGAACGAAATGGCCAGCGACACCAGCACCGAGCAGGTGACGGTCAGCGCGAACGGCCGGAACCACTCGCCCGACACGCCCGGCATGAAGGCGACCGGAATGAACACGGCGATAATCGAGAAGGTCGTCGAGGCGACCGCCATGCCGATTTCAGCGGTGCCTTCGAGCGCCGCCGTGCGGCGGTCCGAGCCGCGCTGCATGTGGCGCACGATGTTTTCACGCACCACGATGGCGTCGTCGATCAACACGCCGATCGCCAGCGACAGCCCGAGCAAGGTCATGAAGTTGAGCGTGAAGCCGCACAGCCACACCGCGATGAAGGCGGCGATCACCGAGGTCGGCAGCGACAGCGCGGTGATCAGGGTCGAGCGCCACGAGTTGAGGAAGGCGTACACTACGAAAATGGTCAGCATGGCGCCCAGCACCAGCGATTCGATCACGTTGTTGAGGCTGCGCTGCGACTCGTCGCCGCCGTCGCGCACGATCTCGAGCTTGGTGCCCGGGTGCTCGGTCTTGTATTCCTTGTTCACCTGCTCGACCATCTCGCGCACCTGCTTGGCCACGCTGACCGTGCTGGCCTCGCGCGAACGGGTCACAAAGATGCCCACGTTCGGCTTGCCGCTGCGCGAAGACAGGCTGTTGACGTCGGCGAAACCGTCGCGAATTTCCGCCACTTGCGCCAGGCGCACCACTTCCTCGCCGCGGCGCTTGATGACAATGCCCTGGAACTCGGCCGGCGACTCGATCCGCCCGACCAGCCGGATGCTTTTCTCGTCGAGCGAGCCTTGCAGCTTGCCGACCGGCGCATTGGTGTTCTGGGTGCGCAGCGCGGTCACCACCTCGCCGATCGACACATTGTATTCACGCAGCTTCTCGGCGCGCAGCAGCACCGACAGCTCGCGCCGCAAGGCGCCGCTGACGTTGACGTTGGACACCCCGTCGATGCCGCGCAGGCGGTCGGCCAGCACGTCCTCGGCCAGCCGCGAGATTTCCGAGTGGGTCTGCGAGGACGACGACAACGCCAGGTTCATGATCGGCTGGGCCGACGGATCGATGCGCTGCAGGATCGGCTCGCGCATCTCGGTCGGCAGCTTGTAGCGCACGCCGGCGATGGCGTTGCGCACATCGTCGCTGGCTTCGATCAGGTTCTTCTTGAAGTCGAATTCGAGCTGGAAGTTGGCATTGCCTTCGTTGGCGCTGACGTACATGTTCTTCACGCCGGAAATGCTTTGCAGCGATTTCTCGAGCCGGTTGACGATCTCGCGTTCGACCGTCTCCGGCGATGCGCCCGGATACGGAATGCTGACCACCACTACCGGAATCTCGACGTCGGGACTCTGGTTCACCCGCAGCTTCTTGATCGCCATGAGGCCCAGCGCCATCAGGGCGATGATCAGCACGATGGTGCTGATCGGCTTCTTGATACTGAATTCTGAAAGGAACATGGCTTATTTTCCTTGCGCTGGCGTACTGGCGGCAGCGCTGGCCACCTTGGCGCCAGACAACTGCACCGGCTGGCCATCCTTCAGGCTCGAGGTCGGATTGCGCATGACAGTGTCGCCGGCGGCCAGGCCTTTGAGCACTTCATAGTTGCCGCTGCGGGCGTCGCGCTGGCCGAGCGCGAGGTTGACCTTGGACAGGCTGTTGCCGTTGACCCGCCACGTGTAGGCATGGTCGCCCGCTTTCACCAGCGCGCTCTCGGGCAGCATCAGGGCCGCCACGGTGTCGGCGGCGATCGTCCCTTCGCCATACAGGCCGGAGACCTTCGGCTGCGCCGAACCGGGCGCGAAGCCGACCAGCACCTCGACCTGGCGGGTGACGTCGTTGGCCGACGGATCGACCCGCTTGATGGTGCCCTTGAATTCCTGGTTGCCGTAACCGTTGACACGGAAGCTGACCGCCTGGCCGACCTTGACGACGGCGATCTTGTCGGCCGACACGCGGCCTTCGAAGCGCATGCTGGTCGGGTCGATCACCTTGAGCATTTCCTTGCCGATGGCGGCGGTGTCGCCGGCCGACACCTTGCGGTCGCTGACCAGGCCGTCGAAGGGCGCGCGCACCAGGGTGCGCTGGAGTTGCTGGCGCGCCTGCACCGCGCGCGTCCTGGCGGCCGACACATCGCTTTGCGCATTGTTGCGCCGGCCTTCGGCCTCGTCGAGCGCCTGGGCCGAGGTCATGCCCGAGGCGCGCAGGGTTTTCAGGCGCGTCAGCGTGCGCTCGGACTGTTCCAGGGACTGGGTGGCGGCGCGCGCGGCCTCCTCGGCCGAATTGACGCTGTCGCGGATCGAGGTTTCATCGAGCCGCACCAGCACGTCGCCGCGCTTGACAGCGTCGCCGTTTTCCTTGAGCACCTGCACCACCACCGCCGACACCTCGGCGCGCAGATCGGCCTTGCGCTCGGGCTGCACCGAGCCGGTGATGACCGGGCCGGAACTCAAGGCGTTGGTCTGCACGGTCAGCAAGTCTTCCGGCGCCACGATCAGCTGGACCGCCTTGTCGTCCTTGACGGGCTCCTTGGCTTTTTGACAAGCGACGAGCGCCGAGGCAATGGCGAGGGCGAGAAAGGTTTTGCGCAGCATGTGGTTCTCCGGGGTGGCATCTTGTGCTAGATATTGAACAAACAACAAGGTTGATTTTAATTATCGCCACAGTATCCGGGAGCGGCCGCAGCGCGTCAATTGGAGAACTACGGGTTGCGGAAATGATGGGACGAAATGCATCCTGGGGCGATGAAATGCATTTCAATGTGCACCGGCCGGACGGCCAGCGCGGCTGTATTTACAAATGGCGCGAGTGAAAATCGATCGATAAGCCCGCGCCGGTGAATGCCTGTATTTACCAGTGGCGCGAGAGGAGGTCTATCAGGAAACCCATGCCCACGCCGGTGGCGATGCCGCCGCAGATCTCGACCACGGTATGGCCCATCCGCTCGCGCAGGCGCACCGGCTGGGTGGCCGCATTGGCCGCATTTGTCGCATTGGCCGCGTTGGCCGCGCCACTGAGGCGGTTGATCGCGGCGGCCTGGCGGCCGACGTGCTGGCGCAGGCTGTTGGCGTCGATCATGACGATGAAGGCCAAGGTGACCGCCACGCCGAAGGCCGGCTCGCTCATCCCTTCGCGCAAGGCGATCAGGGTCGCCATGCTGGTCACCACCGCGCTGTGGTTGCTCGGAAAACCGCCGTTGCCGACCAGGTTGAGGGCCCAGCGCCGCTGGCGCGCGCTATTGATGAGAAACTTGATGGGGCCAACCACCAGCCAGGTCAGCAAGGGGCACAGCAGGTACGCGAAGTCCATGGATTGTCCATTACACAAATGTGGTCCCGGATTATCGCAGAAGCGGCCGCCCGCCGCGACCCCTGCGCTGCGCCTTGCCGGCCCCAAGACCGGTTACTATTGATGGCAATATGGCATTTCGCCGACGCGCGCCGGCCAGCCTTGCCTGCCCGCGCCGTTTTACCGTTCTATTTAAATGAAAGGACAGCATGCGACATTTCACCCTATCCTTCGGCGTCACCGTCGTCCTGATGATCCTGGCCGGCTGGTGGGGCTTCAACCACGGCGGCAGCGCCGGCCTGCTGCAGGCGCTGTGGATCACCGCCGTGCTCGGCGTGCTTGAAGTGTCGCTGTCGTTCGACAACGCAGTCGTCAACGCCTCCGTGCTGCGCCACTGGAACGAATTCTGGCGCAAGCTCTTTCTCACCGTCGGCATCCTGGTGGCGGTGTTCGGCATGCGCCTGCTGTTCCCGCTGGTGATCGTGTCGGCCGCCACCGGCCTGGGCCTGTTCGACGTCTGGACCATGGCCATCGAGCATCCCGACGAGTATTCGCGCAACCTGATCAGCCATCACGCCGAAGTGGCGGCCTTCGGCGGCGCCTTCCTGCTGCTGGTCTTCCTCAACTTCCTGTTTGACGACGAGAAGGAACTTCACTGGCTCGGCTGGATCGAAGCGAAGGTGGGCCAGTACGGCACCGAGGGCCTGGCGGTGCTGCTGGCGCTCGGCGCCGTGTTCGCCAGCATGACCCTGGTGCCCGAGGGCCGCAAGCTGGCCGTGCTCATCGCCGGGGTGTTGGGCGTGGTCGTGTACGTCGGCGTCGATTGGATCAGCGGCCTGCTCGAGGAGGAGGAACACGACCCGGCGATCGGCAAGATGATCTCGCAAGGCAGCATCGGCGGCTTCCTGTACCTCGAAGTGCTCGACGCGTCCTTCAGTTTCGACGGCGTGATCGGCGCCTTCGCCATCACCAACGACGTCGTCATCATCATGCTGGGGCTGGCCATCGGCGCCATGTTTGTGCGCTCGCTCACCGTATTCCTGGTCCACAAGGGCACGCTGGAAGAATTCGTCTACCTCGAACACGGCGCCCACTATGCCATCGGCATCCTGGCGCTGATCATGTTCGCCAGCGTCGAATACGAAATTCCCGAATGGTTCACCGGCCTGTCCGGGGTCGCCTTCATCCTGGTGTCGCTGTGGTCCTCGGTGCGCTACAAGCGGCGCCATCCCGGGCATGGCGACGGCGACGGTTCGGATCGGGTGGTCTATCCGCCGGTGTGAGCGCGCGGGAAAAACCTGCCGTGCCGGTCGGCCGCCAGCCGCCACCAGGCCGCGACCGGGCCGCTGGCAGGCAAGTATTAAGCAGTCATTAAGCAGACATCGCCGAACATCCATTACCATATTGACCATCAACCATCAGCCACTACCGGGAGCACACCATGGCAATCAGTCTGCAAAAAGGCGGCAACGTCAACCTGAGCAAGGAATCGCCGGGCCTCAAGAAAATCATCGTCGGCCTCGGCTGGGATCCGCGCGCCACCGACGGCGCCACCTTCGACCTGGACGGCAGCGCCTTCCTGCTCAAGGGCGACGGCAAGGTGCGCGCCGACAGCGACTTCATCTTCTACAACAACCTCAAATCGACCGACGGCTCGGTCCTGCACACCGGCGACAACCAGACCGGCCAGGGCGAAGGCGACGACGAGCGCCTGGTCGTTGACCTCGACCGCGTGCCGGCCGAAATCGACCGCATCGCGGTGAGCGTCACCATCCACGAGGCCGAACAGCGGCGCCAGAATTTCGGCATGGTCGGACGCGCCTTCATTCGCTGCATGAACGCCGACGGCGAGCGCGAGATCGCCCGCTACGACCTGTCGGAAGACGGCTCGACCGAGACCGCCATGATTTTCGGCGAACTGTACCGCGCTGGCGGCGAATGGAAATTCCGCGCCGTCGGCCAGGGTTTCAAGGGCGGACTCGGACCGCTGGCGCGCTCGTACGGCGTCAACGCCTGATCGCGGTGGGCGGCAACTTATCTGTTTGACTATTTTGTGCGGCGTGGCAGAATGGGGCGCGCCGCGCCCTCCCCTTCACTACGCCACCATACAAAGTTGACATGACCACCCCAAAACGCCTGAGCCTTATCCTGGTCGCCGTGATCGCCGCAGTCCTGCTCGGCTTTGCGGTGTACGTCTGGTTTACCCTGAGCTGGTCGTATTCGGAAGGCGAGCGGGCCGGCTATCTGCAGAAGTTTTCCAAGAAGGGTTGGATCTGCAAAACCTGGGAAGGCGAGATTCTGCTCAGCAGCATGCCGGGCGCGATTCCCGAGCGTTTCGCTTTTTCGGTGCGCGACGACAAGGTCGCCAAGGACCTGCTGAGCGCGATGGGCACGCGGGTGCAATTGAGCTACGCCCAGCACAAGGGCGTGCCGAGCCAGTGCTTCGGCGAGAGCGAATACTTCGTCGAAAAAGTCGTCGTCGGGCCGTAAGCGCGGTGCCGGCGGACGGGCTGCCGAACCGGCCAGCCCGCGAATTCACGACTTCTCCGAACGTCGTCAGAACCCGATCTTGAAGCTCGACGAGATTGCCGACGGCAGCTGAGCCGGCAAGTCGATCACCAGTGCATCGTCCTGCTGCGTCCAGCGCAGCGGCGCGGTGGCGCCCACCAGCGAAACCGACTTGACCGGCCGCGTTTCAAGTTTGCCGCGCGCACCCAGCGAGGCGATGCGCACCTGCCCTTTCGGCTCGCCCAAGGTGATCGCGTACAGGGCATCGCCCTTGGTGGTGAAGCGGATGTCGCTGGCGGTGTAGCGGGTGTTTTCCTTGAAGTTGCCGGACTCCGCCTTGGTCGGACCTTCGCCGAAAATCTTCCAGGGCCGGGTGCCGTAAATCGCCTCGCCATTGACCGCCGTCCACGCCGCCATCTCGTCGAGGAACTTGCGCGGCTCGGGCGGCAGGCTGCCGTCGGCGTACAGCACCACATTGAGCAGCAGGTTGCCGTTCTTGCTGACGATGTCCGATAGCATGTACACCACCTCCGGCGTGGTCTTGTACTTGTAGCCTTCG
>JBDSTZ010000080.1:0-13994 GCA_039927975.1 Massilia sp. | reverse complement strand
GCCTAGCGCCTCGGCCGAGGCGCGACGCCGCGACACGATCCCCATTAACAGCAAGCCGCCGACAAACAGCGCCGCCCCGGCCGGCTCCGGCACGGCGGCGATTGCCGTTACCGTGGCAAACGGGAGTGACACCGAAACGGTGTCCGGCTTGCCCGGCAGGAGACCGATCACGATGAAGCTGCCGCTGGTCCCGGCGAGATAGTCGTCCAGCGCGGCGCTCACCAGCGCCACGCCAAAATCCGTGCCGATAGCGCCGGTCTTGCTTTCACTGAAGGCCAGGTCGAAGCTGAGGATACTGCCCAGGCTTATTTGCTGCAGCAGTTCATTGAAGGTCTGCTGATTGCCGAATGTGACGGTGGAACCGAGGACGCCGCCGACCATTCCCTGGGTCAGCCGATCGGCGCCGACAACGCCGACAAAATTGCTCACGCTCGCCGTGGCCGGCGCCGCGCCGCTCAAGGCGGTGAAAGTCAGGTCGAGATATGCGTCGCCGCTGAGCGAACGGGTGTCGATGGCGACGTGATACAGCGGGCCGGCCACGGCGGGAGCGGCGGCGCCGGCCACTGCCAGCGCGAGCAGCGCGCGGGTGAATATCGATTTGAGTAACATGGGGTTCAGCTTTCTTAAAATGTCGTGCCATAGAGCCGTGGCGTATAGCCGATGGCGCCTTTGGATGGATTGGCGAAATTGGTCGTCGCGCTGACAGTGGCGCCGGGCGCGATGGACGTGGCGGCCAGGCTGATATAGGGCGAACCATCGATCACGCCGCTGCTGTTGAGCAGCGTGACGCCCGGCGTCAAGCCGACCAGCGCGAATTGCAGCGGCCCGTTGACCGGCGCGTTGGTGGTGTTGGTGAACGATACGGTGCCACTGAACTGGCCCGTGAAGCGGTTGACCGTCAAACCGCTTTGCGCCACGCTGGTACTGGCGGTCAGGTCGGCGACATGTGGGGCGATCAGCTGGACATTGTCGAAGTAGATTGCCGACGAGCGGGTCGCCGTTGCCCTGAACTCGATCGTGTTGGCGCCGGCGTTCAGGCTGATGGTTTGCTGATCGAGCGCCCAGTCGCTCAGTGTCGCGGTGGCGGCAAATTGCGGGGTTGCCACGCGCACGCCGTTGACATACAGGTCGATCGCGCTGGTGCCGCTGCCGGTCACGGCATATCTGGTCAGCAGGCGATACGCGCCGGCGGTGGGCACGTTCACCGTCTTGCGCATCCTGGCGGCGGCATTGGTGCCGAAATTCAGATAGCCCAGACCCCGGTAATTACGGATCGTTCCCGACACGCCATTGGTGGTCAGGCTGCCGATGCGTTGATAGTCGAAGTGCTCCGCTTCGTATTGGCGGGTGCCCGCGTACACCGGCGGAATCGCCGGTGGTTCAAGCGTGGCCACCTTGAACGCGCTCAAGCGGTTGGTGGCGGCGCCGGCGCAGTTGACGGTGATGTCGAGCGGTCCGTTGTGCGCGACCGTCAAGGTGAACACGCCATTGGCCCAGTTGCCGGTCACATTGCTGGGAGCATGTTCGCCTCGATCGGTGAAGCTGAAGGTCGGCGCCGCACTGGCGCCGGCGATGGCGATGGTATTGGTCTTGACGGCGTTGTCGGGATCATAGTTGGTCAGGTAGATGCCCAGGTGGTCCGGATACTCCTTGATCACGCCGCTGGTAAATTGTGCATACGTCAGATCCATCGACGCGCAGCTGTTGTACTTGAACGGGATATTCCCGCTGGCGCTGCGCTCGGCGGTCGCGCGATAAGGGTTGTAGGTCACCCAGGTGTTTTCTTCACGGCCGGCGTAGATGTTGCCGGTGTACTCCTCGGGGAACAGGGCGTTGAATTCATCGACCTTGGCGGCGGTGGTCGGCCAGCGCGACGCGTATGTCGAGGCCTTGATCTGCAGCGGCAGGGACTTGGCCAGGTCGTCGGTCATTTGCCAGACCGTGGGGATGGCCGGGTAGCGGCCGGTCTTCTTGTACCAGCTGCGCTGATTGACGAAGGTGCCGTCGTCGTCCATCAGGTAGAGCCCCTGGAAGAGCTTTTCCGGCGAGGCGAATTTCTGCTGCGTGGTACCCGAACTCACATCGTTGACGATGGCCACCCTGGTGCGGTCGATCACCTCTTTGCGGCTCAGAATACGCAGCGTGCCGTCGAGGATTTTCCGATAGATATCCATGTGCATATTCTTGTACTGGGGCTGGAACTCCCAGCGGCGGGTGGTGTAGCCGTCGGCCGTGGTGCCGTTGCTCAGGGTCTTGATGGTGTCGACCCAAATCAGCTCCGGCCCGTCGAACACGGTTTCGCCGGTCATCGTCAAATGCTCGATCAGGTGCGGCGAGCCGGCGCGGATCGGATAGGCCGATCCATCGGCGCTGTACCAGCCGGTGCGGTCGGTGCGGATCCCGTGATTGCCGGCGTAGCCGGACAGGTACATCCCCAGGGTCATCGACTGGGTGTCGAGGGTGCCGTAACTCGACGTGAATTTTTCTTCGATGATGAAGTTCTTCGAGAACTGCCTAAGCGCGCTTTCAAGCAGCGCATTGCTCTTGACCATGGCCAGCGCCGAATTGGACGCCGAATAGTAGGGACCGTTGATGCTCACGCCCAGATAGCCTCCATACTTGTTGGTGAGTTTGAGCAGGTTCGACCAATGTTCCCAGCGCGATGCGAGGGAATACGTGCACGGCTCGTTGAAGCCCCAGAACTGTTCGGCGTAATGAAAGCCGAGGAAGTTGGGATAGTCGCGGAAGAATTCGCCGTACAAGGTGTTTTCCAGGTCGGCGTTCGGGCCGTAGTCGGGAAACTGGCTATAGCCGCCGCTTGACGGCTGCACCATCACCCACACCCTGTTTTCCGCCGCGACCTTGAGCCAGGAACGCGCCAGTTCGACGCCGTATTCCACCTGGTTCCAGGCGCATTGATCGGTGGTCGTCGTCGCGTGGCTGACCGACATGCTCAGCATGAATACCGTGTACGGCCGCAGGTCGGCCGGCACCAGGTCGATGATTTTTTGCGCGTCGGCCTGGTTCCAGGTGTCGACGTGCACGTAGAACAGCGGCTGGCTCGGCGAGATGGCGTGGCGCAGCGGCGCGGCTTCGCTGGCGATGGTCGCGGCGGTGACCATCGGCCTGGCCTCGGCGCGCGCGGCGGTGGCGACGCCGGTATCGCTCGCTCCGCCGCCGCAGCCGGACATGACGCATAAAAGGACCAGGGATAGCACGCGTCGCATCCAGGTGCACAGTTTGTTCATGAACGTCTCCTCGATGTATGAATACGGCGATGCGACACGCGCGGCGAAGGCGCCGAACGACATCGGCAAGCCGGGGGGCTGCTCAGTTGCGGGGGAATGGAAAGTACAGTCGCGCCGGCGATGCGTGCGGCGCGGGTTCGCGAGGAGGCCACCAGGGCGAGGCTCGGTAAGGAACGAGCCGGCACAAGCGGCCGCCAGGCGGGTGGACGGCGCCGGACAGCGCCAGCGCGCCGCCCGGACGATCGCCTAACTCAAGGCGCCAACGGTCAAGGCACCAGCGCGATATTCGCGGTGGTTTGGCTGGCCGTCGTGATGTCGACCGAGGCGATCGACTTGGTGGTGTAGCCGGCCGCCGTTGCTTCGACCAGGTACTTGGCCACGCCCGGCAGCACGCTCGGTTGCGAAGTGAACACCGGCGCCAGGGTGGCCGTGTAAGGCATGTACTGCGGGGCGAGGATCGGCAGGTTGGCGATCGTATAGGCGCCCGCCGCGAGGTCGGTGGCCATGGTCTTCAGCGTCACGGTCGGCCCGTTGATGATGCTTTGCTTGGCGCTGACGTAGGCCGGCGAGGTGGTGTTCGCCGGCGTGCGGGTGACGACACCGCCGATATTGCGCGTGGTACTGGTGGCCAGTACGACCGGCGTCGTCGCGTTGCTCAGCGTGATGACGCTCGAGGTGCTGGCGACCGGCACGGCGCCGATCACGGCGGCGCCCCTGCCGTCGGCGGTGAAGACGACGTCGTAGTTGCCCGGGGCCAGATTGTCGAGAACGAAGATATTACTGACAGGCGTGGTGGATCGAACGATGACGCCGTTTTGCTGCGCCGAGACGACCACTTTGCTGCCCGACAGTCCGGTGCTCATATTGCCGATGATGCCGTTGTAAGTTGCCGGACCGGCCTTCATGAATGGGTTGAGCGCGTACTGGCCGGCGCCCTTGGCGATGACCGACTTGCAAGCGTCGGCGTCGATGACGACGTCGGCGACGCCGCTGGCGACGTCGAACTCGCTGGCGAGCTTGATGCCGTCGGCGGGGGCGGCGGCCGTATCGAGCAGCACTTCAGTGCCGCCGGTCGGCTTGACGCTGTTTTCAAGCCCGGTCGCGGTATTCGCCGACAACACCACGCGCATCTGCGAATAATGACCGGCCGGCAGGCTGGCCTGGCCGAGCACGTCGCGCACGCCGTTCGACACGGCCAGCAGATTGATCTTGCGGGCCGGCGCCAGGACGATCTCGGACCAGCCGCTATCGCTGGCGGCGGCGGTGGCGCTTTGATGCACGCGCACCTTGCTGACGGTGAGGTTGATCGAATCGAAGCCGCAGGCCTGCGAGTTGGTCAGCGCCACCCGCAATCCGCCGAGGAGCTGGGTGGTGCCGGCGCTGTCGGTGTCGCCGTCGCCGCCGCCGCCGCCGCAAGCGGCCAGGGAGATCGCCGCGGCGACGCCGGCCGCCAGGAGGGAAAAGCGTGAAGTTGGTGTGTTCATGTTTGTCTCGTTTTCTAGTTTATGAGTGCTTTGCCCTGACGCACAGGCCAGCCAGGCCGTCCACCATGGCTGAAATGGTGTATCTCGTTGCGGTGAACAAGCTCCTTGTTACCGCAATCATTGAAAAGTGTACGATATACAAAATGGTATGTAAAGTTAAAAGTTTAGCGCAAACATTTTGAGTTGAATTTGCCACACTCGTGATCAAAAACATCCTGGAACTGGCGCCTTAGATGGCGCCGCCGGCTCACTTTTCCGGGCGGCGCTACGCATGCTATTTGAAACGCGGGCTTTCCGGCGGTCCCAGATAGCTCGGCTTGAGACCGCCCGTATTGATCACCAGCTTTTGCAGCACCAGACCTGGATCGATCACCCAGAACTTGAGTGTGTGCGGGCCGGGCTTTTGCAGCTGATGGGTCGAACCGGAGGTGGCGGCGCCGTTCGAGACGATCTTTTCCCAGAACTTGTTCGAAGCATCGGCGTGCACGTCGATGGTCTGCAGCGGCTCGTCGTCGAACGACACCGCGTAGCGAAAGCCCCTGCCCGGCTGGAACTTGAGGGTCGGCGCCAGCGTCACTTCAAGCTGCACCTTGCCGGCGTTGAACAGGTTGACCTGGTACTCGAGCCGCATGCCGTCCTTGTACTCGGCCGGCGGTCCGATCACCGGCGCCGCGCTCATGCCGGACAGGGTGCGGCCGTGCCCGGGAATGCGCACCCAGGCGCGGCCGACCGGCGCCACCGCCTTTGAAAAGTGCTCGGCCTCGATCGCCACCACCCCGTCGGTCTCGACGTGGCCATGCGCGTTCTGCGGACGCAGCGCGTTGGGATTCTGGATCGGCACCCGCACGCTCACCTGCTGCTGGTCGGGCCCTGTGATCGTCAGCAGGGCGGGCGGCGCGTCGAGCGGCACCTGGTCCCAGTGCGCGTCGATGGTGATTTTCTTTTGCTGGCCGACGCTGCCCGCCGCTTCGCTCAGGGTGATCCAGGGCTGGTCGGCCTTTACCGTGAACTGGTACGGCTGCTGGCCGCGGTTGAACAGCTCGATGAAGCGAGACTGGCGGGCGAACACGCTCAAAGACGGCGTCGACAGGGTGCCACCGCCCTGTGCCACCTGCTCGCTGCCTTCGACCGCCACCGCCATCGACGCGGCCTGCGGCACGCTGATCTCGCGCACGGCCGGCATCACATTGACCTTCGGCTGGTCCCAGCTGGTGTAGCCGATATGCGTCTGCGACATCATGTGGTTCCACTTGCCGCCGGCGATATCCTGGTGGTACTGGCGACTCAGTTCGGCGTCGAGCGCGAACAGCTGCTTGACGCGCGCGGCCATGTCGTTGGTGGCCGCCCTGCCCTGCTGCGCGTACAGCCGATTCAGGTAGGTGATCGCATACAGCTCGTTGACGGTGGCCGAGGCGCGCACCGGATGGAGCACCAGCTCGAAAAAGGCGTCGCGTTTTTCAGCCGGCAGCCGCGCCGACATGGCGATGGCGCGTTCGGCCAGCGCGTTGTAGTCGGCCACCACGCGCGCGGCCTCGTTGTAATTGGCGTAGCTGTAGATGGCCGGTTCGAGCTGCTCCGGCTTGCGGCGGCCGTTGTACTGGGTGTAGCGGCTGACGATGTCGGCGGTTTCGGAGGCGTATTCGGCGCCGAACTCGCGCGCGGCCCAGGCCCGCAGATACTCGGGCAAGCGTTCGGCCGGCCAGGCTTTCGGATCCCAGGCGTAGGTCAGGAAGAATTCGATCGGCACTTCCATCGGTTTGAGGTCGCCCACGTTGACGATCCACATTTTGCGGGCGTCGTATTCCCAGGCCAGGTGCATTTGCTCCCACACCTTCGGGATCGGCGTCACGTTGAGCCATTTGTAGGAGCGCGGACCGCCGACGTAATCGAAGTGGTAGTAGACGCCGGCACCGCCCGGGCGCTTGCGTTCCTCGGCCGTCGGCAGGCGGCGGATGTTGCCCCAGTTGTCGTCGCACCAGAGCAGGATCACGTCGTCGGGCACCCGCATGCCCTGCTCGTAGTAGCCCTGCACTTCCTTGTACAGCGCCCATACCTGCGGCACCTTGGCCGGGTCCTTGCCCAGTTCGGCGCCGATGATATCGCGCTGATCCTTGACGATTTTTTCGAGCAGGGCGATGTTATTTTCGCGCGACATCGGCTCGTCGCCGTCGCCGCGCATGCCAATGGTGATGACCTTCTCGTAGTCGCGCCGATCGCGCAGGCTGTCGCGCCAGAACTGCTGGAGGGCGGTCTCGTTCTTCGCGTAGTCCCACGCGCCTTTATTGCCGTAACGGCCCCACTCCTGCTGCGCGCGCATCATCGGTTCGTGATGCGAGGTGCCCATCACGATGCCGTATTCGTCGGCCAGCTTGCCGTTCAATTTATCGTCGTCGAAAAAGGCCGAGCCCCACATCGCCGGCCACAGGTAATTGCCGCGCATGCGCAGGATCAGTTCAAAGACCTTCTCGTAGAACTTGTGGTTGTAGCCGCCGAAGCGCTCCTTCGACCAGTTGCTCAGCGATGGGGCCTCGTCGTTGAGAAAAATGCCGCGAAACTGCACCGCGGGGGCGTCGTTCACCTTGGTCGAGGAGGATGCGACCAGCGACTGGTGGCGCGGCGGCGGCACGTCTGCCCACCAGTTCCATGGCGAGACGCCGATCTGCTCGGACAGCTCGTAAATGCCGTAGATGGTGCCGCGCTTGTCGCTGCCCGCCACCACCAGTGCGCGTGCGACGCCGGGCATCGGCTGCTCGACGACCTGGATCAGAAAGCCTTCCCACTTGCCGCGCAGCGGCGCCAGGTCGATCTTGCCGGCCGCGCCCAGCTGGTCGATCAAGGCGCTCTTGCCGACGGTGCCGACCAGGATCACGTCGGCCCCTGCCGGCCTGGCGTCGCGCAGCAGGGCGGGACGCACGGCGCCGACTTTTTCAATATCTTCCTGAAGGTCGCCGGCCGCGCGCAGGACGCCGGCGTGATCGGCGCCGTCAAGGTAGATCGGCGCGGCGCGGCCTTCGCGCAGCAGCGCCACGCCTTGCGCCGTCGGGCGATCGGGGACGACGAAACTCTGGCGGCCCAGCGCCTGCGCCGCCAGCGGCAGGAGACTGAGCGCGCCGGCCAGCGCGCAGAGGGCAAGTGAAGGCAACTTCATGCGGTTCAACTTTCTGTGAGAGATGTGAACGACCCGGTGGTAACGCGATCAGATTATCCGCGCTTCGCACCCCGGGCCGCAACGGCGTTCAATGGCTTCCCCGCTGTTGACGCCGTAAGGGAAAACCGTCAAAATGAAATGGTAGCGCTATTCATTATAGACACACAGAATGTTAGATATCAAGCGCGAAACGCGTCTGGTTGACAAAATTGCTCGGCCATATGACCGGGAACCAACAGGGGACAAGATGAGAACCATATTGCAATTGGCCGGCGTGCTGGCGGTCGCGGCGCTGACGGGCTGCGCCAGCGGCGTGCCTGGCGCGAGTGGCGCACCCGCAGATGGTGCGCGTTTCGAGCGCTTTTCGTACGAGGGAAAATCGCAGGAAGTCGCGCGGGCGGGCGCCGGCGAATTCCGCAACCCCATCCTGTCGGGCTACTACCCCGATCCCTCGATCACCCGCGCCGGCGCGGACTACTACCTGATCAATTCGTCGTTCACCAATTTCCCAGGCATCCCCGTGTTCCACTCGCGCGACCTGGTCAGCTGGCGGCAGATCGGCAACGCCATCAGCCGCCCCGGCCAGTTCAGCTTCAATGGGATCGGCTCGTCGCGCGGCATCTACGCGCCCGATATCTCGTACCACGACGGCGTGTTCTACATCGTGACCACTTGCGTCGATTGCGGCGGCAATATCGTCATGACGGCGACCAATCCGGCGGGCCCGTGGTCGGACCCGAAGCCGATCAAGTTCAACGGCATCGACCCTTCGATCTTCTGGGACACCGACGGCAAGGCCTACATCGTCAACAATGGCGACCCGATCGAAAAGCCGCGCTACGACGGCCATCGCGGCATCTGGGTTCAGCAGTTCGATCCGGTGTCGCTAACGATGGTCGGCGAGCGCACGCTGCTGGTCAACGGCGGCGTCGACATCGCCACCAAGCCGATTTGGATCGAAGGCCCGCATGTATTCCGGCGCGGCGATTACTACTACCTGATCGCGGCCGAAGGCGGGACCGGCGACCAGCACTCGGAGGTGGTGTTCCGATCGACCAGCGTGCGCGGGCCGTTCACGCCCTTCGCCCACAATCCGATCCTCTCCCAACGTTCGCTTGATCGCCAGCGCGCCAATCCGGTGACTTCGGCCGGCCATGCGAAATTCGTCCAGACTCAGAACGGCGAATGGTGGGCCACCTTCCTGGCCACCCGCCCCTACGACGGCGACTTGTACAACATCGGCCGCGAGACTTTTCTGCTGCCGGTGAGCTGGAAGGACGACTGGCCGATGGTGCTCGAAGCGGGCAAGCGGATTCCCTTCGTCCTGCCGAAGCCGGCGCTGCCGGCGCAGCCGCCCTCCGCCAGCGCCGACGCCGTCTCCGGCGATTTTGCCTACGTCGACGAATTCAAGGGCGGCGCCCTGTCGCCGGGACGGATCGGCGTGCGCACGCCTTCCGCCCCCTTCCACACGGTAGCGAACGGCCAGCTGACGCTCACCTCGGCCGGCCAGCTTGGCGACCTCGCGGCGGCGCCGGCCTTTCTCGCGCGGCGCCAGCAGCACCACCTGGCGTCGGTCTCGACCAGCCTCGCCTTCCATCCAGTGCGCGATGGCGACCGCGCCGGCCTGGTCGCCTATCAGAGCGACGCCTCGCACCTGTTCTTCGGCCTTACCCGGATCGGCGGCAAACAGGTGGTGGCGCTCTACACGCGCGCCAAGGCCAAGGACGATGTGCTGGTCGCCAGCGCGCCGGTGGCCGGCGATACCATCACCCTGGCGCTCCGCGCGGACGGCGGGCGCATGAGCTTCCAGTACACCGTGGACGGCGTCTCCAAAGTGCTGGCGGCCGACCTCGATGCGCGCTTTCTGTCGACCAGCAGGGCCGGCGGCTTCGTCGGCACCATCATCGGGCCGTATGTGTGGCGCGCGCCGTTGAACAACTAGGCGCGGCGTTTTGCAGTGATTGATCCGGTCTGACTAGAAAGTCTCCCAGTCGCTCTCGCCATTGACCACCGCCTTGCCGCTCAGGCGCGCAGCCGGCGCGGCCTTGCGCGCTGCGGCGGGCGGCGGCGCGGCTGCGCGTTGTGGCTGAATCGCGGGCGTGGGCGCAGCCTGCTGCCCGGCGATCTTGAAGACGCTGACCGCCTCGGCCAGGTGCTGCGCCTGCCGCTGCATGGATTCGGCCGCCGCTGCCGCCTGTTCGACCAGCGCCGCATTCTGCTGCGTGACCGCGTCCATCTCCAGCACCGCCACGTTGATCTGGTCGATGCCGGCGTTCTGCTCGCCGCTGGCCAGCGCGATTTCAGAAATAATCGCTGTGACCCGCTGCACGCTGGCGACCACCTCGTCCATCGTGGCGCCGGCCTGGTCGACCAGCTTGCCGCCGATGTCGACCTGGGCGACCGAGTCGCCGATCAGGCCCTTGATCTCCTTGGCCGCCGCCGCCGAGCGCTGCGCCAGGTTGCGCACCTCGGAAGCCACCACCGCGAAGCCGCGTCCCTGCTCGCCGGCGCGCGCCGCCTCGACCGCCGCGTTGAGCGCGAGGATATTGGTCTGGAAGGCGATGCCGTCGATCACGCCGATGATGTCGACGATCTTGCGCGAGGCCTCGTTGATCGAACTCATGGTGCTGACCACCTTGGCGACCGCCTCGCCGCCGCGCAAGGCCACCGCCGACGCCTCGCTCGCCATGGCGCTGGCCTGGCCGGCGTGGATGCCGTTCTGCTTGACGGTGCCGGTCAGTTCTTCGAGCGAGGAGGCGGTCTCCTCAAGCGAACTGGCCTGGTCCTCGGTCCGGGCCGACAAGTCCTGGTTGCCCTGCGCGATTTCGATCGACGCGGTGGCGATGGCGTCGGTCCCGCCGCGCACTTTGCCGACGACGTCGGCCAAGTTGTCGTGCATGCTCTTGAGCGACTGCAGCAGGATCCCGATTTCGTCGCCGCCGCTGACCTCGAATTTGGTCGACAGGTCGCCGCTGGCCACCGTGCGCGCGATGTCGAGCGCTTCACCGAGCGGGCGCGTGATGCTGCGTCCAAGGTAGTACGTGATCGCGGCGGCGGCGGTCACCGCGGAGAGCACAATCAGCAACAGTTCCATCAACACCGACTGCACTTCGGCGTGCTGCTGGCCGGCCAGGCGCGTCGCGCTGGCGGCCGAGCGCACTTGCAAGGAGTTGGCGATGTCGTCGATGCGCCGCGCCGCTTCGCGGTCCATCCCGATCACCAGCTGGTCCACCACCCTGACACTGCCCGGGTCCGCGCCATCGTATTTGCGTAACGCCGACAGGTAGCGTTCCTTGAGCGAAGCGTGCTCCTTGATTGATTCGTCGACCGGGCCGGCGGGGATACCAAGCTTATCGAACTGCGCCTTGAGCGATTGCAGGCGCGCGTCGGTGGTGGCGCTGCCCTTCTTGAAGGCGGCGGTGTACTTCTCCAACTGGGCCGGATCGTTCCCGCGCAACAGCAGGTTCTTCCAGTCCTGGACCTGGACCTTGAATTCGAACTGGGCGCCACGCGCGGTGTCCACCGCGGCGGCCAGCGCCGCCGCCTCCCGCATGCCGGCCTCGCTGCCCGCTTCGACCTCGCGCAGCACGCGCCAGCTGTCGGCGCCGATGATCAGCAGGGCCACGCAAAACAGAACGCCGAGCAAGGTCAGGCGGGTGGTGATTTTTAAATCGGCGAAGGTCATGTGGCGTCGTTCCGGGGGCATTGGTCGAGCCACTGATGATGCTACATGGAAATAAAAAAAGCGCTGCCGAAGTGGCAAGATCACCTAAATTTCGGCAATGCTGTGGTGCGAAACGCTACAGGTCCATGGTGTAAATACTGGTGCCCGGGTCGCCGGGCTCGAAGCTGCGCGTCTCGACGAACACCATGCCCAGCTTACGCAGCAGGCCGATCGAGGCCAGGTTGCCCGGCGAGGCGATCGCCATCAGGCGCGGCAGGCCGAGCGCGCGCGCATGCGCCAGCATCGCGGCGGCCGCTTCAAAGGCATAGCCCTGGCCGCGAAACTGCGGCAGGAAGGCGTAGCCGAGATCGACGTCGGGCAGCGTGCCGCGCTTGATCAGGCCGCACATGCCGACCGCGGTGGCGTCGGCGGCCAGCGTCACGGTGTAGAGCGCGTGGCCAAATTTGGCCTGCATCGCGATCGGCCCGTCGGCCAGCGCGGCGCGCGAGGCGGCCAGCGAATGGATGTGGCGCTGGCCGATGTGGGCGATGAATTGCGGGTCGTTGACCAGCGCGAGGTAGAAGGGCGCGTCGTCCAGCGTGACGGTGCGCAGCAGCAGGCGCGCGGTGCGGGCGATGTCCATGGCCCGGCGCCCCGCCCTTAACGGCCCAGGCGGAAGTCGACCGATGCCGGCCGGCCCGGCAGCGTCAAGCTGGCGGCCGCGCGGGGCGCCTCGCTGACCACCTGGCCGCGCCGGATCACGCAGCGGCGCGCCGCGCGCAGGCGGATCGCCTCCACCGTGCTGGCGGCGTCGAGCAGCACCAGGTCGGCGTGGCAGCCGGGCGCGATGCCGTAGCCGTCGAGGCCGAGGATGCGGGCCGGGGTTTCGGTGACGGCCAAAAAGCACTGGTGCATCGCCTCCTGGCCGGTCATTTGCGCCACGTGCAATCCCATGTGGGCCACTTCGAGCATGTCGCCCGAACCGAGCCCGTACCACGGGTCCATCACGCAGTCGTGGCCGAAGGCGACGTCGACGCCGGCGGCGATTAGCTCGGGCACGCGGGTCATGCCGCGCCGTTTCGGATACGTGTCGTGGCGGCCCTGCAGGGTGATGTTGATGAGCGGGTTGGCGATCGCCGCCACGCCGGACTCGCGGATCAGCGGCAGCAACTTGCTGACGTAGTAGTTGTCCATCGAGTGCATCGAGGTCAGGTGCGAGCCGGCCACCCTGCCCTGCATGCCGAGGCGCTGGGTTTCGTACGCCAGCGTTTCGATGTGGCGCGAGAGCGGGTCGTCCGACTCGTCGCAGTGCATGTCGACGCGCAGGCCCTGCTCGCAGGCGTACTCGCACAGCAGGCGCACCGAGGCGGCGCCGTCGGCCATGGTGCGTTCGAAATGCGGAATGCCGCCGACCACGTCGACGCCCATGCCGATGGCGCGCTTGAGATTGTCGAACGCGCTAGCGCTGCGCAGCACGCCGTCCTGCGGAAAGGCGACCAGCTGCAGGTCGATGTACGGCGCCACCTGGCGCTTGACGTCGAGCAGGGCCTCGACCGCCAGCAGGCGGTCGTCGCAAATGTCGACGTGCGAACGGATCGCCAGCAAGCCGCGCGCGACGGCCCAGTCGCAATACTGGAAGGCGCGCTCGACCAGCGCCCGCTGGCTCAGCGCCGGCTTGAGTTCGCCCCACAGCGCGATCCCTTCGAGCAGGGTGCCGGACTGGTTCACGCGCGGCAGGCCGTAGCTGAGGGTGGCGTCCATGTGGAAGTGGGCGTCGACGAAAGGCGGCGTGACGAGGTCGCCGGCGGCGTCGATCTCGCGCGCGCCGCGCACCGGAAGCCGGGCGCCGACGGCGTCGATGCGGCCGTCCGCGATGGCGATGTCGATGTGGCGCCGGCCGTCCGGCAGGCTGGCATTGCGAATGACGAGATCCATCTGGCGCTCCTGTGCTGGGACGCTTCGATTGTAGCGGCTTCGGCGCCGCCGGGCGGACAAATTATGGGCGGTCACATGTGATGCTGCGCCGCAATAATTTACCTCGCATAAACAATCAAATAGTTCTTTTCAACACTCTGAATCACCGATAAACTAGGTTTATATTGCAGCGCGCCATAACTCACGAAAAGGAAATCCACATGAGCACACTCCCCGAGCAGTTTTCGCATGCCCGCGCATCCCAGTTGGAAGCGCAGCTGGCCATGGTTCGCAACTTTACCGGCAAGGCCATCGAAAGCGTCGAAAAAATCGTCGCCCTGAACCTGACCACCTCGCGCGCCGCGCTGGAAAAATCGTCGGCCGCCGTCAACCAGCTGATCGCCGCCAAGGACCCGCGCGACCTGCTGGCCCTGACCACCCAGGGCCAGGCCGGCTTCGACGGCATTCTCGCGTATGGACGCCAGTTGTTGAGCATCGCCGCCGAGCTGCAGCCAGGGCTGACCGTGCCGACCCCG
>JBDSTZ010000079.1:0-18710 GCA_039927975.1 Massilia sp. | reverse complement strand
GCGCGACACCACCCTGAACGATCCCCTGAGTACCATCGGCTCGCTGCCGCCGGCTGCGCCCGCTCCTGCCAGCCCGCCGCCTGTGGCCGGTGCTGGCGCCGGCGCGCCAGCCACGCCAGCCGCGCCGGCGGCGCCGCTCACCCCGCCCGACAACGTGCTGGCCGCCTTCGGCGCCGGCAGGAATGGCGGCGACAAGAACGCGCCTTCAGTGATCGTCAACGCCGAGGGCGGCCTGGTCGCGGTGCGCGCCAGCGGCCGCCAGCACGAAAAGATCCAGCAATTTCTCGACACCGTGCTCGGCAGCGCCAAGCGCCAGGTGCTGATCGAAGCGACCATCCTCGAAGTGCGCCTGTCGGACCAGTACCAGCAGGGCATCAACTGGTCGCGCCTGCGCGGCGGCCTGTCGTTGAGCCAGAACCAGGTCGGCGCCGCCACCCTGCCCTCCAGTGTCGCCGTCGGCACGACGCCTGGCATCTTCACCCTCAACTACCTCAATCCGGCGTCGAGCCTCGGCAACGTCGCCACCGCCATCCAGTTGCTTGAGTCCTACGGCAAGGTCAAAGTGCTGTCGAGCCCCAAGATCAGCGTGCTCAATAACCAGACCGCGATGCTCAAGGTGGTCGACAACAACGTCTTCTTCACGCTCAAGGTGACGCCGGCGGTGATCGGCTCGACCGGCAACATCAGCGCCCCGGCCACTTACGAATCGAAGCTCGAAACCGTGCCGGTCGGCTTCGTCATGAGCGTGACCCCGCAAATCGCCGAGAACGACGAAGTCACCCTCAACATCCGCCCCACCATCACCCGCATCGTCGGCTACGTGCAGGACCCGAATCCCGCGCTCGCCGTCGAGAAGGTCATCTCCAAGGTGCCTGTAATCCAGGCGCGCGAGATGGAATCGATCCTCAAGGTCTTCAGCGGCGAAACCTCGGTGCTGGGCGGCCTGATGCAGGACTCGGTCGACAACAGCCGCGACGCCATTCCCGGCACCGGCGGCTTGGGCGCACTCGGCCGGCTCTTCTCGTACCGTAACGAGACCAGCAGCAAGACCGAGCTGGTGATCTTCATGCGTCCCGTAGTCGTCAAGAGCGCCAGCGTGAACGGCGACTACAAGCAGTTTCGCTACCTGCTGCCGGCGTCTGGCGAGCGAGGTGGGAAATGAGTCTGCTGAACCAGGCTTTGAAGAAAGCCGAGCGCGCCCGTCAGCACCACGAGGCCGAGGAGCATGCCGCCAAGCCGTCCGAAGCCTTCGACGACATGCTCGACCTGGCGCCCTCCAACGCCCGGCCAAGCGCGTCCGGACGCAGCGCCTACGCCGACGAACCGCCGCTGTGCGCGCTGCGCCTGTCGCCGCTCGAACCGCCGCTGGCTCCCGAAGACGAGCCCGCGCCGCCTCAGCCAGCCGCGCATGGTGCACCACCGGCCGCGCGGATCGCCGTCGCCATCCATCCCGACGCGCGCACGATTCGCCTGCTGTCCCTGCTCGGCGTACTGCTGCTGATTGCGGCGGTGTTCGGCTACATGGTGTGGCGCGCGATGTATGGCCCCGGCTCAAGCCGCCAGTTGCCGATGGTGCCGATGCCGGGCCCGAATGGCGTCGCGCAAACCGCGCCGCCCCTGATCAGCACCGTGCCGCCGCCCGACCTGTCGCAGCCGGCGCCCGACCCGGCGGCGCCCGCCGGCGGCCCCGCCTTCAACGCGCCCGAACCCGGCGCCGTCGGCGCGATCAACCCGCCGCCTCCGCCCTTGTCGGATGCCGAGGAAGTGCGCCGCATCGCCCAGGAAAACCTGGAACGTGCCGACCGCATGGACCGCGTCCTGAACATGAGCAATCCGGTGGCGCGCCCGCCGGCCGCGCCGGCGCTGGCATCGCCGCCTGCCTCTGTCAGCGTGCTGGCGACCGCAGCGCCGGCGAATGGGCCACCGAATGTGCAACCCTATGTGCCGCCCGTGGTCGCCTACGCCTCGGTCGACAGCGCGCCGATCAAGGTGGCCCACGCCAGTAAACCAGCCCAGGTCGACCCGGCCCTCACGCAAGCCTACAGCGCCTTCAACAGCGGCGATTACGCCGGCGCGCGCCGCCACTACCAGGACGTGATCGCGCGCGACGCCGCCAACCGCGACGCCCTGCTCGGCCTGGCCGCGCTGGCGGTGCACGAACGCCAGGGCGAGCAGGCCGCCGCCATCTACAGCCGCCTGCTGGCCGCCGACCCGGCCGACGGCGACGCCGTGGCCGGCTTGGCCAGCCTGCGCCAGGGAGACGCCCAGCAAAGCGAATCGCGCCTGCGCGCCCTGCTCGCCCGCGCACCCGAATCGGCGCCGGCCCTGTTCGCACTTGGCAACCTGTACGCGCGCCAGGGCCGCTGGCAGGAAGCGCAGCAGGAATACTTCAAGGCCTACAGCGCCGCGCCGGACAACCCGGACTACGCCTTCAACCTGGCCGTCGGTCTCGACCGCCTGGGGCAACCGGCGCTGGCCCTGACCTATTACGAAAAAGCCTTGGCAGGCGCCGGTGCCACCTTCGACACCACCGCCGCGCGCGCCCGCCTCGACCAACTGAAACGCCGCTAGAGCCCATGCCCGACCAGTCCAAACCGCCACTCGGCAAGCTGCTCATCAAGAAAGGGGTGATCAGCGAAGACCAGTTGCGCATCGCCCTCATCGAACAAAAGCGCAGCGACGAGCCGCTCGGCAAACTGCTCATCACGCTCGGCTTCGTCACCGAGGCGACGGTGCGGGTCGCCCTGTCCGAAACGCTCAACCAGCAAAGCGCCGACCTGACCAACCTGGTGGTCGACGCCGTCGCCCTGAAACTGATCCCCAAGGACGTGGCCAAGCGCTACCGCGTCTTCCCGATCGTCTACGAGCGCCAGAGCGACAACCTGATCCTGGCGATGGCCGACACCAGCAACATCGTCGCGCTCGACCAGATCAGCGCGATGCTGGTCAAGGGCATCACCATCACGCCGATGCTGGTGGCCGAATCGGACATCGCCCGCGCCATCGACCAGTACTACGGCTTCGAGCTGTCGATCGACGGCATCCTGCTCGAAATCGAGACCGGCGAGATCACGCCCGCCTCGATGGCCTCGACTTCGGACGAGTACAGCCAGCCGATGGTGCGCCTGATGGACGCGCTCTTGGCCGACGCGGTGCAGAACAACGCCTCCGACATCCACTTCGAGCCGGAACAAGGCTTCCTGCGCATCCGCTACCGCATCGACGGCATCCTGCGCCAGATCCGCAGCCTGCACAAATCCTACTGGCCGGCGATGGTGGTGCGCCTGAAGGTGATGAGCAATATGAACATCGCCGAATCGCGCGCGCCGCAGGACGGTCGCATCTCGATCAAGTTCTCCGGCCGCCAGATCGACTTTCGCGCCTCGGCCCAGCTGACCGCGCACGGCGAGAACTTCGTGCTGCGCGTGCTCGACCGCCAGAAAGGCATCGTCCCGCTCGACCGCCTCGGCCTCTCCGACGACGAACTGCGGCTGCTGAAACTGATGATCGCCCGTCCCGACGGCGTGATCCTGGTGACCGGGCCGACCGGCAGCGGCAAGACCACGACTTTGTATTCGATCCTGAACCATATCAACACCGAGAAGGTCAATATCATGACGCTCGAAGATCCGGTCGAATACCCGATGAACATGATCCGCCAAACCTCCGTCAACGAATCGGCCCGCATGGGCTTTGCCGACGGCATCCGCTCGATGATGCGGCAGGACCCGGACATCATCCTGGTCGGCGAAATCCGTGACCGCGAGACCGCCGAAATGGCCTTCACCGCCGCCATGACCGGCCACCAGGTCTACTCGACCCTGCACACCAACTCGGCGCTCGGCGCCATCTCGCGCCTGCTCGACATCGGCATCCTGCCCGACATCATGTCGGGCAATATCATCGGCATCATCGCCCAGCGCCTGGTGCGCAAGCTGTGCCAGTATTGCCGCCGCAGCGCGCCGGCGACCGTCCTCGAACGGCGCATGCTCGGCTTGCCGGCCGAGGGCGCGCCGGTCGATGTTTGGCACGCCGGCGCCTGCGACCTGTGCGGCCACCAGGGCTACCGCGGCCGCATCGCCATCATGGAGCTGATCAAGCTGACGGCAGACATGGACGAGGCGGTCGCGCGCCGCGCCTCCTCGCGCGAACTGCGCAAGATCGCCCGCGACGGCCAATTCCGCACGCTGGTCGACAACGGCATGCGGCGCGTGATGGACGGCACCACCTCGCTCGAGGAAGTCGCGCGCGTCACCGACCTCACCGACAGGCTGGCCTGATGCCGCTCTACGCCTACCGCTCGATGGACCAGGCCGGGAAGATCATCCCCGGCGCGATGGATGCGCTCAACAGCGCCGACCTCGAACTGCGCCTGCGCCGCATGGAGCTCGACCTGATCGACTTCCGGCCGTCCGGCCAGCGCGCCGTCGCCTTCGGCCGCCGCGTGGTCAAGCGGCCCGACCTGATCAACTTCTGCTTCCACATGGAGCAGCTGAGCGGCGCCGGCGTGCCGATCCTCGAAGGCCTGGGCGACCTGCGCGACAGCACCGACCACCTGCGCCTGCGCGAGATCGTCACCGACCTGATCGAGAGCATCGAGGGCGGCCAGGCACTCTCCAGCGCGCTGCGCCACCATCCCGAAGTGTTCGACCCCACCTTCACCAGCCTGATCGCCGCCGGCGAGGCGAGCGGCAAGCTGACGGACGTCTTTCGCAACCTGTCCGAGAGCCTCAAGTGGCAGGACGAACTGGCCTCGCAAACCCGCAAGATCGTCATGTACCCGGCGCTGGTCGGCCTGGTGGTGATCGGCGTGCTGTTCTTCCTGATGATCGTGCTGGTGCCGCAGTTGACCAGCTTCATCCGCAACATGGGCGGCGCCCTGCCGCTGCACACCCGCGTGCTGATCGCGGTGTCGAACATCTTCATCGATTACTGGTTCCTGCTGCTGGCCGTGCCGGTGGCTGCCTTGATCGGCGCGCGCCTGTGGCTGGCCCGCAGCGCCCGCGCGCGCCTGCTGGCCGACGGCCTGACCCTGCGTCTGCCGCTCATCGGCCCGGTGCTGCACAAGATGATCCTGGCGCGCTTCGCCACCTTTTTCGGCCTGATGTACGGCTCCGGCATCACCATCCTCGACTGCATGCGCCTGTCCGAGGGCATCGTCGGCAACCGCGTCGTCGCCGCCGGCCTGCGCCGCGCCGCCCAGCTGATCTCGGACGGCCAGGGCGTCACCATCGCCTTCCAGCACACGGCGATCTTCCCGCCGCTGGTGATCCGCATGCTGCGCGTGGGCGAAGCGACCGGCTCGCTCGACGCCGCGCTGCGCAACGTCAGCTACTTCTACAACCGCGAAGTCAAGGAGCTGATCGAAAAGACCCAGGCCATGATCGAGCCGTCGATGACCATCGTGCTCGGCCTGCTGCTCGGCTGGATCATGCTGTCGGTACTCGGGCCGATCTACGACACCATGAGCCAGTTGAAAACCTGAGGACCGGCCGTGCTGCCCAAACAACTCTTCTACGTCACGCAAGACCAGCTGTGCGCCTGCCAGTGGCGCCGCGGGCGGCTGGGCGAGCCGGTCCGCTTCGGCGCCGACGCCGCCGGCCTGGCGGCTTTCGGCGCCTATCTCGACGCGCACGCCGACACCCCCGCCTACCTGGTCGCAGACCTGGTCGAGGAAGACTTCCAGCGTCTGTCGCTGCCGCATGTGGGCGGCCGCGCCGGGCGCGGGCTGGTGGCGCGCCGCCTGCGCCAGCTGTACCGCGACACGCCCTACCGCCAGGCGCGCGTGCAGGGCCGCGAAGTGGCCGGCCGGCGCGACGACCTGTGGCTGTTCTCGGCGCTGACCAACCCGGCCTCGGTGCAGCCCTGGGTCGACGCGCTCGAACAGCGCCGCGTGCCGCTGGCGGCGCTGTATTCGGCCGCCTTCCTGTCGCAGCTGCTGGTGCGCCGGCTGGCCGCGCCGCAGCCGCACCTGCTGCTGATCACCCGCCAGAGCGGCGGCCTACGCCAATCCTACTTCCAGGCCGGCGCGCTCAAGTTCTCGCGCCTGACCGAACTGGCCGAACACGATGACCTGGCCACCCACACCGCCGCCGAGACGGCCCGCATGCAGCAATTCCTCACCAGCACCCGCTTGCTCGGGCGCGGCGACCTGCTGCGCGTGCTGGTGGTGGCGCCCGCCGACAGCGTGGCCGCGCTTGAGAGCCTGTGCTTCGACGGCCACGAGACCGCGTTCGACTTCATCGATTTGGACAGCGCCGGCGCGCGCTTCAAGCTGGCGCAACCAAGCGTCGTCAGCGACCAACTGCTGCTGGCGCTGGCCGCGCGGCAGACCCCGCCCAGCCACTACCCGCTTGGGTCCCAAGCGCGCTTCCACCGGCTCTGGAGCACCCGCATGTCGCTGTACGCCGCAAGCGCGGCGCTGGCCTGCGGCGCCCTGCTGTGGGTCGGCGCCGACCTGTGGCAACTGGGCCAGGACGAGGCCAGCGAAGCGCGCATGCGGCGCGAGGCGGCCGACTACACCCGGCGCTACCAAGCCATCATGACCAGCCTGCCGCCGACCGCGACCCGCACCGCCAACATGAAGGCGGCGGTACAGCTCGACAGCATGCTGCGCGCCCAGGCGCCCGAGCCGGCGCCGCTGATGGCCCTGCTCAGCGACGCGCTCGAACGCAATCCCGCCATCAACCTGATGGCGCTCGAATGGTCGCTGGCGCAGCCGCCCGCGGCCGGCGCCGCCGGCAGTTCCGACACCACCGCACCGGTGACCGCCTCCTCGCTCGGCATCCCGCAGCCGCCGATCCAGGCGCTGGTGGTCGAAGGCGACGTCGGCGCGCCCACCGCCAGCTACCGCAGCGTGCTCGAATCAGTCAACCGCCTGGTGCTCGACCTGCGCGCCCACCCGCAGCTGGCGGTGGAAGTGGTCGCCACCCCGCTCGATGTGCGCCCCGACGTCAGGCTGACCGGCAAGGCCGGTCTGAACGAGCCGGCCGACAAGCCCAAATTCATCCTCAAGCTCAGTTGGAGACCATGATGACCGCGCCCGCCAACCGCTCCTGGCGCGACGACCTTGTGCTGGTGCGCCGCGCCGTGCTGGTGTTCGCCGGCGCGCTGCTGGCGGCCGCCGGCGCCACCATGGCCAGCAACCACGCCGCCGCCGAACAGGCAGACCGGCTGACCAAGGCCACACGCGCGCACCAGCGCGCGCTCTCGCGCCTGCGCAACGTCGCCCTCGAACAGCAGGACATCGCGCTCTACCAGCCGCGCTTCCTGGCGCTGCGTCAGGCCGGCCTGATCGGCGGCGAAAACCGCCTGGCCTGGGTCGAGGCGGTGCGCACCGTGCAGGCCCAGCGCAAGCTGCCTTCGGTCAGCTACGAGATCGAACCGCAGCAGGTGGTCACCATGGACCGCCAGCTCGACCTGGCCGACTACCGGCTGCGCGCCAGCCGCATGCAGCTGCATATGGGACTGGCGCACGAACTGGACCTGTTCGCCGTGCTCGACGCCCTGCAGCGCGCCGGCCTGTTCAGCGTCGAGGATTGCAAGCTGCGGCGCGTCGCGCTGCAGCTCGACGCCGCCAGCTCGGCCGGCGTGCAGTCCGAGTGCACGGTGGTCGGCCTCTCGCTCGGCGCCAAGGGAGGCCATTGATGCGCCACGCCACCTGGCTGCTACTGCTACAGCTACTGTGCGCGCACGCCTCCGCCCAGACCGTGCCGATCGGCCGCCTGTTTTCAACCCCGGCCGAACGCGAACGCATCGACCGCCAGCGCGGCAGCGCACCGCCGCCCGCCGCCGCGCCGGCCCCGCTGGTGACGGCCGAACCGCCGGCCGCGCGCCCGGCGCCGCCGCCAATCCCGGTGACGGTCGACGGCATCGTGCGACGCAGCGGCGGCAAGACCACAGTCTGGCTCAACCAGGTGCCGACCGAGATCGCGGCCGGCGCGCCCGGCGCCTACGCGGTGCCGTTGCCCGCTGGCGGCAGCGTACTCGTCAAACCCGGCCAGAGCGTCGACCCGGCCAGCGCCGCCCGGAAGGATCTGTATGCGCCGCGTTGATACCCGCTCGCGCCAGCGTGGCGCCGCCCTGCTGATCCTGCTCACCGTGGCGGCGCTGGGCGCCGCCTCGCTGTTCATTGGCGCGGCGCGGCCCGACAGCCTGCGCCGCGAGCGCGAGCTGCGCAATGTCGCCGTGGTGGGCCAGGCGCGCGAAGCGCTGATCGGCTTCGCCCTCGCGCATGGCCGCCTGCCGCGCCCGGCCGCTTCCAGCGTCAATGGCGCCGAGCGCGCCGGCCCGTGCGACAGCGAGGCCGCCTGCAACGGTTTGCTGCCCTGGCAGGCGCTCGGCATCGAAGCCGGCGACGCCTGGGGCAAGCTGCTTTATTACAGCGTCACGCCGGTGTTCACGGTCGCGCCGGTGATCCGCGCCACCTCGTTCGGCAACAAGACCGTGCTCACCCGCGACAGCCATGGCGCCGTCATCTACGTTGCCGGCTATCCGGTATGCGCGCCCGGCACGCCGTGCGTGGCGGCGGTGATCCGTTCGGCCGGGCGCGACAATTTCGGCATCGGCCTCGATGGCCGCGCCCAGGCCAACGCTTCGAGCACCAATATCGACGAGGCGGCCAACCAGGCCGCCGTCACCGACTTCATGCAGCTCCCCTTGAACGCCGACGCGCGCGCGCCCGGCGGCGAGTTCGACGACCTGGTGGCCTTCATCGCCCCAACCCAACTCTATGACGCCATGGCGCGCGCCAGGGTGATGCCATGACGCGCCGCCGCCAAGCCGGCTTTAGCCTGGTCGAAATGGCCGTCGTGATGGTGATCGTCGGCCTGATGATCGGCGGCCTGCTCACGCCCTTGTCGGTGCAGCTCGAACAGCGCAAGAGCGCCGACACCCGCAAGACGCTCGACGAAGCGCGCGAAGCCCTGCTCGGCTTCGCCCTGCGCAATGGCTACCTGCCCTGCCCGGCCGTCTCGGCCAGCAACGGCCTGGAAGACCGCAGCGGCGCCGAGTGCAGCGACGGCAAGCGCCAGGGCTTCATCCCCTGGGCCACGCTCGGCGTCGGCAAGCTCGACGCCTGGGACCACCTGCTGCGCTACAGCGTCACGCCGGCCTACGCCAACAGCGGCCAGCCGTTCGGCCTGACGACGCGGCGCGACATCACCATCGGCACGCGCGACGCGCGCGGCAACCTGGTCGGCGCCAGCGCCATCGGCGACATTCCGGCGGTGCTTCTCTCGCACGGACGCAATGGCGCCGGCGCGGTCAGCGCGCTCGGTATCCGGGTCGCCGGCGCCAGCGGCCGCAACCTGGACGAACGCACCAACGCCGGCGAGAGCGGCATCGCTTTCGTCACCCGGCTCACCGACGACAACCCCAACGCGCCCGGCGGCGAATTCGACGACGTGGTGCTGTGGATTTCACCCAACATCCTGTTTAACCGTATGGTCGCCGCCGGCGTCCTGCCCCGCTAGCCATGATCAACATCCTGTTCGCCATCGCCGGCGCCACCCTGCTCGAAGCGCGCCGCAGCCGACTGCCGTGGCTGCTGGCCGCGCTCGGCGCGCTGGCCCTGGCCGCCAGCGCCTTCCTGCGCGAACTGGCGCTGACCGAGTCCGTGCAGCTGCAAGCGGCGCTGCTGGCCGCCGCCCTGCGCCTGGCAGCGGCCGCGCTGGTGGCCGGCTTTGTCGTCACCAGCATGCAGCGCGAAGCCAACGACAAAGGCGACCAGCTGCTGCTGGCGCTGGCCCTGCCGCGCGCCGCCTGGCTGCTCGGCAGGCTGCTCGGCTTCGCCCTGGCGGCGCTCGCCCCGGCCCTCCTCGCGGGCGCCCTGTGCGCCCTGTTTGCGCCGCCGGCGCAGGCGCTGCTGTGGGCTGTATCGCTGCTGTGGGAACTGTGGATCGTCGCCGCTTTCAGCCTGCTATGCGCGCTCGGCCTGTCGCAGCCGCTGCCGGCGCTGGCCGCGAGCGCCGGCTTTTATGTGCTGGCACGGGCGATCGGCGCGCTCCAGCTGCTCGGCCACGCGGGCGCGCCGCGCGAAGGCCCCTTCCGGCTGCTCGACGCCATCGCCCTGATCCTGCCGCGCCTCGACCGGTTTTCCCGCACCGATTGGCTGGTCTATCACAGCGGCAGTGGCGCCGACCTGGCGCCGCTGCTGGTCCAGACCGCGCTGTGCATCGCGCTGGTGACGGCGGCGGCGCTGGTCGACCTGTACCGGAAGGCGATCTGATGCGCCCTGCCACCCGCGTCCCACGCGCCGTGCTGATGCTGCTGGCGGCAGCGCTCTCGCTGCACATCGCGTGGCAAGCGCTACACGCACGCGCCGCGCCGGCGGCCGCCGAGACCCTGGCGCCGGCGCCGCCGCTGTCCATGCTGCGGGTGGCCGCCCTCGGCGACCCGATCGCGCTGTCGAAACTGACGCTGCTGTTGGTCCAGGCCGAAGATGCGCACACCGGCTGGCGCACCCTCGACTACCATCGCCTGCGCGACTGGCTCGCCCTCGCGCTCGACCTCGATCCGCGCGGCCAGGCGCCGCTGCTGGCGGCAAGCGAAGTGTACGGCGCGGTCAACGACCCGGCGCGGGTGCGTGTGATGCTCGATTTCGTCCACGCGCGCTTCGCCGAAGACCCCGACCGCCGCTGGCCGTGGCTGGCCCACGCCGCCCTGGTGGCGCGCCATCGCCTGCACGACCTGCCGCTGGCGCGCAGCTACGCGCAGGAGATCCGCACCCGCGCGCGTGGCCCCTCCGTGCCGCCATGGGCGCACGAACTCGAACTATTCATCGCCACCGACATGGGCGAGCGTGACAGCGCGCGTGCGCTGATCGGCGCCCTTCTCGACAGTGGCCAGGTGAGCGACCCGCGCGAGCTGCGTTTTCTGGAGCGCCGCCTCGACAGTCCGGACGCGCATCCACCCTGACCCGGGTGTAAAATATTTCTCTGTGAAACCCTATTGATCGACATATCGAAAGCAATCATGCAACACTTCTCACAGCGACAGCGGGGCTTTACGCTGGTCGAGATCGCCATCGTGCTGGTCATCATCGGCTTGCTGCTGGGCGGCGTGCTCAAGGGCCAGGGCCTGATCGACAGCGCCAAGGTCAAGAACATCATCCAACAATCGAATTCGCTGTCGGCGGCGGTGAACGCCTACCAGGACAAGTTCCGCGCGCTACCGGGCGACGATGCGCAAGCGACCAGCCACGTGCCCGGCGCGCTGGCCAACGGCAACGGCGACGGCCAGATCAGCGAATACCTGCTGGCGCCGCAGCACCTGGCGCTGGGCGGCTTCATCACCGGCTCGTTCAACGGCAGCACCGACTTCATGACCAGCGCCCAGGGCGGCGCCGTCTACCTGTACAACGACACGGTGGGTGGACGAGCCGGCAATGGCGTCCGCTTCGACAACCTGCCCGACTCCTTCGCCCAGCAAATCGACAGCAAGCTCGATGACGGCGTGGCCGCCACCGGCGCCGTGCGCGCCAACGCGCCCTACACCAGCACCGGCGCGATCGTCCCCCGCACCGCCGTCTTCTTCTGACCGCCATGAGCACGCGCCGCCGCCTGTTCCTGATGCGCCACGGCAGCGTCACCTATTTCGACGAGGCTGGCCGACCCTACCCGGCCGACGGCATGGCGCTCAACGCCGAAGGCCGCGCGCAGGCGTGCGCCGCCGGCCAGAGCTTCGCCGCGCAGCAGCTGCGCTTTGACCGCGTGATCACCTCGGGCCTGCCGCGCACCCTCGAAACGGCGGCGCTGGTGCTGGCCGAAACGGGTCAACAGCACGTCGCCGAATCCTGGCCCGAGCTGGCCGAAATTCGCGGCGGCCGCCTGGCCGACATCGCCGACGCCGACCTGCACGCCGCCTTCACCGGGGTGTTCGCCGGCGCCGTCGGCGACGAGCAGCGCTTCCTCGGCGGCGAATCGGTGGGCGAACTGATGGACCGGGTCCACCCCGCACTGGCGCGTCTGCGCGCCGATCCCGCCTGGGACACCGCGCTGCTGGTGCTGCACGAAGGCGTCAACTGCGCCATCCTGTCGCTCGCGCTGACCGGGCGGCGCCAGTTCCTCGGCGGCCTGGCGCAGGCGGCCGGCTGCATCAACGCGCTCGACGTCGGCGCCGGCGAGAGCGACTGGGTGGTCCGCTTCGTCAACTACGCGCCGTCCGCCCCGCTGCACGACGCCACCCGCGGTACCACCATGGAACAGCTGTACGGACAGTACCGCCGCGCGCGTCCGGCCTGAGAAAACCCTGCCGCGCGCCATTGCGGCGGGCGCGCCGAACGGGCCATGGCATCAGCTACAATAGATGGTCAGCGATCCTGGGAGCGGCCATGTTCGAAGAGATGATCGGTACCAAACCGGTGTCGGAGCGCCAGCGTTTCGACGTCGACGCGCTGGACGCCTATCTGCGCGCTACCGTCGAAGGCTATCCCGGCGGCCCGCTGTCGGTGCTGCAGTTCAAGGGCGGCCAGTCCAACCCCACCTTCATGCTCCAGGCCGGCGAGGCCCGTTACGTGCTGCGCACCAAACCGGCGCCGGCCGCCAAGCTGCTGCCCTCGGCCCACGCCATCGAGCGCGAATACCGCGTCATGGATGCGCTGCACCGAACCGGCTTTCCGGTGCCGCGCCAGTACACGCTGTGTCTCGAGGAGTCAGTCATCGGGCGCGCCTTCTTCGTCATGGAATGCGTCGACGGCCGGGTGCTGTGGGACCAGTCGCTGCCCGGCATGACGCCGCCCGAGCGCGCCGCCATCTACGACGAACTCAATCGCGTCATCGCTCGCCTCCACTCGGTCGACTACGCCGCCATCGGCCTGGCCGACTTCGGCAAGCCGGGCAATTATTTTGCGCGCCAGATCGAGCGCTGGACCCGCCAGTACCAGGCCTCGGCCACCGAGACCATCGAGGCGATGGACCGCCTCATCGAGTGGCTGCCGCAGCATATTCCGCCCGGCGACGACACCACCATCGTGCACGGCGACTTCAGGCTCGACAACATGATCTTCCATCCGACCGAGCCGCGCATCCTGGCGGTGCTCGACTGGGAGCTGTCGACCCTCGGCCACCCGGCCGCCGATTTTTCGTACCACTGCATGAGCTGGCACATCCCGCCCGGTAAATTTCGCGGCATCGCCGGGCTCGACCTGGCCGCGCTGGGCATCCCCAGCCAGCAAGCCTACATCGACGCCTACTGCGCGCGCACCGGCCGCGTGATTCGCGCCGAGGACTTCAATTTCTACCTGGCCTACAACCTGTTCCGCCTGGCCGGCATTATGCAAGGCATCATGAAGCGCTATGTCGACGGCACCGCGTCAAGCGCGCAGGCGCTGGAGAACGGCAAGGCCGCGCGGCCCGTCGCGGAACTCGGCTGGCGCTACGCCGCCGGCGCCCACTAACTTAACGCGGCCGGCAAGGCCGCTCCACGCCCGACAAGGACCGCCATGGACTTCGACTACTCCGACCGCTGCAAGGAAATGCAGGCGCGCCTGCTGGCCTTCATGGAGGCGCACATCTACCCCAACGAGCAGGCCTTCAAGCAGGAAGTCGAGCGCAACGGCCGCGAGCGCGGCGACCGCTGGATTCCGACAGAGCTGATCGAGCGCCTCAAGCCGCTGGCGCGCGAACAGGGCTTGTGGAACCTGTTCCTGCCCAAGTCGGCGCGCGCGCCGGAAGGATTGTCGAATCTCGATTACGCCCCGCTGTGCGAGATCATGGGCCGCGTGGTGTGGGCGCCGGAAGTGTTCAACTGCGCCGCGCCCGACACCGGCAACATGGAAACCATCGAGCGTTACGGCACCGAGGCGCACAAGCGCGACTGGCTCGAACCGCTGCTGCGCGGCGAAATTCGCTCGGCCTTCGCCATGACCGAGCCGGACGTCGCCTCCTCGGACGCGACCAACATCGCCACCCGCATCGTCCGCGATGGCGAGGACTATGTCATCGATGGCCACAAGTGGTGGATCTCGGGCGCGGGCGACCCGCGCTGCCGCGTCTTCATCGTGATGGGCAAGACCGATCCGGCGGCGGCGCGGCACGCGCAGCAATCGATGATCCTGGTGCCGGCCGATACGCCCGGCATCACCATCGTGCGTCCGCTGCCGGTGTTCGGCTACGACGACGCGCCGCACGGCCACTGCGAAATCCTGTTCGAGCAGGTGCGGGTGCCGGCGGCCAATCTGCTGCTGGGCGAAGGACGCGGTTTCGAGATCGCCCAGGGGCGGCTGGGGCCGGGCCGCATCCACCACTGCATGCGCGCGCTGGGCGTGGCCGAACGCGCGCTTGAACTGATGTGCAAACGCTTGAACAGCCGGGTCGCTTTCGGCAAGAAGATTTCGGAGCAAGGCGTGTGGCGCGAGCGCATCGCCGAATCGCGCATCCGCATCGATACCGCGCGCCTGCTCACGCTCAAGACGGCGGCCTTGATGGACACCGTCGGCAACAAGCACGCGCAGGCCGAGATCGCGATGATCAAGGTGCTGGCGCCGAACGTGGCGCAGGAGGTGCTGGACTGGGCCATCCAGGCGCACGGCGCAGCCGGCGTATCGGACGATTTTCCACTGGCGGCGCAATGGGCCGGCAACCGCACGCTGCGCCTGGCCGACGGGCCGGACGAAGTGCACCGCAATGCGATCGCCAAGATCGAGCTGGGCAAATACGTTTGATTACAGGACTGGAGCCGTCCGCCTCGCGGCCCGCCGTCGAAAAATTCCTGTCGACAATTTTACGCTTGGACCCTACCATCAACAATCATTCAGTGCGCGGCCGGGGCGCGGCCACTGACGCACTGCCACACCCGCCATGCCAACAATAGCAATGTCGATCGGAAGACCATGACGCAGTACAATCCCTATCAAGCGCCAGTGGCCGCGCTGACCGAGGTCGAGAATGAACCGGCGCCGGCCGATGCGGCCGCCGAACCGATTGGCGGTTGGCTGTACCTGATTGGCCTCAGTATTGTGATGTCGCCATTCGTGATGCTTGCCCAAATGCGCGCGGCGCTTGGTCCGTTCCTGGAGAACGGCGCATGGGCGTCCGTCACCACGCCGGGCGCTGCGGCATATCACCCGCTATGGGGTCCCCTGCTCGTTTTGGAGGCGACGATCGACATGCTCTTCTTTGCAAGCTGGGTCTACATGGCCTACCTGTTTTTCAGTAAAAAGAAGGCTTTGCCCAAATGGTATGGCCGGGTCCAGATCGGCACCCTTACCTTCCTCATACTCGACACCATGGTCATGCAAATGATGAGCCCGGAGGCGCCTTTGCTGGATGCCGAGACGAGCGGGGCATTGGTCCGGGCGACGGTATCTGTCTGCATATGGGTCCCTTACATGCGGATGTCTGATCGGGTCGGGCGCACCTTTGTGCGATCCTGACCGGCCCACGCTACAAATACCTGACCAGCCACTCCGCCACGCACACGGGTTTCAGCGAACCTTCGCGCTCGACTTCCACGCCCCACTCGGCCTGCACCCCACCCTCGATCGGATCGAGGTGGTTGAGCGTCAGGCGCGCGCGGATGCGGCTGCCGGCCGGCACCGGCGCCGGAAAGCGCACCTTGTTCAAGCCGTAGTTCATGCCGACCTTGACGCCGCCGACCGCCAGCGCGCTGTTGCTCAAGGCCGACAGCATCGACAGGGTCAGGAAGCCGTGCGCGACCTGCACGCCGAACGGTGACTCGCGTTCGCAGCGCGCCGCGTCGACGTGGATCCACTGCTGGTCGTCGGTCGCCTCGGCAAACAGGCCGATGCGATCGGCCGACATCACGAACCAGTCCGAGATCGCCACTTCGGTTCCGGCCAGCGCCTTCAATTCCGTCACGCTCAATTCACGCATGTTCTTCCTCTGTTAAGAATCCCGGTTCGCCCATGAAGCGCGCCAGGTGATGGTCCGAGTCGCCCAGCGTCAGTTCAATCGTCGACAGCCGCTTGAAATAATGCGAGGCCGGCAGCTCATTGGTCATGCCCATGCCGCCGTGCAGCTGGATCGCCTGCTGGCCGATGAAGCGGATCGCCTGGCCGACCCGGTACTTGGCGGCGGCGACGCAGCGGCGCCGTTCGGCGGCGTCGTCCGCGCCGGCCTTGATCGCCGCCAGCATGGCCATCGACCTAGCCTGTTCGAGATGGATCGCCATGTCGGCCATGCGGTGCTGCAGGGCCTGGAATTTGCCGATCGGGACGCCGAACTGGCTGCGCGTTTTCAGGTAGTCGAGGGTGGCCTCGAACAGCGCTTCGAGTCCGCCCATCGCCTCGGCGCACAGCAGCGCGGCGCCGTAGTCCGTAGCCTGTTCAAGCAGCGCCCAGCCGCCGATCACGTTGGACTTTGGCGCCCTCACCTGGTCGAACACAATGTCGGCGGCGCGCATGCCGTCGAGCGTGCGGTAGCCGGTGACGCGGATGCCCTCGGCGTCGGCCGGCAGCACCAACACCGTCACGCCATCGCGCTCGCACTGCGCGCCGGCGGTGCGCGCCGAGACGATCAATTGGCCGGCCTGGGCGCCGTGGATCACTGACACCTTGCGCCCGTCGATCAGATAAGCGTCGCCGCTGTCGACGGCGCGGGTGGCGATGTCGGCCAGGTCGTGGCGCGACTGCGGCTCGCCGAGCGCGCACGCGAGGGTGAGCTGGCCGCCCGCCACCTGTTCGAGCAGCGCCGGATGGGCCCCGCCGAGGCGCAGGAATTCGGCGCCCAGCATGGTGGCGAAATACGGCTCGACCACCAGGCCGCGACCGAGTTCGCGCATCACCACGAACATGTCCTGCGCATCGCCGGCAAAGCCGCCCTGCGCCTCCGGCACCGGCAAGGCGGTCATGCCCAGTTCGGCCAGCGTGGACCAGGCGGCGGCGGACACGCCATCGCTGGAGGCGATGATGCGCTCGCGCGCGTCAAAGGCGTAGTCGCGCGCCACCCAGCGCCGCAGGGACTCGCCAAACTGCTGCTGTTCGTCGTTGAGATTGAAGTCCATGCTGTCCTTAAAGGCCGAGGATCATCTGGGCGATGATGTTGCGCTGGATCTCGTTCGAGCCGCCGTAGATCGAGGTCTTGCGCATGTTGAAGTAGTGGGCCGCCAAGGGCGCCGCGTCGTCGCTGG
Source organism: Massilia sp. (assembly GCA_039927975.1). Taxonomy (GTDB): domain Bacteria; phylum Pseudomonadota; class Gammaproteobacteria; order Burkholderiales; family Burkholderiaceae_D; genus JBDSTZ01. The sequence goes on along the minus strand of JBDSTZ010000079.1, from coordinate 1,622 downwards.
CGCCGGCGCTGTGCTGAGCATCGCCTTCCAGGTAGGCCGGATCGAACTGCAGCGCCAGCGGGCCGGCCGCCTCCATCATCAGCTCGGCCAGGGTCTGCTGGATTTCGGAGCCGCGCACCTTGAGCACCGAAGCTTCGGGACCGGGCGCCTTGTGGGCCTGGGCCAGCACCCGCAGCGCGGTGATTTCAAGCGCCATCAGCTCGATCTCGAGCGCGGCGACCTTGGCGCCGAACAGCGGATCGGCCAGCAGCGAGATGCCGTTCTTCGACTGGCTGGCGGCGAAGGCCTTCAACTGCCGCAGTTCCTGCTTCGAGCGGCCCACCGCGGCGATGCCGGTGCGCTCGTGGCCGAGCAGATATTTGGCGTAGGTCCAGCCCTTGTTTTCCTCGCCGACCAGGTTGGCCAGCGGGACCCGCACATTGTCGAAGAAGACTTCGTTGACCTCGTGGTCTTCGTCGAGCGTGATGATCGGGCGCACCGTGACGCCCGGGCTGTGCATGTCGATCAGCAGGAAGGCGATGCCTTCCTGCTTGCGCACGCCGCTGTCGGTGCGCACCAGGCAGAAGATCATGTCGGCGTGCTGCGCCAGCGTGGTCCAGGTCTTCTGGCCGTTGACGATGTAGCTGTCGCCGTCGCGCACGGCGGTCGTTTTCAGCGAGGCCAGGTCGGAGCCGGCGCCCGGCTCGGAATAGCCCTGGCACCACCAGTCCTCGCAGGACAGTATGCGCGGCAGGAAGTAGTCTTTTTGCGCTTGATTGCCGAAGGCCATGATGACGGGCGCCACCATGTTGATGCCGAAAGGAAGGATCGGCGGTGCGCCGGCCAGCGCGCACGCGTCTTCCCAGATATGGCGCTGGACCTGGGTCCAGCCGGTGCCGCCCAGTTCGACCGGCCAGTTGGGCGCCGCCCAGCCCTGGCGGGCGACGATGCGGTGCCAGCGCACGTAATCGTCCTTGCCCAAGCGCAGGTGCTGTTGCACCTTGCGGGCGATGTCGGACGGCAGTTCAGCCGCCAGAAACGCTTCGACCGTGCGGCGAAAAGCCTGCTCGTCCTGCGAGTAGTCCAACTCCATCGTCTCTCCTTGTGGTCGCCGCTTGAAAAGCACGGTCGTTCACAAGAATTGTACCCGGAAAATCAGCCGCGAAGTGGCCGCGACGCGCCGATGTGGGCGTCGCGGCACAGCGGCCGGCGCAGGTCTTTACAGACGGCGACGGCGCGCCATCGTACCCAGGCCCAACAGACCGGCCAGCATCAGCGTCAGGGTGGCAGGCTCGGGGACCGTGCCTTCGTCAGCCAGCAGGACCGGCGCGAGCGCGGCGATGACAGGCGAGGTGCTGACGGCCGCATCGTCGGCCAGCAGTTGCTTGACGATTTCGACCGGCACCACCAGCGGCGCGGCGGCGGCGGCGATTTGCGGCACCAGGCTGGTCAGCGGCGTGCCTGCGTCGGCGTTGCCGCCATTATTGCCAGCGTTGCCAGCGTTGCCCTTATCCAGGCCAAACGCATTGCCATTGCCGTTGCCGCCGGCATTAGAGCCGTTGTCGCGCGCCGGATTCGAGGTAGGCGCCCCGGTGACGGCGGAGGAATCGGGAATGCTCCCGATGCCGCTGGCGAGGTAGATC
>JBDSTZ010000078.1:0-6602 GCA_039927975.1 Massilia sp. | reverse complement strand
TAATTGTTTGTTTTTTACTTTTGCTCAGGAGCCAGTATGACCATCGCCACCCCCGCAGGACTGCAGATCAGCGCCGACATATCGCCCGCCTACGAAGAGATCCTGACCCCTGAAGCGCTGGCCCTGGTGGCCAAGCTGTCGCGTGCGTTTGAACCGCGCCGGCAAGAACTTCTGGCCGCGCGCGTTGCCCAGGCGGCCCGGCTCGACGCCGGCGAGCGTCCCGATTTTCTCGAAGTGACGGCGCACATCCGCGCCGGCAACTGGACCATCGCGCCGATTCCTCCTGCGCTGCAATGTCGGCGGGTTGAAATTACCGGTCCGGTCGAGCGCAAGATGGTGATCAACGCTTTCAATTCGGGCGCCGATTCCTACATGACCGATTTCGAGGATTCAAACACGCCGAACTGGGACAACCAGATCACTGGCCAGATCAATTTGCGCGATGCCGTGCGGCGCACGATTTCGCTCGAACAGAACGGCAAATCGTACAAGCTCAACGACAAGATCGCGACCCTGGTGGTGCGTCCGCGCGGTTGGCACCTCGATGAGAAACACGTGCTGGTCGACGGCAAGCGCGTCTCCGGCGGCATCTTCGATTTCGCTCTGTTCATGGTGCACAACGCCAAGGAATTGCTGGCGCGCGGCGCCGGCCCGTATTTCTATCTGCCGAAAATGGAATCGTACCTGGAAGCGCGCCTGTGGAACGATATCTTCGTGATGACCCAACACGAACTGGGCCTGGCGCAAGGCACCATCAAAGCCACGGTGCTGATTGAAACCATCCTGGCCGCTTTCCAGATGGATGAAATTCTGTACGAATTGCGCGAGCATAGCGCCGGCCTGAATGCGGGCCGTTGGGATTACATTTTCTCGTGCATCAAAAAATTCAAGCTCGATAAAGACTTCTGCCTGGCCGACCGGCCGAAGGTGACGATGACCGCGCCCTTCATGCGTGCCTACGCACTGCTGCTGCTAAAGACTTGCCACTTGCGCGGCGCGCCGGCGATCGGCGGCATGGCCGCGCTCATTCCGATCAAGAACGATCCTGAGAAAAACGAGACCGCGATGGCCGGCGTGCGTGCCGACAAGGCGCGCGATGCCAACGACGGTTACGACGGCGGCTGGGTGGCCCATCCGGGCCTGGTGCCGTTGGCGATGGCCGAGTTCACCAAGGTGCTCGGCGAGCGTCCCAACCAGTTCGACAAGCAGCGTCCCGACGTCAACGTCACCGCCAAGGACCTGCTTGACTTCAAGCCGGAAGCGCCGATCACCGAAGCCGGGCTGCGCTACAACATCAACGTCGGCATCCACTACCTCGGCAGCTGGCTGACGGGCAATGGCTGCGTGCCGATCCATAATCTGATGGAAGATGCCGCCACCGCCGAGATCAGCCGTTCGCAGGTGTGGCAGTGGATCCGTTCGAGCAAGGGCGTGCTGGAAGACGGCCGCAAGGTTAGCGCCGAGATGGTGCGCGCGATGATTCCGGAGGAGCTCGCCAAGGTGAAGGAAGTGGCGCCAAACGGCGACAGCCCGAGCTATGCGCGCGCCGCGCAGATCTTCGAAGAGATGTCCACCTCGGACAGCTTCGCTGAATTCCTGACCTTGCCGCTGTACGAAGAAATCTGACCGCAGTCCACACTGCGTTGTCTTGACGGAAAAATGGGCCCAATGCGTTGGGCCCATTTTTTCGCCTGCGTAGTGAGCAGCGCAGTGGACAGTCCGGCGAGCGTTTGGCCTTTACGGCAGGCGCTAGCGGATCGTTCGCTGTGCCAGCGGTGGCCGCGAGAGAAATTCCGCGAGCGCGGTCGCGTCGATGCGGCTGCCCTGCATGTAGGCAAGCAGCGTGGCGACGCGGTCGCCGCCCCAGAAAAGCTCGTCGCCAAGGCGGAACGTGGGTACCCCGAACACGCCGTCGGCAATCGCCTGCTCGGTGTCGCTGCGCAGGCGCTGCTTGACCGGCGCCTCGCCGGCGGCGGCGAGCAGGGCCGCGCCGTCGAGCCGGCAATTGTTGGCGATGTTCACCAGTACGGCGGCATCTGAAATGTCGAGCCCGCGCTCCCAGGCGGCACTGATCAGGGCCAGGGTAAAGCGCCGGCGCTCGTCACGGGCCTCGATTGCCAGACTCATGCGTAGCGCCAGCAGGGTATTGAACGGATGGCCGGGCGGGCCGCGGAACGGCAAGCCGAGCAGTGCCGCCTGGCGCATGACGTCGCGGAACATATAGCGCCGCTTGACGTCGACCTCGGCCGGCCCGGTCGTGCCGTGCGCGTCGAGCATGGCGGCAAACAGCACCGGCTGCAATTCGACGGTGGCGCCGGCTTCCTCAATGGCCGAAATGGCTTGCACGCCAAGCCAGACATACGGGCTGACCGGATCGACATACACGGTGACGACGGATTTTGGCAGCATGTTCGGCCTCGCTTCCTAAAAAGTGTTCTTCCATTCGCGCAAGGCGGCAAAGGCCGCCAGCGGCGGCGCCGCGTCGTCCAGCCGGCCCGCAGCCAGCAGGCAGTCGCGGATGCCCGTTTCCCGATAGCGCAGAAAAGGGTTGGTGGCCCGTTCGAGCGCGATGGATGAGGGCACCGTCGGCTTTCCCTGCGCGCGCTTGGCTTGCTCGGCCGCGATCCGGTCCTCGATGGCGTGGTTGTCGGGTTCGACATGATCAGCAAAGCGCAAGTTCGACAGCGTATATTCGTGCGCGCAGAAGACCTTGGTATCGCCGGGCAGGTCGGCCAACTTGGCCAATGAGGCCGCCATTTGCGCCGGGGTTCCTTCGAACAAGCGGCCGCAACCGCCGGCGAACAGGGTGTCGCCGCAAAACAGCCACGGCTCTCCGGGCGTCTCGCGCACATAGGCGATGTGCCCGAGCGTATGACCGGGCACATCGAGCACCCTGAACGCAAGATCGAGGCCAGGCACGGCGACAATATCGCCTTCGCTCAGCGGCCGGGTAACGGCGGCGATGCCATCGTTGCGCGGGCCAAACACGGGCACGCTGGCGTGGCTCAGCAGTGCCGGCACGCCGCCGATATGGTCAGCATGGTGATGGGTGAGTAGAATGGCGGTGAGTGTGAGGCCGTGGGCCGCCAGGGCGGCAAGGATGGGAGCGGCGTCGCCCGGGTCGACCACGGCCGCATGGTTGCCATCGTGAATCAACCAGAGATAATTGTCCTTGAAAGCGGGAATCGTCATGACGCCGATGCCGGCCTGGGATAATTCGGTCATAGTGAGCTTCGACAAAGGGATGGCATGGACGGGTCCGAGAAATCCATTATAGCGCTCGATCGCTGGCTGCATTCGCCGGCGGGAGGCTATGTGCGCGCCTGGGAACAGGCTTGCCTGGATGAGCTGACCGCCGATATTTTCGGCTTCAACGCGGTGCAGATCGGCCTGCCGCAGATCGACGCGCTGGCGGCCAACCGCATGCCGAACAAGTGGCAGGCCGCGACGCGCACCTCGACCGCCGACCAGCTGGCGATGGTGGCTGGCGGCAAGCAGATCGCGGTGGCGCTGGACTTCGCCGAGCTGCCGTTCGCCTCGCAAAGCCTGGACCTGGTGGTGTTACCGCACGTGCTTGAATTCGCGCCCGAGCCGCACCAGGTGTTGCGCGAGGTCGAGCGGGTGCTCATTCCGGAGGGCCAGCTGATCATCTGCGGCTTCAATCCGGCCAGCCTGTGGGGCGTGCGCCAGGGCGTGGGGCGGCTGGCCCGCAGCCCCTTTCTGCCGGCCGCAGGCGAATTCATCTCTATGCCACGGATGAAAGACTGGTTAAAATTGTTGAATCTGGGCGTCAGCCGCAGCCATTTCGGCTGCTACGCGCCGCCATGCCGCACCCAGCAGTGGCTGGGCCGTTATGCCTTCATGGAAACGGCCGGCCAGCGCTGGTGGCCTTATCTGGGCGCGGTGTACATGGTGCACGCGATCAAGCGGGTCAAGGGCATGACCATCATCGGTCCGGCCTGGAACAAGAAATCGGCAACGGCGCCGCAGGCGGTGCCGGCCACAAATAGAAAGTAAAGTACCTGATGAGCAAAGTAGAAATTTTCACCGATGGCGCCTGCAAGGGCAATCCCGGCACCGGCGGCTGGGGCGCCTTGCTGGTGGCCGATGGCCACGAAAAGGAAATCTTCGGCGGCGAACTGAACACCACCAATAACCGCATGGAATTGCGCGCCGTGATCGAAGCGCTGACCACCCTCACGCGGCCTTGCGAAGTGGTGCTGCACACCGACAGCCAGTATGTGCAGAAGGGCATTTCGGAATGGATCCACGGCTGGAAGAAGCGCGGCTGGAAAACCGCCGCCAAGGAACCGGTCAAGAATGAAGACCTGTGGAAGGCGCTCGACCTGGCGCAAGCCGAGCACAAGGTCGACTGGCGCTGGGTGCGCGGTCACAACGGTCATCCCGGCAACGAGCGCGCCGACGTGCTGGCCAACCGCGGCGTCGAGACCGTCCGCCGCTAGTGTCCTGAGTTGCAGATTCGTTGAATAAATATGGCGAGAATCGCCCCGATACTGCGTCACAAATGCTCGCAAGGCCTCGGCCTTGCTGTGCTTTGCTCCTTGTCTCGGGACGATTTCTCCACATTTATTATTCAACGAACTAGCAACTCAGGACACTAGGCCGACTGCGCGCTTTGCTATACTGCGCGCCACCGTTTCCACATACTATTGCTGAGCATCCATGCGTCAAATCGTCCTCGATACTGAAACAACCGGCCTGAATCCACGCACTGGCGACCGCGTCATCGAAGTGGGCTGCGTCGAGCTGCACAACCGTATGCTGACGGGGAACAATTTTCACCGCTACATCAATCCGGAGCGCGATTCGGAAGAGGGCGCGCTGGCGGTCCACGGCTTGACCACCGAGTTCTTGCGCGACAAGCCGAAGTTCGCCGAGATTGCGGCCGAACTGCGCGAGTACATCCAGGGCGCTGAAGTCATCATCCACAACGCGCCGTTCGATCTGGGATTCCTGAATAACGAATTCAAGCTGCTGGGACTGCCGTCTTTCACCGAGCATTGCAGCGGCGTGATCGACACGCTGGTGAATGCGAAGGAAATGCATCCGGGGAAGCGCAACTCGCTCGACGCCTTGTGCGACCGCTACGGCGTCTCCAATTCGCACCGCAAGCTGCACGGCGCGTTGTTCGACGCCGAGTTGCTGGCCGACGTGTATCTGTCGATGACGCGCGGGCAGAATTCGCTGTCGATGGATGTGGAAGTCGAGGCCAGCGGTGTCGGCGACCTGCTCGAGGCGGTGCCACTGGCGGCGGTGATCGTGGTCGGCGCCACCGCGGATGAACTGGCGGCGCATGACAGCCTGCTGGGTGGACTCGACAAGGCGGTCAAGGGTAGCTGCGTATGGCGGGCCTACGAACCCGCGTAAATTTTGCTGACGAACAGCTAAACGTATGTCATAATATGCCCCGCTTCGGGAGGTTAGCTCAGGGGTAGAGCACTGCATTCACACTGCAGGGGTCGCAAGTTCGAAACTTGCACTTCCCACCAAGATTCGTATAAAAATTAGTGGCTTACATCGACTTGATGTAGGCCATTTTTGTTTGGTATGAAAAAAGTATGAAAAACGAAGCCGGACCCAGGTGGGCGCGTCCGGACACAATGTTTCCGGCGCTTGTCCGCGAATCTCTGGATGACCAGGTCGACAGCTGCCGACGGCAGCGCCTTCCCGAGCGCATCGAGGAATTGGGGCACGGCGCGCAAGCTGATGGTGTCACTGAACGAGTGCTGCGGCGCGACTTCTCCGGTGTAGGTCGCAAGTGGCAGTACCCAATCCGCTGACGCGGCTGCGGTGGCAGAGGACGCAATGTCGAGCTCTGGCGTCGGTCCAATAACAGCCGACTATTTGGCAGGTATTCCGGTATCTAGTGGCAAAGTGAGGCGTAAATGTGTAGCGAACTTGAAGAGATTTTTGGCGGACGCATCGGAAGGGATGGCGCCATACCTGGTTCTACTCAAGTTCCTGGGAAGGAATACGTCTACTTTGCCGTCGATCCGGACACGCCAAACGGGAAGCGGTTTAGCCTGATAACCCGACATGTCGATCCGCCGTACTTAAAGGGGGCGCAGCCACTACATCCGGTTACACCCTTGTTTTGCCTGACGGGTCTTCATTTCACGGGATGTCTTACCGGGGCGATCTTGAAGGCTGGCGGCGACAGATTCACGAGGGCGCGCAGGCACTCAATATCGCGTTGGCACGAATCGAGGGTGATCAATTTGTCGTAAATGATGGAAGGAAGTTTCGCCTCGCAGACTGCCAAGCTACGCTGGCTTCAAGTAAGTAGCGTAAAACCAAGCCAAACTGCACGGAATTCGCGCAGTTGGTGTCCCATGCGTCCAGCGCAAGCCCATTCCGGACAAGGTTTGGGAACTGCCCAGGGTGTGAAAGGGCGTGAAGGAACGTGCTCGAACAGGTCGAGCGGTTCCACGTCCCAGCCGTCGAGCTCGATCAGCGGGGGGTGTACCGAATTCTGTGTAAACGGGTTTTCGTTTAAGTCTGCGGAAGCCGGTCTTCAAACTGGATGGCGAAGCGGTTCAGTGCGGCTTTCCAGTCCCGGATCGGCATCGTCCACTTTTTGC
>JBDSTZ010000077.1:0-1655 GCA_039927975.1 Massilia sp. | reverse complement strand
GGCCATGGTCGACGCGGCCCCGCCCGTAGCACAGGTGCTGCCCAGGTTGCTGGAGTTCATCGGTGGCGATACCTTGTCCGCCCACAACGCCAGCTTCGACGAAAAGTTCCTGAAAGCGGAAGCCGATCGGCTGGGCATGGCGCCCAGACACATCGGTCTGGTGTGCTCGCTGAAACTGTCGCGCCGGGTGTTTCCCGGCCTGCCCAGTTACAAGCTGGGCCTGCTGTCGGGCCAGCTGGGCATCCGCTTTCGCAGCGCGGCGCACAGGGCCGAGTCCGATGCCGAGGTGGCCGCGGAAGTGCTGATCCATATTGGCCGCCATCTGGACCGTCATTACGGGCTGGGACCCGTGGAGCCGGACCTGTTAGTGTCCGTGAATAAATTAAGTGCGGCCAAGGTGCCGGACTACCTGCAAAAATATGCTTTAGCCAAGAGTAGCGCAGGGCCGGCCGGATAGCATTACAATGCTGCCATCATGACCCGCCTCGCCTTCAACCGTATCCTGCTCTCGCTGCTGCTGCTGTTCTCGCAGCAGATGGCGCTGTCGCACGCGTTGTCGCACGTTACGGCCACCTTCGGCGCCCTGCGGGCCCAGGCGGCGGCCGTCAATGCAGCGGACCTGGCCGACAGCGACAGCGACCTTGCCAGCGCCATCGCGCAAGACAAGAGTTGCCACCAGTGCCTGGCGTTTGCCCAGCTGTTCGGCCCGCTGGCGAATACCCCGCGCGCCTTTGCCCCGCCCGACCTGCGCGACATCGTGCCGGTCATCGCCCTGTCCGACGCCCGCGTGCTGCGCACCGTGTGCGTGTTCCTCTCACGCGCTCCCCCTCAAGCCTGACACGCCGCCTTCCTGTTGCCTGACCCGTCGTTGCCGCGCATAGCGATGTCTATGCGCGCCTGCGCGTGTGGCAAATACTTAGTGTCAAACAAGGTTGTTCACTCAACCGCTTGAGGTCTATACCATGAAATTTCAAACTACCCTGGTCGCGGGTGCGGTTCTGTCCGCCCTGGCCACCCTGGCGCACGCCCAGAGCGCCGACGCCAGTTCCGTTCCTGATGCCGTTGCCAGCCCCGCAGGCTCGCCTGCCGTGATCCCGCGTGTGGTCATTACCGCGACCCCGTTCGGCGTCAGCGAGCACGACCAGATCCTGGCACCCGCCAAGATCCTCGCTGGTGACGAACTGCGCGACAAGCTGGGCAGCTCGCTGGGCGAAACCCTGTCCAACGAGCTCGGCGTGTCGGCCTCCGGCTTCGGCGCCGGCGCCTCGCGCCCCATCATCCGCGGCATGGAAGGCTCGCGCGTGAAGATGCTGGAAAACGGCATGGCAGTGGCCGATGTGTCCGGCCTGTCCAACGACCACGCGGTCTCGGCCGACGGCGCCATCGCGCGCCAGATCGAGATCCTGCGCGGCCCGGCCGCCTTGCTGTACGGCTCGGGCGCCATCGGCGGCCTGGTCAACGTGGTCAACGAGCGCATCCCCAGCGCGCTCGAGACCAGGCCGATCGGCCAGATCGAAGCGCGCTACAGCAGCGTCGACAGCGGACGCGGCGTCTCCGGCACGGCCGACGCCGCCGTCGGCAAGATTGCCCTGCACCTGGACGGCAACTGGCGCAATACCGACGACTACAAGATTCCCGGCAACCGCGTTCTGGAC
>JBDSTZ010000076.1:0-3851 GCA_039927975.1 Massilia sp. | reverse complement strand
CAGGGTCAGCGGCGCCTTCAGGCTGGCCGCGATGCCCTTGAGGTCGATCTGCCACAGCTGACCGTTGTAGTACCAGTCGTCGAGCATGCGGGTGCCGGCGAACAGGCGGCCAACGTCGCCGACGAAGTCGATCCCCATCAAGGCGCCGTCGAGACCGTCGAGCTGGCCGGGCGCCACCGTCAGCTGCCAGGCGGCCGACTGTTTGAAGGTTTCAGGCATCGGTTGCAGGGCCGCCTTGGCCAGGCCGCCGATCATCACCGGCGGCGCATTGCGGGCTTCGCGCAGCGGTTCCACCTTGACGCTGACGGTGCGGGCCGGCAGGGTCGCCTCGATCACCTGGAACAGGCCGTCGCGCGCGCCGGCGTTGATGGCCGCGCTGGCCTTCGGCGAGCTCTCCAGCGCCGGCCACACCAGCGCCTTGAAGTCCGGCTTGCCGGGCGAGCGCAGCACCAGCTTGCCGCTGGCGAAATAGCTCTCCTGCGCGCTGATCACCAGTCGGCGCTTGCCGGCCAGTTGGCCGATCGACAGCTGGGCGATCTGCTGCGGCGTGAGCACCAGCACGCTGACCTTGCGCGCCTTGTCGCAGCCCAGCGTAAAGGCGGCGCCGGTGCCGGGCGTGATCTGGTCGACCAGCAGCTGGCCGCCGGCGTCGCTGCCGACGCGCGCCTTGTCCGCTTTCAGGCAGCCCTTGATGGCGGGGTCGAAGGCGAACTCGGGCGCCACGCCGGCGCTGGCGCCGAACACGTACAGCACGCCGTCGGCGCCCTGGTCGAGACGGGCGACCGGCTGGGCGCTGGCGTAGCGCAGGCGGGCGCCATCCATGTCGAAGTTGACCGGCCAGACAAAATAACTGCCGTCGGCCAGGTCAACGCCCTTGCTCGGGAAGACCACCGTCTCGCCCGGCAGCTTGACCGCGAAGCGCACATCCTTTTGCAGCGGCATCGGGTACTGGCGCACATGGTTGCTAAAGAACAGGAAGGCGCTGTCGCCCTTGCTGCGCACCGAGAAGCGCGGCGTGACGAGGTCGGTGTTGGCGCTCGGCGTGACCTCGGGCTTACGCACCGTCATCGGCGCCAGGCGGGGGCCGAAGTCGGACAGGAAGTAGTGGAAAGGCCGCAGCGCATTGAGCACCGGGCGCTGCTGGCCGTCCGGTCCCAGCGGCGCGTTGAAGTCGTAGCTGATCGCCGGGGTGTCGTTGTAGCCGCCAGTGCGGGTGCTTTCCTCAAGCGTGGTGCCGCCGACCGGATTGCGGCCGCCGTGGAACATGTAGTAACCCATCAGGTTCACGCCCGAGCCGAGCTGGACCGGCAGCATCGACGCGATGTCGTCGGGCGAGACCAGGGTGCGGCGGCGGTACATGGCCGGCAGGCCGGCGCCGTATTCGGCGCCGAGGAAAGGCGTCAGGTGCATATCGCTGTCGGCGGTGCCGGCCGCCTCGTTGCGGGTTTGCGCGCCGAGGTCGCCGCTGACGCGGCTGTGGAAGCGGAAGGCGTAGGTTTCCTTGGGACCGAGTTCCCTGGTCGAGGTGGCCCACGGCTCGTCGGGGTAGCCGCCGAACACCGGCGTGACTTCGCCCGACGGGTAGAGCGTGCGGTCCCAGCCGGTGACGGTGTAGAACGGCACGTCGAGGCCGGCCTTGAGCGCCAGCTTCTTGAGCGTCAGGATGTGGCCGGCGCCCTGGCCGGGGCCGCCGATATTGTATTCATTTTCGATCTGCACGCCGATCACCGGGCCGCCATCCTTGTACAGCTGGCCCTTCAGCTGGGCGCCGATCTGCTGGTAGAAGCGCTCGACGTAGCGCAGGTATTGCGGATCGTCGCGGCGGGTCGGCATGGTGTCGACGATAAAGTCGGGAATGCCGCCGTAGCGCACTTCGGCGTGGGCCCAGGGACCGACCCGCACCACCACGTCGAGGCCGACTTTCCTGGCCAGCCGGACGAACAGGCCGAGGTCGCGGTTGCCCTTCCAGTTGAACTGGCCGTCCTCGGCTTCGTGGTGGTTCCAGATGATGTAGCTGGCGACGATGTTCACGCCGGCCGATTTCATCTTCTGCAGTTCGGCTTCCCAGCTGGCCTGCGGGCTGCGGGCTGCGGGTGAAATGGAATTCGCCCATCACCGGCAGGAAGGGCTGGCCGTCGCGCGTGAGGTACTGGTTGTTGATGCCGAGCGTGGCGCCGCCCGGCGCGACGGCGGTGCCGGTCTTGATGTGGCCGGTGGTTGGCGCCGGCGTCGGCGCGCTGGCGTCAACCTTGAGCAGTGTGTCAGCCTGCGCCTGTGCGACGAGCGCGAGCATGCCGGCCGCGAGCGCGAGTGCGCCCGGCTTGAAGTAATGTGCCATGTTTGTCCCCTGATATTTTTTTATAATGAAACAGGCGGCATCGCACCCGGCATCGGATGTCGCACCACCTGTGTTTACTGCCTGGCCGCGCTTATTGATTAGCGCTTGCTTGAAACTGACTTGCTTGGACCGTGACTTGCGTGAACCTGTGACTTGCTTGAACCGGTGACTTGCTTGCACCTGTCACGCGCAGCGCGGCGCGCGACAGGTCGGGATGAACGCGCTTACTTGTAGGCGTTCCATGCGGCGACGAAGTCGCGCGCGCGCTGGCCGACGGCGGCCGCGTCCAGGCCGGGCGCGTACAGCGCCGAGCCGAGCCCGAAACCGGCCGCGCCGGCGGCGCGGTACGCGTCCATGGTCGACGGCGAGACGCCGCCAACCGGCAGCAGGCGCAGGGTTTTCGGCAGCACCGCGCGGATCGCCTTGACCACCACCGGGGTGACCAGTTCGCCAGGGAACAGCTTGACGGCGTCGGCGCCGGCGTGGGCCGCGGCGAACGCTTCGGTCGGGGTGGCCGCGCCCGGCACGCAGTACATGCCGGCCGCCTTGGCAGCCTTGATCACTTCGGTGTCGGCGTGCGGCATGACGATCAGGCGCCCGCCCGCTTCGCGCACCTGGTGCACGGCTTCAACGGTGAGCACGGTGCCGGCGCCGATCAGGGCGTCGGCCGGCATCGATTGCGCCAGGCGGGCGATCGACACCAGCGCCTGCGGCGAATTGAGTGGCACTTCGATCAGGCGAAAGCCCGCGTCGTAGGCGGCGCGGGCGATCGCTTCGACTTCGTCGGGCTGGACGCCGCGCAGGATGGCCACCAGCGGCAGCGCGGCGAAGGCGGCGTCGAAGGTGGTGGCGGCGGCGGTGCTGGTGTTGGCAACTGCTGGGGAAACGCTCATGATGCTTGACTCCGATGCTAGGCGTCGACGGTGACGAGGCCGGCGGCCAGCGCCAGTTGCCACAGGCCGTCGGGCGCGGTATTGGGAAGGATGACGCCGGTCTGGGCGCCGAGGATCTCGAGCGCGCTGGCGTACAGCGCGCACAGCTTCGGCTCGCCGATCAGCACCAGCGGCGTGCAGTCGAGACCGGCCGTGCTGCGGGCGTGCAGGCCGGCGTGGATTTCGTGGCCGATCAACAGGCCCGACAGATAGGCCGGCAAGGCTGCCGGCGCCAGGTCGCCCATCAGGCCGAGCGTGCGTACGGCGACCAGCTGGTGGGTGAGGCCGGTGTCGGCGCCATCGACGCCGGCACGCACGCCGGCGGCGAAACCGACCGCGTCGTCAGCGGCAGCGCCGGGCGGGAACAGGCGCCCCAGCACCGAGTGCTGGCTCAGCACGGCGAACATTTCACCGGTCATGTAGGTGACAAAACTGTGGACCTGGCCGTGCTCGATGCGCGCCCATTTGGAGTGGGTGCCTGGCATCACGAGGGTGCTGTTGGCGGCGAACTCGGGATGCAGCGCGAGCGCGCCGACAACCTGGGTTTCCTCGCCGCGCATGACGTCGGGCAGCGCGTTCTG
>JBDSTZ010000075.1:0-2897 GCA_039927975.1 Massilia sp. | reverse complement strand
GCTGCGCCAGTTCCAGGGCATGAAGACCAAAGACCTGCTCGAAGCGCGGCACCAGAAACTGATGAGCTACGGCAAATTCAAAGAAACCACGCCGTCCGAAGAGTGAGTCAACAGCAAGCCGGCTCGGTCACCCAGACCTTCGCGCAGGCGCTCGCCGCCCTGCGCACCGGCGCCCCCCATCAAGCATTGGCGATTGCCTACAGCGGCGGCCTCGATTCCTCGGTGCTGCTGCGATTGGCGCACGGGTACGCGCGCGAGCAGGGCGTGCCGCTGTTTGCCTTTCACGTGCATCACGGGCTGAGCCCGAATGCCGACGCCTGGCTGGCGCATTGCGAGCAAGAATGCGCGGCGCTGGGCGTGACGTTCGACGCGCGCCGCGTGACCCTGCAAAAAGGAAAATCCGGCACCGAGGCGGCGGCCCGCAAGCTGCGTTACGCCGCGCTGGGCGACATGTGCGAGGCGCACGGCGCGCAGCTGATGCTCACCGCCCACCACCTCGACGACCAGGCCGAGACCGTGCTGCTGCAATTGTTGCGCGGCTCCGGCACCGCCGGCCTGTCGGGCATGGACGCGGCCAATGCGGCGCCCGATTTGCTCGGCAACCCCGAGCTGGTGATGGCGCGGCCCTTGTTGCCGGTCTCGCGCGGCGAACTCGAAGCCTACGCGGCGGCGAACGGCATCACCTATATTGAAGACGAATCGAACAGCGACGCGCGCTACGCCCGCAACGCCCTGCGTCACAAGGTGATGCCGGCGCTGGCGGCGGCGTTTCCGGGCTTTCAGGAGCGCTTTGCGCGAAGCGCGGCGCACGCCCAGTCGGCCCAGCGTCTGCTCGAAGAAATGGCCGCCGCCGACCTCGTGGACTGCCTCGACGGCGACTGCATCGATGTGGCCAGGCTGCGCGCGATGAGCCGCGACCGCGCGCAAAACATGCTGCGCTACTGGTTCGGCACGCGACGCCTGCCGATGCCCTCGACCGCCTGGCTGGGCGAGATGGTGACCCAGCTGGTCGAGGCGCGGCCCGACGCCCAGCTGCTGGTGACGCACCCCGACTGCCACATCCGGCGCCACCGCGACCGCCTCTACATCACGCCGAAACTGGCCGACCTGGCCGGCATGCGCGACCCGGACGACGAAGGCGTGATCGTCAAGGAAGGCGAGCAGTTCCTTTGGCGTGGCGAGACTGAACTTGCCTTTCCGGCTTACGGCGGAGTGTTGTTTTTCGAGCAAGCAGAGCAGGGCATCGATCCCGCCTGGCTGCGCGCGCAGACCTTGACGATCGACTTCCGCAAGGGCGGCGAACGCCTCAAGCTGGCCGCCAACCGGCCGACCCGCAGCCTCAAATACCACTACCAGGCCATGGATGTGCCGGCCTGGGAGCGGCCGCGCCTGCCCACGGTGAGCGCCGGGCGCGACTTGCTGTTCGCCGCCGGCATCGGCATGGATTGCCAGCATCTGCTCGAGGGGCGGGGCGGCCTGATCCGCCTGCGCTGGCAGCCCGACCCGGCCGGCTGACTAGACGAAAACTGCATGTCGATATACCGATTCCGTATCATTTTGTGGTGGTTTTGGCTTGTAGATTTGCATTGCAGCATGTAGAGTAAAGCCCTCTTTTTATCTTCTGCTCGGAAACTATCTTCTTATGGCTTTAATCGTCCACAAATATGGCGGAACGTCGATGGGTTCGACCGACCGCATCAAGAACGTCGCCGCGCGTGTCGCCAAGTGGCACGATGCCGGTCATAAAGTGGTGGTGGTGCCATCGGCCATGTCGGGCGAGACCAACCGCCTGATCGCGCTGGCCAAGCAGATCATGGATCAGCCCGATCCGCGCGAACTGGACATGATTTGCTCGACCGGCGAGCAAGTCTCGGTGGGCCTGTTGGCCATGGCGCTGCTGGAAATCGGCAAGGACGCCGTCTCCTACGCCGGCTGGCAAGTGGCGATCAAGACCGACTCATCGTTCACCAAGGCACGCATCCAGTCAATCGACGACGCCAAAGTGCGCGCCGACCTCGATTCGGGCAAGATCGTCATCATCACCGGCTTCCAGGGCGTCGACGACGACGGCAACATCTCGACCCTGGGCCGGGGCGGCTCGGACACCTCGGCCGTGGCGATCGCCGCCGCGCTGAAAGCCGACGAATGCCTGATCTTCACCGACGTCGACGGCGTCTACACGACCGACCCGCGGGTGGTTTCCGACGCGCGCCGCCTGAGCACCGTGACGTTCGAGGAAATGCTCGAACTGGCCTCGCTCGGCTCGAAAGTGCTGCAGACCCGTTCGGTCGAATTCGCCGGCAACTACCGCATGCCGACGCGCGTGCTGTCGTCGCTGACCGACCCCCTGATTTCGCTGGAAGTGGAAGCCAACTCCGGCACCCTGATTTCGTTTGAGGAAGACACAAATATGGAACAAGCCGTCATCTCCGGTATCGCGTTCAACCGCGACGAGGCCAAAATCACCGTCCTGGGCGTGCCGGACAAGCCGGGCGTGGCCTACCACATCCTGGGACCCGTGTCGGACGCCAACATCGAAGTCGACATGATCATACAGAATCAGTCGGTGGACGGTAAAACCGACTTCACCTTCACCGTGTCGCGCGGCGAATACGTCAAGGCGATGGGCGTGCTCGAAGGCGTCAAGAGCGAGATCGGCGCGGCCAGCGTACTGGGCGACGCCAAGGTGTCGAAAGTGTCGGTGGTCGGCGTGGGCATGCGCAGCCACGTGGGCGTGGCCTCGCAAATGTTCCGCACCTTGTCGGAAGAGGGCATCAACATCCTGATGATCTCGACGTCGGAGATCAAGATCTCGGTGCTGATCGACGAAAAGTACATGGAACTGGCCGTGCGCGCGCTGCACAAGACCTTCGATCTGGAAAAAGGCTAAGTTTTTG
>JBDSTZ010000074.1:0-1590 GCA_039927975.1 Massilia sp. | reverse complement strand
AACGACATGTCGATCTCGCCGCCCGTGGGCGCCCTGAACCGCTACCTGGCGCGCCTGATGTCGGGGCAGTTCTACGCCGCCGCCAAGAACGTCGGCAAGTCGGTGCTGCCCGGCCCCATGCTCGAACTGGCCAAGCGGCTCGAGGAGCACGCCAAGGGCATGGTGGTGCCGGCCACCATGTTCGAGGAATTCGGCTTCAACTACATTGGCCCGATCGACGGCCACGACCTCGAATCGCTGATCCCCACGCTGGAGAACATCAAGAAGCTCAAGGGTCCGCAGTTCCTGCACGTGGTGACCAAGAAGGGCCAGGGCTACAAGCTGGCCGAGGCCGAGCCCATCCTGTACCACGGCACCGGCAAGTTCAATCCGACCGAGGGCATCAAGCCGGCGGCGGCAGGCAAGACCACCTACACCGAAGTGTTCGGCAACTGGCTGTGCGACATGGCCGCGGCCGACCAGCGCCTGGTCGGCATCACGCCGGCGATGCGCGAAGGCTCGGGCATGGTGAAGTTCGAGCAGCAGTTCCCTGACCGTTACTTCGACGTCGGCATCGCCGAGCAGCACGCGGTGACCTTCGCCGGCGGCCTGGCCACCGAAGGCCTGAAGCCGGTGGTGGCGATCTACTCGACCTTCCTGCAGCGCGCCTACGACCAGTTGATCCACGACGTCGCCCTGCAAAACCTCGACGTGGTGTTCGCGCTCGACCGCGCCGGCCTGGTGGGCGCCGACGGCGCCACCCACGCCGGCAATTACGACATGGCCTTCGTGCGCTGCATCCCGAACATGGTGATGATGGCGGCGTCGGACGAGAACGAATGCCGCCGCATGCTCACCACCGCCTTCCACTACAACGGCCCGGCGGCGGTGCGTTATCCGCGCGGCGCCGGCATTGGCGCGGCGATCGACAAGGAACTGACGACGATCGAAATCGGCAAGGGCGAAATCAGGCGCAAGGGCGCCAGCGTGGCGATCCTGGCGTTTGGCTCGATGGTCGCGCCGAGCGTGGCGGCCGGGGCAGAGCTCGATGCGACGGTGGCCAATATGCGGTTTGTGAAGCCGCTCGATGTGGCGCTGGTGCGCCAGCTGGCGCAGGAGCACGACTACCTGGTGACGGTGGAAGAGGGCAGCGTGATGGGCGGCGCCGGCGCGGCCGTGGCCGAGGCGCTGGCCGCCGAAGGCATCGTCAAGCCGCTGCTGATGCTCGGCTTGCCCGACAAATTCATCGACCATGGCGACCCGGCGGCCCTGCTGGCCGGCGTCGGGCTCGACGCCAAGGGCATCGCGGCGTCGATTCGCCAGCGCTTCGGCGCGGCCGAGCCACGCCTGGTCGTCAACAACGGCTAAGTCGGGGCGGCGCAGTCGCCGTCCACGTCTTGCGCCTTCATGAACAGCACCTCGCCGGTCGACTCTTCTTCGACCGGCGCGAAACCCAATCCCTCATACATCTGAGCGCCCTGACGTTGTCGCGATAGACCCGCAGCGTCACCGCTTGCGCGCCCGTATTTTCGACCGCCTTGTGCATCAGCTGCTGGCACAGCATCTTGCCGACGCCCTTGCCGCGCATGCGCGGCGCGACGATCACGCGGC
>JBDSTZ010000073.1:0-12451 GCA_039927975.1 Massilia sp. | reverse complement strand
TGACCACGCCGCCTTGCAGCGAAGGCGTGCTGTGGGTGGTGATGCGCCAGCCGATGCCGGCCTCGCCGGCGCAGATGGCGCTGTTCAGCCGCCTGTATCCGCTCAACGCGCGGCCGGTGCAGTCGAGCGCCGGGCGCGTGATCAAGGAATCGAACTAGAAAGGCAAGCGGGCCGGGCGCGCGCTAGACGCGCACCTGGTACACCCCGCGCCACTGCGCGCCGGGCGCCAGCGGCACCGGGTCGATGGCCGACGGCTCGATGCAAACAAAGTGCTTGTACTCGTGGTCGGCCAAGTCGCTCAGGGCCGCCGCCGCCGCCGCGCCGGGGTTCCACACCACCGCGTCGGTGAACCCGCTCTGGTTCGTCACGCGCACCGCAGCACCGCTGTCGAGCACCACTTCGCCGCCAATCCCAAAGAAGATCTGATCGAGCTTTTCGCCGATCGCCAGCGTCTCCGGCTGCACCCCGTCGATCCTGACCTGGTCGATATCGTCGATTGCGTGGTAGGTGTGCAGGGCAACCGAAAAGCTGAAGTCGTCGGCGCCGCCGTTGTCGACTTCGAAACTCATCTCAAGCCGGTTAGCCGCAATCGCCACGCGCAGGCGCAGCGCGAAGGTGTGCGGCCAGGCCGCGCGGAAGTCGGCGGTTAGATCTGCCGGTTCGAGGCCGAACACGGCAAAGGTGTCGCCTTCATGCTCGCCGCTGTCGATCAGGCGCCAGGTCGATACGCGGGCGAAGCCGTGCCGCATGCCGGGGCCGCGCTGGTTAAACTGGGGGAAGATCACGGGCACGCCGCCGCGAATCGCCGCGCTGCCGTCGAGCGGGGTGGCGCTGCTGCAGAACAGTCGCTCCTGGCCGTCGGCGCTTTTCCACGACACGAGGTGGGCGCCGAACAGGGTCACGATCGCGCGGGCGCCATCGGCCGCCAGGATTTCAACCGCCGGCAGTTGGCCGAACTGGCATGGCTGGGTCGTGCTCATCGAATGTCCTTATGTCATGCGGCTCTTGGCCAGCGGTGGATTGCGTGCGAAATAGCGTTTGATGCCCTTGGTGATCGCGTCGGCGATCTGGTCCTGGTAGGCGTTGTCGCGCAGCTTGGCTTCTTCTTCCGGGTTCGAGATGAAGGCGGTCTCGATCAGGATCGAGGGAATGTCGGGCGCCTTGAGCACGGCGAAGCCGGCCTGTTCGACCGCGCCCCTGTGCAGGCGCGCGATGCCGCCGATTTCACTGAGCACCGCTTTGCCAAGCTTCATGCTGTCGTTGATCTGCGCCGTCGTCGACAGGTCGAGCAGCACGCTGGCGAGCTGCTTGTCGTGGTTGCCGATGTTGACGCCGCCGATCGCGTCGGCCAGGTTTTCCTTGTTGGCGAGCCAGCGCGCGGCGGTCGAGGTGGCGCCTTTCTCGGACAGCACGAATACCGACGAGCCGCGCGCGGTCGGCTCGACAAAGGCGTCGGCGTGCAACGAGACGAACAGGTCGGCCTGGACCTTGCGCGCCTTCTCGACGCGGGTCCCGAGCGGCACGAAATAGTCAGCGTCGCGGGTCAGCATGACGCGCATGTTGGCCAGTTCCTCCAGCTTGAACTTGAGCCGCTTGGCGATGGCCAGCACGATGTCCTTTTCGCGGCTGCCGGCGGCGCCGATCGCGCCCGGGTCTTCGCCGCCGTGGCCAGGGTCGAGCGCGATGGTGATCAGGCGCGCCACTTTTTGCTGGCGCGGGTCGGTCTTCGCTTCGGACTTTGCTTCAAGGCGCGGCTCCGATTTCGGCTCGGACTTTGGTTCGGTCTTTTGCTCGGGCCTGAACTCGGGCTTGGTCTCCGGCCTGAACTCCGGCTTGATCTCCGGCCTGAGTTCCGGCTGCGGATCGGCCTTGGCGATTGCCGGCGTCTGCGGCGCGTGCAGTTCGGGGCGGCCCATCGGCGCCGCTTCCGGCGTCCACTCGCCTTTTTCGATCATCGCCGCGATCGGGTCGACCGGGGTCACCGGGTACAGGTCGAAGATCAGGCGGTGCTTGTAGTTGCCGATCGGCGCGAGCGTGAACACCTGCGGCGTGACCGGTTCCTTCAGGTCGAACACCAGGCGCACCACGTTCGGCTTGTACTGGCCCACCCGCACCTGCTTGATGTACGGGTCGCCCGACTGGATCTTGGCGATCAGGGTCTTGAGGGCCGGGTTCAGGCCCAGGCCTTCGATGTCGACCACCAGCCGGTCCGGGTCGGTGACGATGGCGTGGGTGGCTTTGAGGTCGCTGTCGTTTTCCAGCGTGACGCGGGTATAGTCGGCGGCCGGCCAGACCCGCACGGCGAGGATCTGCGCGGCGCGCGCCGGCAGCGGCGTGAGCACCGACAGCAACAGCGTGCCGCCGGCCTTGAGCATGGTGCGCCGCGTGACAGCGCCTGTGTTCACAGGTTTGGGGCGAAGGTGAGGCGGTCGAGGCATAGCGAACCCAGGTGGGACAACGCTTGCAATTCTACATCACGGCCCTCGCCGGCAACGCGCAGGAGGATATTTAGATCGGGGGGCGGCAACACCGGATCGGCCTTTTCGGGCCACTCGACGATGCAAATGTTGTCGCCGTTGAAGTCCTCGCGGAAACCGGCGTCGAGGAATTCCTCGGGACTCGACATGCGGTACAGGTCGAAGTGGATCACGCCGACGCGGCGGCCGGCCAGCACGATACTGTAGGGTTCGGCCAAGGTGTAGGTCGGGCTCTTGACGTGGCCGACGTGGCCGGCGGCGTGCAGCAGGGCGCGCGTGAGGGCGGTCTTGCCGGCGCCGAGGTCGCCGTGCAGGTGGATCGCCAGGCCCGGTTGCAAGGCGCGCGCGAGGGCCGCGCCGAGCGCTGCGGTACCGGCTTCATCGTGGAGGTGGGCTGTGAAATGCTGCATCGAATAGAATGGTGGATTGTGGATGGCCAGGTCCGGCCCGGCACGCTGCGAAATTAAATCTCAGTGTTTGCCGTCAAAACCGTCGTCAGTGTTTGCCTTCAAACCGTCTAAGTGTCAGTGTTTGCCGTCAAACCGTCGTTCCCGCGCAGGCGGGAATCCATAGCACGACAGGTCGGAGGCGCTATGGACACCCGCCTGCGCGGGTGCGACGGTTGTTCTGGCGCGGGTGCGACGGTTGTACTGGCGCCGGCACGACGGTTGTTCGGACCCCGGCCTCCCGCTTGGCCGTATCGCAGTTGTCTTCTCTTTATTGTAGCCCGCTATCGCATGTCTTCAAGCAATGCCGACCTGCCCGCCCTCGCGCTGGCCATCAAACGCTGGGGCGCCGAGCTCGGGTTTGCCGACGTGCGCATCGCCGACATCGACCTGTCCGCCGCCGAGGCCGGCCTGCAAGCCTGGCTGGCCGCCGGCCACCACGGCGAGATGGATTATATGGCAAGCCACGGTCTCAAGCGCGCCCGTCCCGCCGAGCTGGTGCCCGGCACGGTGCGGGTCATCAGCGCGCGCATGAACTATTTGCCGGCCGACACCCCCGACGACTGGCGCGAGCGCGAATCGGCCCGCCTGGCCGATCCGCGCGCGGCGGTGGTGTCGCTGTACGCGCGCGGTCGCGACTATCACAAGGTGCTGCGCGCCCGCCTGCAGCAACTGGCCTCGCGTATCGAGACCGAGGCCGGCGCGCTCGGCTACCGCGTGTTCACCGATTCGGCGCCGGTGATGGAGTTGCCGCTGGCCGAGAAGGCCGGCATCGGCTGGCGGGGCAAGCACACTCTCATGCTCAGCCGCGAGGCCGGCTCGATGTTTTTTCTCGGCGAGATTCTGGTCGACTTGCCGCTGCCGGTCGACCCGCCGGCGAGCGCCCATTGCGGCCAGTGCGCGGCCTGCATCGGCGTCTGCCCGACCCAGGCGATCCTCGGACCGGGCCGGCTCGACGCGCGGCGTTGCATTTCCTATTTAACGATTGAACTCAAGGGCGCCATTCCGATCGAGCTGCGCCCGTTGATCGGCAACCGGGTCTACGGCTGCGACGATTGCCAGACCGTGTGCCCGTGGAACAAGTACGCCCAGCGCACCGTGGTGCCCGATTTTGACCAGCGCAACGAGCTCGGCAGCGCCGCCATGACGACCCTGTTCGGCTGGAGCGAGGCCGAGTTCAACCAGCGCATGGAAGGCAGCCCGATCCGCCGGATCGGCCACGAGCGTTGGCTGCGCAACCTGGCTGTGGGCCTGGGCAACGCGGCCGGCCAAGCCAAGGGCGACCCTGCCATCGTCGCCGCGCTGACGGCGCGCGCCGACGATCCTTCGCCGATGGTGCGCGCACACGTGGCATGGGCGCTGGCGCGGCATGCGTGAGCGGCCGGACTTGCTGCTTGCGTGAGCCGCCGGACGTTCGGCATGTGTGAGCCAGACGTTCGGTATGTGTGAGCCGCTGGTCGCAGGCATGCTTGCGCCGGCGAACGCTCGCCGCATTGACTGAGCAGCCAGCCGTTCACATCCGCTTGAGCCGCAGCGCAAACCAGTCGCCGTCGACCGAAATCATCGCCACCGCCGTGACCCCGCGCTCCTTCGCCCAGGCGTTGATCGAATCGCGGTTGATGTCGGTGGCCTTCGAGGCGGTGCTTTTCAGATAGGCGATCCACAGCGAGCTTTTCTCGCCGAGCCGTTCGATCGCGGCCGGGAAATATTGCTCAAGCTCGCGCTGGTTGAGGGCGAACATCAACACCACGTCGGCCTCGCCCTTGGCGTGATCGATCAGTTCATTGGGCAATTGCTCGACCAAGGTCGGGTGCGCCGCGCCGTTGAACACCGCCATCGATTTCGCATTTTTCAAGAACATCTTGTCTGCAATAGTCTTCTCGCTCATCGGAGTGCCTCACAAAGGATGGTGTGCGTTGATTTTAAGGCTGCTGCCGGCATCACCGGCGCACGCGGGTTGGCTGCGCGCACCGGCGGCCTTCATGAAGCTGCCTGTTGCGCCCTTACGTTCGAGTCGTTTTTACGGCGACGGTTCTGCGTTGCCGCGCGAACGCATCGGCGTCCAAGCCGCTGGGCAAGCTGGACTTCGCTTTTCAGGACGCGGCAGGTGGGATGGCAGTGTGTCATCCCGATAGTTTGTAGTCGTTCAAGCTTCCCGAACTGGAGCGCGCCGCAAGGTATCGTCGGGGCGGCGCAGCATCCGCTGGCCATCAAGGATTTCGCCTCCGTACCACACCCACACATTACTAGGAGATTTGATCATTTTCGATCAATTTGCACTAGAATTTGCCGACCGGCGGGTATTTTGCTCGTGGGAGAAGTCGAGGTTCCCTAAGCCGATGGAAGGAGCCGCCCACCAGAAATGGTCTAGCCAGGTCTAGGTAAGCGGAATCGGACCGCATCAAGCAGAAGCCTCCGTTCGCTGAGGCTTCTGTCTTTCAGCGCCGTTTTCCAGGGCTTGTTTGGGGAAGCAACCGGGATACCGGCCTTATTTGAGCAGCCCTGCCAACTCGACCGCCGTCTTGACCTGCATCTTGTCGAAGATATGCGCGCGGTGCACCTCGACGGTGCGCATGCTGATGCCGAGCTTGTCGGCGACGACCTTGTTCATCTTGCCGGCCAAAATGAGGTCGAGCACTTCGCGCTCGCGCGCCGACAAGCTGGCCAGCCGGGTCTGCACGGCGGCCGCCTCGCCGGCCTGGCGCGACACCACCAGCGCTTGCTCGACGCGGTCCATCAAAGCGTTGTCGTTGAAGGGTTTTTCAAAAAAATCGAAGGCGCCGCGCTTGAGGGTGTCAACCGCCATCGGCACGTCGCCGTGGCCGGTGACGAAGATGACGGGCAGGCGCGCCGTCAGGCCGCGCGCGCTCAGCTGGTCGAACACGCCGACCCCGTTCATGCCGGGCATGCGCACGTCGAGCAGCACGCAGTCGCCGTCGGGGTCGAGCTGCTTGCCCACGTGGTCAAGAAAGCCTTGCGCGCTGGCATAGCCGCGCGCCTCGATGCCGCGCGTTTGCGCCAAGAAAGTGAGGGCATCGCGGATCACGTCTTCGTCGTCGACAATATGCAGCATCGGCCAAACCTTTCGCGGTTTTGTTATCGGTCTCTATTTTATCGTTCTTTATTTTATCGCCTGCGCCGATGACCCGCTGTTCGCTTGCCGCGCGCACAGTCAACGATGGCGACGCATCGTCGCCGATGGTCGCCCATCTTAGGCCAGCTTGGGCTGGGCCGGCAATGCAAACGTGAAAATTGTCCCGCCCAGCGGGTTGTCGCTGTGGGTCAGGGTGCCGCCGTGGAACTCGATGGCGGTGCGGCAGATCGACAGGCCCATGCCCATGCCTTCGGCCTTGGTCGAGAAGAAGGGGGAAAACAGGCGTTCGGCCACCTCCGGCGCGATGCCGTGGCCCTGGTCGATCACCGACAGTTCAACCTGGCCGTGCTCGCAGACGGCGGTCAGGCGCAGTACGCGGCGCTCGGGCGCGACATCCTGCATCGCCTCGATGGCGTTGCGGGTCAGGTTCAGCAGCACTTGCTCGATCAACATGCGGTCGGCGCTGACGGGCGGCAAGTCGTCGGGGATCTGGACCTGGATCGCGACGAAGAATTTGCTGGCCTGCAGCTCGATCAGGGCGCGGATGGCGGCCACCAGTTGCCCCACATGCACTTGCTGGCGCTGCGGTTCGCGCTTCTTGACGAACTCATGCACGCTGCGAATGATCTGGCCGGCCCGCTGGGCTTGCACGCTGGCCTGTTCGAGCGCCGGCTTGAGCTGGGCCGAATCGAGCGCGGTGCCCTTGTCGGCGGCGCGCGCGAGCAGGTTCAGGGCGCCGGTGGTGTAGCTGGAAATGGCGGCCAGCGGCTGGTTCAATTCGTGCGCCAGCATCGACGAGATTTCGCCCATGGTCGCCAGGCGCGCGCCGGCCTGCAGTTTTTCCTGTTGCTGGCGGTTGAGTTCCTCGACCCGCTTGCGGTCGGAAATGTCGAGGATCGAGCCCATCCAGCCGGTCTGCTGGCCCTTGCTGTCGACCAGCGGCGCCTCGAAGATCAGCACCGGCACGCGGACCCCGTCGGAGCGCTGGAAAATGGTTTCGAACTGCGGCGTGACATTCCCGGCCAGCACGGCGGCGAAGCGCTGCTGATAGTCGGCCATCGCTTCCGGCGCCCAGTAGGGCATGGGCGGCGCCTTGCCGACCAGCTCTTCCTTCGGCAAGCCGACGATCTGGCAAAAGGCCGGATTGACGTAGGTGACGCGGCCTTCCAGGTCGCGCGCGCGCAGGCCCGTCACCAGCGAGTTTTCCATTGCCGTGCGAAACGCCATTTGCTGGCGCAGCGCGCCCTCGGCCGCCAGCCGGCGCGCCACGTGGCGCCACAGCAGCGCCAGGCTGACCAGCAGGGCCAGCGCCAGCACGATTACCGAGCCGACCAGCAGGTTTGGCAGCAGCAGCGGGGCGCCCTTGACGGCATCGGTCGACAGCAGCAGGGTGGCGCCGGGCAGGTCGAGCGGTTTTTTATGGGTGTACACGCCGCGCCCCTTGCCGCCGTCGGCGCGCTGGGCCACCGGGCGGTCGTCGCGGTCGAGCAGGGCGATCGCGTTTTCCTGGGCAAACCACCAGGGGACAGTTTCGGCCAGCAAGTTGGGAAGTTGATAGCTCACACTGAGGTAGCCATCCGGCTTGCCGGCCCGGTACAGTGGCAGATAGTAGTCGAGCATGGCCGGCGCGCCGGGCGCCGCGGTGTAGGGCTCGCTGTAGCGGCCCTTGCGGGTCTTGATCGCCAGTTCGAGCGCGTCTGGCTGGGCGACGCGCTCGGCGGCGCCGGGGACGGCCGCGCCGGGGCCGGCGGCGACCAGCGCCACGCCCTGCGCATCGCGCCAGGTGGCGCGCTGCAATTCGTGGCCGTTCTTGAGCAATTGCTCGAAGCGGGCCTGGACGGCGGCATGCGCCAGCGGTCCGCCGGCGAGGTCGTTGCGCAGGTTGTCGAGCGCCTCGGCATTGCGTCCGAGTTCGTAGCGGATCGCCTGTTCGACCCAGAGGGTGTCGGCGATCAGTTGTTCCTGCCGTTCATTGCTTTCCATCTGGCGCGCCTGCCACGGCAGCCACAGCAGCACCGCCAGGAACAGCAGCACCAGCAAGACCGGCAGCAGGAAACGCCATGGGCCGCCGAGGGAGCGCGGCGCGGAGAGCGAAAAGGACTTTATCATGGCATACGGTGCGGTTTTTCCTGGAGTCGGGCTATTGTGGAAAACCACAATAGCGGCGGCGGGTAGAGCGACTAAACTTGCCTTGAGTTAAATATAAATAGTTAAAAACAAACGAGGAGACACAATGAGAATCAGCATCCTGGTAGCCACCCTGGCCGCCGCCATCAGCATCAATGCCCACGCCCAGGCGCCCATCGTCATCAAGTTCAGCCACGTGGTCGCGCTCGACACGCCGAAAGGCCAGGCCGCCGAACGCTTCAAGCAGCTCGCCGAGAAGGCTACCAAGGGCCGCGTCAAGGTCGAAGTCTACCCCAACAGCCAGCTCTACAAGGACAAGGAAGAGCTCGAAGCGCTGCAGCTGGGCGCGGTGCAAATGCTGGCGCCCTCGCTGGCCAAGTTCGGCCCGCTCGGCGTGAAGGAATTCGAAGCCTTCGACCTGCCCTACATCTTCCCGTCGAAGAGCGCGCTCTACAGCGTGACCGAGGGGCCGATCGGCAAGGGCTTGCTGCAAAAGCTGGAACCGAAGGGCATCACCGGCCTGGCATTCTGGGACAACGGCTTCAAGGTCATGTCGGCCAACAAGCCGCTGCACGTGCCGGCCGACTTCCGCGGCCTGAAAATGCGCATCCAGTCGTCCAAGGTGCTCGACGCCCAGATGCGCGCGCTCGGCGCCAATCCGCAGGTGCTGGCCTTCTCCGAGGTCTACCAGGCGCTGCAGACCGGGGTGGTCGACGGCACCGAGAATCCGCCATCGAACATGTACACCCAGAAGATGCACGAGGTGCAATCGCATGTGACGGTGTCGAACCATGGCTACCTGGGCTACGCGGTGATCGTCAACAAGAAGTTCTGGGACGGCTTGCCGCCCGACATACGCGCCGCGCTCGAACAGGCGATGCGCGAGGCGACCACGTTTGAAAAAGCCATCGCCCAGCGCGACAACGACATGGCGATGGACGCCATCAAGAAGACCGGCAAGACCACCATCTACACCTTGAGCGCCAAGGAACAGGCCGACTGGCGCAAGGCCTTGCTGCCGGTGCAGAAGGACATGGAGGGGCGGATCGGCAAGGACTTGATCGGCGCCATCAACAAGCAGGCCGCGCAGTAAGCAGGCCCGGCGCACGGCGCCGGCGCCCGCACCAGCATCCACGCCAGGAAACACAGCGGCACGCCACCACGGCGCGCCGCTGCTTCCGCGCGTCCATGCTCCGCGCCGCCGCCCGGCCGCCGCCCGAGCGCCGCCTCCCAATCCCATGTCAGGAACCTCATCATGAAATTTCTCGACCACCTTGAAGAGTGGATCATCGCCACCCTGATGGGCGCCGCGACGCTGATCGTGTTCGTCGCCGTCGTCCACCGCTATCTCTCCGGCATGGCCATTCCCGGCCTGCAGGATTGGCTGATCAGCCTGAACACCAGCTGGTCCACCGAACTGTGCATCTTCATGTTCATCTGGATGGCCAAGTTCGGCGCCGCTTACGGCGTACGCACCGGCATCCACGTCGGCGTCGACGTGCTGATCAACCGCATGAACCCGCGCTGGTACGCCCGTTTCGTGGTGTTCGGCATGCTGGCCGGCGCGGTCTTCACCGCCACCATCGGCAGCCTGGGCGCCTACATGATCGCCCACCTGGCGCCGGATCAGACCTCGGAAGTGCTGGAGGTGCCGATGCGCTGGGTCTACCTGTGCGTGCCGCTCGGCTCCTACCTGATGTGCTTCCGCTTCCTGCAAGTGCTGGTGCAATTCCTGCGCACCGGAACGCTGCCAAAACACGACCACGGCCACGTCGAAGGGCTCGACGAAGAACTCGCCAAAGGAGAGCCAGCATGAACGCCGCCATCATTTTCGTCCTGCTCCTGCTGCTGATGCTGACCGGGATGCCGATCTCGATCTCGCTCGGCCTGACGGTGCTGACTTTCTTCTTCACCATGACCAGCGTGCCGATCGAAGCGGTCGCCCTCAAGCTGTTTTCCGGCATCGAGAAATTCGAGATCATGGCGATTCCGTTCTTTATCCTGGCGGGCAATTTCCTCACGCATGGCGGGGTCGCGCGGCGCATGATCAACTTCGCCAGCTCGATGGTCGGCCACTGGCACGGCGGGCTCGCGCTGGCCGGCGTGCTCGCTTGCGCGCTGTTCGCCGCCGTCTCGGGTTCGAGTCCGGCGACGGTGGTGGCGATCGGATCGATCATCCTGCCGGCCATGGTCAAGCAGGGTTATCCGAAGCGCTTCGGCGCCGGCGTGATCACCACCTCGGGCGCGCTCGGCATCCTGATTCCGCCGTCGATCGTGATGGTGATGTATTCGGTCACCACCAACACCTCGGTCGGCCAGTTGTTCATGGCCGGCGTGGTGCCTGGCGTGCTGCTGGCCTTCTTCCTCGGCCTGACCACCTGGCACCTGGCGCGCAAGAACAACTATCCGCGCATGCCCAAGGCTAGCTGGGGCGAGCGGCTGGTGGCGTTTCGCCGCAGCGCCTGGGGTTTGCTGCTGATCGTCATCGTGATGGGCGGCATCTACAGCGGCGCGTTCACGCCGACCGAGGCGGCGGCGATGGCGGCGGTGTACGCCTTCTTTATCGCCGTGTTCGTCTACAAGGATCTGCGCTTCAAGCAAGTGGCCAAGGTGCTGCTCGATTCGGCGGCGATGTCGGCCATGCTGCTCTACATCATCACCAACGCGGTGCTGTTCT
Source organism: Massilia sp. (assembly GCA_039927975.1). GTDB lineage: Bacteria > Pseudomonadota > Gammaproteobacteria > Burkholderiales > Burkholderiaceae_D > JBDSTZ01. The sequence continues at coordinate 1,630 of JBDSTZ010000073.1, read as the reverse complement.
CGTTCCTGATGACGAGCGAAAATATCCCGCAATCGATGGCCGAGTGGATCACCGGCCAGGGCCTGGGCGTGGTGTCCTTCCTGCTGGTGGTCAACGTGCTGCTGCTGATCGCCGGCAACGTGATGGAGCCGTCCTCGATCGTGCTGATCATGGCGCCCATCCTGTTCCCGGTGGCGATGAAACTGGGCATCGATCCAGTTCACTTCGGGATTTTGATCGTGGTCAATATGGAGGTGGGAATGTGTCACCCGCCCGTCGGTCTAAACCTCTACGTGGCGTCGGGGATCACCAAGATGGGCATTTCGGAGTTGACCGTGGCGGTCTGGCCATGGCTGCTCACCATGCTCGGCTTCCTCGTGCTGGTCACCTACGTACCACAGATCTCCCTGTGGTTGCCGAATTTAATCTACAAGTAAAAAATTTCCAATTTTCGTGTTTAAAAAACCACGCTTGGCCAATTTTAATACGCTATGATGGGCACCTTTTCCGGCATTGAGTAAGTGCAACATCGGAGAAAACAGACATCAGGTTTGGGGAGTAGTAGATAAAAGAACGGTAGTCCATACCGGAGAAATATCGAGGAGACGCACGTTTTACAGAATGTCGTTGGTACTGCCAAACGACCGGGAACGTGAATTAGCTTAAAACGCACCGCAAGGTGCGTTTTTTTTGTGCGCCCAGCATGGGCGCACTCCTGCGGGTGAAAGTCCCGCCGCGAGCTGACCACAGCGAGCGAAGTGAAGCGCAACTGCATGAGGGCAACCGAGTGTGGGAAGGAAGCGCGGAGCATAAATCACGAGCCGAGGGACACGAATCGCATATAAGGCGTTGCCGATCAGGGCGAGCGGGCAAGAAACCGCAAAGCTCTTGTGGTCAAGGATGGGCGGCGTAGATGCGGCGGTTGTGTGGTGAAGGAGTGCGGCCCTTACCTGGGGACGCCCCGCCTTGTGCCTGAAAGGGCGACGTTGGAAATCGGAGCGGGGTCTCAGCAGAGGTCATAGTAGTCGGTGGTAGCGCCGGGAAGGCTCGACCCCGCCGACGAAGGACCGAACGAGGAGGAGTGAATCCGATATGTCGATGCAGAAAGCAACGCGTCAGATGCCTGCCAACGCGGGGCGGGAGGCACTGGGCAAGGTGAAGCCTTGCCCAGTGCCTCCAGCGACGAAGCGTTCTGCCCGCGATATGCAACCGGGGACACGGGGTCGGCGCTGCTGCAAGCGGCGCTGACGACAGAGAACCTGCGGCAGGCGTTCAGGCGTGTACGAAGCAACAAGGGTGCAGCTGGTGTCGACGGTCTGGATATCAACCAGACCTCGCGCTATCTGGCGACCGCGTGGCCATCCATACGCGAGCAACTGCTGTCAGGGACGTATCGGCCCAGTCCGCTACGTCGGGTGACGATCCCAAAACCCGACGGTGGCGAGCGCGAGCTTGGCATCCCGGTGGCAAGGCAGATCGCCGCAAACAGCCATTGCTGGTGGCGGAACAGCGCGAAGTTGAAGTTGGGGGGTGTACCGAATTCTGTGTAAACGGGTTTTCGTTTAAGTCTGCGGAAGCCGGTCTTCAAACTGGATGGCGAAGCGGTTCAGTGCGGCTTTCCAGTCCCGGATCGGCATCGTCCACTTTTTGC
>JBDSTZ010000072.1:0-36760 GCA_039927975.1 Massilia sp. | reverse complement strand
GCAAAAAGTGGACGATGCCGATCCGGGACTGGAAAGCCGCACTGAACCGCTTCGCCATCCAGTTTGAAGACCGGCTTCCGCAGACTTAAACGAAAACCCGTTTACACAGAATTCGGTACACCCCCCGACCTCGGGCCAGATTCTCTTCAACGGGCGCGACATCACGCAGGCGCGGCCGGCGCAGATCGCGCGCATGGGCATCATCCGCTCGTTTCAAATCTCGGCGGTCTTCCCGCATCTGACGGTGCTGCAGAACGTGCGCATCGGCCTGCAGCGCACGATCGGCAGCACCTTCAAGTTCTGGCAAAGCGAGCGTTCGCTGTCGCAGCTCGATAGCCGCGCCATGCAGCTGCTGGCTGAAGTCGACCTCACCGAATTTGCCGACACCATCACCGCCGACATGCCTTACGGGCGCAAGCGCGCGCTGGAAATCGCCACCACCCTGGCGATGGAACCGGAACTCATGCTGCTCGACGAACCGACCCAGGGCATGGGCCACGAAGATGTGCACCGCGTCACCGAGCTGATTAAAAAAGTGTCGGCCGGCCGCACCATCCTGATGGTCGAACACAATATGAACGTGGTCTCCGGCATCTGCGACAAGATTTCGGTCCTGCAGCGCGGCGCCATGCTGGCCGAAGGCAGCTACGTCGAGGTGTCGCGCAATCCGCAGGTGATGGAAGCCTACATGGGCACCACCAGCGCCGAGCTCGAAGGAGCGCACTGATGAAGCCCGCACTCGAGATCAGCAACCTGCAAGCCTGGTATGGCGAATCGCACATTCTGCACAACGTGAATCTGTCGGTGAACCAGGGCGAGGTCGTCACGCTGCTGGGCCGCAACGGCGCCGGCCGCACCACCACGCTGCGCGCCATCATGGGACTGACCGGCGCGCGCAAGGGTTCCATCAAGGTCAACGGCACTGAAGCGATCGGCTTGCCGACCCACCGCATCGCCCACCTCGGCATCGGCTATTGCCCGGAAGAGCGGGGCATCTTTTCCTCGCTGTCGACGGAGGAAAATTTGATGCTGCCGCCGACCCTCGACGGCGCCGGCAAGGGCATGTCGATCGACGAGATTTACGAGATGTTTCCCAACCTGCTCGAACGCCGCCACAGCCAGGGCACTCGCCTGTCCGGTGGCGAACAGCAAATGCTGGCGGTGGCGCGCATCCTGCGCACCGGCGCGCGCCTGCTGCTGCTCGATGAAATCTCCGAAGGCCTGGCGCCGGTCATCGTGCAGGGCTTGGCGCGCATGATCACCACCCTGAAGTCGAAAGGCTACACGATCGTCATGGTGGAACAGAATTTCCGCTTCGCCGCACCCTTGGCGGACCGGTTTTACGTGGTGGAGCATGGTCAGATTGTTGAAACCTTCGCTTCGTCCGAATTGAACGCCAAGATGCCGGTGCTGACCGAGCTCCTGGGCGTGTAAGAAGAAAAAAAAGCCGTTTGTAAACCACCATATCTTCTCGGAGACAACAATGAAACGTCACACTATTGCAATCGCAGCTGCTGCCGCATGTGCCATGGGTATTTCTTTCTCCGCGCACGCTCAAGTGAGCGGCGACACGATCAAGATCGGCTTCATCACCGACATGTCCGGCCTGTACACCGACATCGACGGCGCCGGCGGCGCCGAAGCGATCAAGATGGCCATTGCCGACATGGGCGGCGCCATCAATGGCAAGAAAATCGAAATCATTTCAGCCGACCACCAGAACAAGGCCGACGTCGCGGCCAGCAAGGCGCGCGAATGGTTCGACCAGCAGGGCGTCGACATGCTCATCGGCGGCACCAACTCGGGCGCCAACCTGGCCATGGCCAAAATCGCGGCCGAGAAAAAGAAAGTGTTCATCTCGATCGGCGCCGGCTCGGCCCGCCTGACGAACGAGGAATGCTCGCCCTACACCGTGCATTACGCCTACGACACCATCGCCCTCGCGCGCGGCACCGGCGGCGCCATCGTCGCCCAGGGCGGCAAGTCCTGGTATTTCCTGACGGCCGATTATGCCTTCGGCCAGTCGCTCGAAAAGGACACCGCTGAAGTCGTCAAGGCCAAGGGCGGCACCGTGCTCGGCAGCGTCAAGCACCCGCTGTCGGCCTCCGACTTCTCGTCCTTCCTGTTGCAAGCGCAAGCGTCGAAAGCCCAGATCCTGGGCCTGGCCAACGCCGGCGGCGATGCCATCAACTCGATCAAGGCGGCCAATGAATTCGGCCTGACCAAGAACATGAAGCTGGCCGGCCTGCTGGTGTTCATCAACGACATCCACACGCTCGGCCTCAAGACCACCCAAGGCATGTACCTGACCGACGGCTGGTACTGGGACCAGAACGCCGATTCGCGCGCCTGGGCCAAGCGCTATTTCGCCAAGATGAAGAAAGAGCCGTCGATGCTGCAGGCCGCCGACTACTCGGCCGCGACGACCTACCTGAACGCGGTCAAGGCGGTCGGCACCGACGACAGCGACAAGGTCATGGCGCAGCTGAAGAAAACCAAGATCAACGACATGTTCGCCAAGGGCGGCGAGATCCGTCCGGACGGCCGCATGGTGCACGATATGTATCTGATGCAGGTGAAGACGCCGGCCGAATCGAAGTATCCGTGGGATTACTACAAGGTCGTTGCGACCATCCCTGGCGCCCAGGCGTACGCCACCAAGGCCGAGTCGAAGTGCGCGCTGTGGAAGTAGGCGTGCCGGCCGGGGTCTGAAGCCCTGGCGGAGCAGGCCGGCCGCGGGCGAGGCAATCTCGCCCGTGCCGCTTGTCTGAAATGATCATGAACGCTACGAGTGCGCGGACGCAAGCCCGTGCCTTCTTCCAGTCCTCACCGGCCCTTCCGGTGTTCTTTTTACTGTGATGCCATGGAAATTTTCGGCAAACCCTTAGCCGCCTTGTATCCGCAGTTGCTGCTCGGCCTGGTCAACGGCTCGTTCTACGCGATGCTGTCGCTCGGCCTGGCGGTCATCTTCGGCCTGCTCAACGTGATCAACTTCTCGCACGCCGCCCTCTACATGGTGGGCGCGTTCTGCGCCTACATTGGCGTCACCTCCTTCGGCCTGAGCTATTGGTGGATGCTGCTGATCGCCCCATTGCTGGTAGGCGTGTTCGGCATCATCGTCGAGAAAACCATGCTGCGCTGGTTATACAAGCTGGACCATCTATACGGCTTGCTCCTCACCTTCGGCATCACCCTCTTGCTCGAAGGGCTTTTCCGCTCCTTCTTCGGCGTGTCCGGGCAAACCCTGCCGGTGCCGGACGAACTGGCGGGTGTCACCGACCTCGGCTTCATGGTGTTGCCGAACTATCGCGCCTGGGTCGTGCTGGCCTCGCTCGGGGTCTGCCTGTTCACCTGGTACGTGATCGAGAAAACCAAACTGGGCGCGTATTTACGCGCCGGCACCGAGAATCCCAAGCTGGTCGAAGCCTTCGGCATCAACGTGCCGCTGATGGTCACCCTGACCTACGGCTTCGGCGTCGCTTTGGCGGGCTTTGCAGGGGTGCTGGCGGCCCCGATCATCAATGTGACTCCCCTGATGGGCTCGCACCTGATCATCGTCGTATTCGCCGTTGTGGTGATCGGGGGCATGGGTTCGATTATGGGCTCGATCCTCACCGGTCTCGGACTGGGCGTGATCGAAGGACTCACGCGCGTGTATTACCCGGAAGGGTCTGAAGTGGTGGTGTTCGTTGTCATGGTGGTGGTCTTGCTGCTGCGGCCCGCCGGTCTGTTCGGCAAAGAGAAATAAGGGGAGCACACCATGTACAAAAATATCGGCTATCTCATCGCATTCGCGCTCGCCCTGGCGGCGCCGTTCGTCGGCTATCCCATTTTCCTGATGAAGCTGCTGTGCTTCGGCCTGTTCGCCTGCGCCTTCAACCTGCTGATCGGCTACACCGGCTTGCTATCCTTCGGGCATGCCGCTTTTTTCGGCACCGCCGGTTACGTCACGGGTCACGCGCTGGCGGCGCTCGGCTTGCCAACCGAAGTCGGACTGTTGCTGGGAGTAGGGGCGGCCGCCCTGGTCGGCCTGGTCATGGGCGCGCTGGCGATCCGCCGCCAGGGCATCTATTTCGCGATGATCACGCTGGCCCTGGCGCAGATGGTGTATTTCGCCGCCCTGCGCATTCCCGCCACCCACGGCGAGGATGGTCTGCAGGGCGTGCCGCGCGGCCGGCTGTTCGGCGTGCTCGACCTGTCCAGCGACCTGACCATGTACTACGTCGTGCTGGCAATTAGCATCGCCGGCTTCGCGCTGATTGTGCGCACCGTGCACTCGCCTTTCGGCCAGGTGCTCAAGGCGATCAAAGAAAACGAGCCGCGCGCCATTTCGCTCGGTTACGAGGTCGATCGCTACAAGCTGCTCGCCTTCGTGCTGTCGTCCGCGCTGGCCGGCCTGGCGGGCGCCACCAAGACCGTGGTGCTCGGTTTCGAGACGCTTACCGACGTGCACTGGGCCATGTCCGGCCTGGTCATCCTGATGACCCTGGTGGGCGGCATGGGCACGCTGGTCGGCCCGATCCTCGGCGCCTTCATCATCATCTCCATCGAAAACAAACTGGGCGACGTCGGCAACTTCCTCGCCCGCACGACCGGCGTCGAATGGTTCGCCACGCTGGGCGAATCGGTCGGCATGGTCACCGGCCTGATCTTCATCGTCTGCGTGCTGCTGTTCCGTCGTGGCATCGTTGGCGAGATCGGCGCCTTGTTCGCTTCCGCCAAGCGCACGCGCAAGCTGCCCGTGCCCGCCGCACGGGCGGTGCAAAACGGACCGGCATAAGCACAAAAAGTTCGTCACCACCCCCAAGGAGTTATACGCGCATCAATGTCTGTGCTGAAAAGCGCAGACATACTCATCTTTGTTTGCCATTTCACATGAGGATGTCCATGAAAAATCAGTCCGCCTTTAAAACTGCCGCGCTGGCCTGCGCCACGCTTTCCCTGGTGTCCTGCGCTAACAGCGACAAGCACGACGAGATCAACCTGCGGCCGGCCTACCTGGGCGTGATCACCGCCACCACCTACGACGGCGTCAGCGACGACCTGGCCACGGCGGGTCTGGGCAAGACTGGTTTGGGCGCGGCAACAGCGCCGGTCTTTGCCGATCCGCTCAATCCGACCGCCGCCGAACTGCGCCGCAGCGCCATTTTCAACAACTACCGCGCCATCCTCGACGTCAACCCGCTCAGCGGCTACGGCACCCTGTACGGACCGAACGTCGACGCGGCGGGCGTGGTGACGGCGGGCGAGGGCAAGGTCGCCGGCACCGAATACATCGCCTATGCGGACGACGGCAGTGGCACCCAGAATGTCACCCTGATGGTGCAGGTGCCGGCCAATTTCGACAGCGCCAATCCGTGCATCATCACCGGCACCTCGAGCGGCTCGCGCGGCGTCTACGGCGCGATCGGCACGGCCGGCGAATGGGGCCTGAAGAACCGCTGCGCCGTCGCGTATGCCGACAAGGGCAGCGGCAACGGCCTCTACACGTTCGAGGACGACAGCGTCAATCTGCAGAACGGCGTGCGCGCGACCCGCAGCGCGGCCGGCAAGAATGCCCAGTTCGCACCGGCCTTGAGCGATGCCGAGCGCACCAGCTTCGCCGCCAGCTATCCGAACCGGATCGCCTTCAAGCATGCGCATTCGCAGCAGAATCCCGAAAAGGACTGGGGCAAGATGACCCTGCAGGCGGTCGAGTTCGCCTATTACGTGCTGAACGAGCAGTTCCCCGACCAGGTCGCCGACGGCAGGCGTTTGCGCTTCAAGCCGGCCAACACGATGGTCATCGCGTCGAGTATCTCGAACGGCGCCGGTTCCGCCTTGCTGGCCGCCGAGCAGGATACCGGCGGCCTCATCAACGGCGTCGCCGCCACCGAGCCGCAGATCCAGCCGAAGCAGTCGACCGGCTACAGCATCACCCAGGCCGGCTCGCCGGTCAGCGCACAAGGCAAGGCGCTCTACGATTACTCGACTTACGCCGCGCTCTACCAGCCTTGCATCGCGGGCAGTGCCGGCCGCTGCGCCTCGCTGGTGGCGAAAGGGCTGCTGAGCGGCGCCGATCTGCCGTCCCAACAGGCTGACGCGCTGGCCCGCATGCGCGCCTATGGCTGGTTGCCCGACAGCGACATCCTGCAGGCCGCTCACGCCGGCACCAACATCCTGGTGGCGGTGACTTACGCCAACGCTTACGGCCGCTTCTCGGTCAAGGACAATGTCTGCGGCTTCAGCTTTTCGCCCACCGACGTGGGCGGCGTGCCGATCGCGTTTACGGCCGCGCAAAAGGCACAGTCGTTCGCGACGATGAACGGCATTCCTGGCAGCGTTGTGTACGAGAATTCGGTCGGCGGCGCGCGCGGCTACACCGTCGGCGTGTCACCCTCGACGGGGGTGGCCGACCAGTCGCTGGACGGCTTCCTGTGCCTGCGTTCGCTCGCCACGGGGACCGATCCGGTCACCGGCACTGCGCTTACCGGCACGCTGCTGGCGCAGAGCCAGCGCGTGCGTGCAGGCGTGACCGAAGTGCTGGCCACGGCCAATCTGCACGGCAAGCCAGCCATCATTGTGCAGGGTCGCAGCGACACCTTGGTTCCAGTCAATCACGCTTCGCGCGCCTATCTGGGCTTGAACGCGGCAGTGGAGGGCGGCAGCAGCAAGCTGCGCTATATTGAAGTGACCAACGCCAACCACTTCGATACCTTCACCAGCGCGCTGCCGACAGCCATCGTACCGCTGCATGTCTACCTGTTCCGCGCGCTGGACGCGATGCAGGCGACCCTGCGTTCGGGCAAGGCCTTGCCGCCCTCGCAGGTGGTCCACACTGTGCCGCGCGCTTCGGGCACGGTTCAGATCACCAACACCAACGTGCCGCCGATTGCCAGCGCGCCCACTGGGGCCGATGCCATCGTGGTGACCGGAACCACGGTCGCGGTGCCTAACTGAGGATGTTCACAGCGCGGCGGCGTAGATCGCCCTGGCGTCGTCGCGCGTGAGTTCCCGGGGATTATTTCCAAGCAGGCGGGTCTGAAGCATCGCTTCATCCGCCAGCCTGTCCAGATGTGATTCGACCACGCCAACCTGGCGCAAGGTGGTCGCCACTCCCGTGATTGTCGCTATTTGTTGCATCGCAACAATCAATGCTTCGGCGCGCGCTTCGTCCGAGCCGGCTGCATGCGGCACGACGATTCCCGCCAGCTCTGCATACAGCGCGGTCGCTTCTGGGAGGTTGAAGCGGAGCACGTGCGGCAGCACCAGCGAGTTCGACAGCCCATGCGGCACGTGATAAATGCCGCCGATCGGGTAGGCGAGCGCGTGCACGGCAGCCACCGGCGCGTTCGAAAACGCCTGTCCTGCAAGGCATGCGCCCAGCAGCATGGCCTGGCGCGCCGCCAGATTTCCCCCGTCTTCCACCGCCTTGATCAGGTTGGCCGACAGCAAACCCAGAGCCTGTTTCGCCAACATGTCTGACAGCGGGTTCTTCTTGACCTTGCTGGTATAGGCTTCGATCGCGTGGACCATGGCGTCGATGCCGGTGGCGGCGGTTACCGCCGGCGGCAGGCCCAGGGTCAGTTCCGCGTCCAGCACCGCCAGGTCCGCATACAGCTGTGCCGACACCACGCCCGACTTTGTGGTCGCGCCGGTGGTCACGATGGCGATGTTGGTCACTTCCGATCCCGTGCCGGCGGTGGTGGGCACCTGCACCAGCGGCAGCCTTGCGCCTTCGACCTTGCCGATGCCATACACCTGGTCCAGCCCCTGCTTGCCGTTGGCGAGCACGGCGATCAGCTTCGCCACGTCCATCGAACTGCCGCCTCCGATGCCAATCACGATATCGACCGCGTGGCTGCGGGCGAGTTCCAGCGCTTCCAGGACCGTCGGCTCGGGCGGATCCGCCACAACGTCCGCGTACACATGCGGCGCGATGCCGTGTTCCTGCAGACTGATGAACGGCTGGTCGATCAGCCCGGTCTTGAGGAAGCCGGCGTCGGTGACGATGAGTGCGCGCCGTACCTCGGGGAAGTGATCCTTGACGATCTGCCCGAGACGCTTGGCCGATCCGGTTTCATTGACAAGGTTGGGTACCGTGCTGAAGCTGAAGGCTGCCATGATGTCTCGCTGGTCGTTGGCTATACCCCTAGCTTACACCATCGTCCCGCCGCCTCCCCGAGGACGGGCGCTGGCTTTCTTCCGTACAATGGAGTCCTTGTTGTTGGCGCTTATTTGGGACATTTCATGCTTGATCTTTTTGTGCTCTGCGGCGCGGCGTTTCTGGCCGGCCTGGTCGATGCGGTGGTGGGCGGGGGTGGCTTGATTCAGATTCCCGTCCTGTTTTCCTTGTTCCCGCGCGAAATTCCGGCCACGCTGCTTGGTACTAGCAAGCTGGCGGGCATCTTCGGCACGGCGTCGGCGGCTGTCAATTACGCCCGGCGGGTGAGGGTGGCATGGAGCACGGCGGCGCCGGCCGCAGTGGCCGCGCTGGTCATGTCCTTCGCCGGCGCCTACACGGTCACGCGGGTGCCCGCCGACTTCGCCCGCATGCTTCTGCCGTTTGTGCTCGTTGCGGTCGCCATCTACACCTTCAAAAAGAAGGACTTCGGTTCGGTCCACGCACCCGTCCATTCGGGCCATGCCGAGCGCTTCTTCGCGGTGCTGATCGGCGCCAGCATCGGTTTCTACGACGGCTTCTTCGGTCCGGGCACCGGCAGCTTCCTGATTTTCCTGTTCGTGCGCTTCTTTGGTTTCGACTTTCTGAGCGCCTCCGCCGCCGCCAAGGTAGTCAATGTCGCCTGTAACTTCGCAGCGCTAATGTGGTTCGGCATCAGTGGACACTTGCTGTGGCAGCTTGGTTTGATGATGGCCGTGTGCCAAGTGGCGGGCTCCCTGGTCGGTACCAAGCTTGCGGTTAAGCATGGTAGCGGCTTCGTGCGCCAGCTTTTCCTGATCGTCGTCACCTTGCTGATCATCAAAACGGGCTACGACGCCATCAAGCGCTGGTAGCTTTTGTTCCACGTGAAACACTCGAACGCCAGCTCACGGCGCCCGACAATCGATGTTTCACGTGGAACGTCGTTGCACCACGGTCCAGATATCTTCCCACTGCGGAGTCTTTCGGACAAAAAGACTCTATAATCTGGCCTCATACTTCCTCGCTTCACACACTCCATCATGCTATTTCCTACTGAATTCGACGTCATCGTTGTTGGCGGCGGCCACGCCGGCACCGAGGCCGCGCTCGCTTCCGCCCGCATGGGACAGAAGACTTTGTTGCTTACCCATAACATCGAGACCCTCGGGCAGATGTCGTGCAACCCATCCATTGGCGGTATCGGCAAGGGGCACCTGGTCAAGGAAGTCGATGCCATGGGTGGCGCAATGGCAATAGCGACGGACGAATCGGGGATTCAGTTCCGCATCTTGAACTCGTCCAAGGGCCCGGCCGTGCGCGCGACCCGCGCCCAGGCCGACCGGATTCTCTACAAGCAAGCTATCCGTTCGCGACTCGAAAATCAGCCGAACCTGTGGCTGTTCCAGCAGGCTTGCGACGATTTGATGGTGGAGGGCGACCGCGTGGTCGGCGCCGTCACCCAGATCGGCTTGCAATTCCGCGCCCGCGCGGTGGTGCTGACGGCTGGCACTTTCCTCGACGGAAAGATCCACGTCGGCCTGCAGAACTATTCGGCCGGCCGCGCCGGCGACCCGCCCGCGATCTCGCTGTCGAGCCGCCTCAAGGAATTGAAGCTGGGGCAGGGCCGTTTGAAAACCGGCACGCCGCCGCGCATCGACGGCCGCAGCATTGACTTCACTCAGATGGCCGAGCAGCCGGGCGACCTCGATCCGGTGCCGGTGTTCTCGGTGATGGGCAACACCGCGATGCACCCGCGCCAGGTGCCATGCTGGGTCACGCATACCAACGCGCAAACCCACGACATCATCCGCGCCGGCCTCGACCGCAGCCCGATGTACACCGGCGTCATCGAAGGCGTCGGCCCGCGCTACTGCCCGTCGATCGAAGACAAGATCCACCGCTTCTCGGGCAAGGAATCGCACCAGATCTTCCTTGAGCCCGAAGGCCTGACGACCAACGAATTCTATCCCAACGGTATCTCGACCAGTCTGCCGTTCGACGTCCAGCTGGCCCTGGTGCGCTCGATGAAGGGCATGGAAAACGCATTCATCCTGCGTCCCGGCTACGCCATCGAATACGATTACTTCGACCCGCGCGGCCTGAAGACTTCGCTCGAAACCAAGGCGATCGCCGGCCTGTTCTTCGCCGGCCAGATCAATGGCACCACGGGCTACGAGGAAGCGGCGGCGCAGGGCATGCTCGCCGGTATCAACGCCGCGCTGCTGACCTCGAACCGCGAAGCCTGGGTACCGGGCCGCTCCGAAGCCTACCTTGGCGTGCTGGTCGACGACCTGACGACGCAAGGCGTGGCAGAGCCATATCGCATGTTCACCAGCCGCGCCGAGTTCCGCCTCAGCCTGCGCGAAGACAATGCCGACATGCGCCTGACCGAAATCGGCCGCAAGCTCGGCTGCGTGGGCGACGTCCAGTGGGCTGCCTTCGAAACCAAGCGCGAAGCCGTCGCGCGCGAACTCGAACGCCTGCGCTCGACCTGGGTCAACCCGCGCATCCTCGCCACCGCTGAATCGGAGCGCGTCATCGGCCAGGCCATCGAACGCGAATATTCGCTGGCCGACCTGCTGCGCCGGCCCGGTGTCGAGTACGCTACCCTGATGAGCATGTCCGGCGTCGACGGCCAGACCCTGGCCGGTCCCGGTGTCGAAGACGCCGCCGTCAAGGAGCAGGTCGAGATTCAGCTCAAGTACGCCGGTTACATCGACCGCCAGGCCAAGGAAGTCGAACGCCACGACCACTACGAAAACCTCAAGCTGCCCGAGGGCTTCAACTACCTCGACATCGGCGCATTGTCGATCGAGGTGCGCCAAAAGCTCGACAAGCAGCGGCCCGAGACACTTGGCCAGGCGTCAAGAATTTCCGGCGTCACGCCAGCCGCGATCTCGCTTTTGCTGGTACATTTGAAGAAACGCGGGGCCAAGGGTTTTGCCACCCTCAACGAGGAGCTGGCGCAATGAAGTTTTTCGACCGGCCAGCCCTCGCGCAAGTTCTTCAACACGGCATCACGCAACTCAGGCTTGATGTCAGCGAACAGCAAGTCGGCCAACTGCTCGACTACCTGGCGCTGCTGTTCAAGTGGAACTCGGTCTACAACCTGACCTCGGTGCGCGACCCGATGCAGATGGTGACGCACCACCTGCTCGACTCGCTCGCTGCGGTGCCTGCCTTCCGCGACGCGCATAATGTGCTCGACGTCGGGGCAGGGGGCGGACTGCCAGGCATCGTGCTGGCGATTGCCCGTCCGCAGATGAAAGTGTCGCTGATCGACACGGTACACAAGAAAACCGCCTTCCTGACCCAGGTGAAGGCGGAACTGGGGCTGGGCAACGTCACGGTGTACACCATGCGCGTTGAGCAATTGCAGGTGCAGCAGCTTTTCGACGTCATCACCTCACGCGCTTTCGCCGACCTGTCCGATTTCGTCAACTGGTCGGGGCATTTGCTGGCCGAGGGCGGCCAATTCATCGCGCTCAAGGGCGTGGCACCGGCCGAGGAGCAAGACAGACTGCCGGCGCCATGGAAAGTGAGCGAATTGAGAGCGCTGAAAGTGCCCGAATTGCAAGCCGAGCGGCACCTGGTGTTCATCGGTAAAACACAACAAACAGCGTAAATCATATAAACCATATAAATGGTTTATGCCATATATACTAGTTAAATCGAATAAACGATTTTGATAGTATAAACGGTATAAGCCGTTATTGCTGCGTCCACATTAGAAGAGTCATGGCCAAGATATTTTGCGTTGCAAACCAAAAGGGCGGGGTTGGCAAGACCACCACCAGCGTCAACCTCTCGGCCGGCCTGGCCAAGCTGGATCAACGCGTGCTGCTGGTCGACCTTGACCCGCAGGGCAACGCCACGATGGGGGCGGGCATCAACAAGGCCGGGCTCAAGGCCTCGACCTATCAAGTGCTGCTGGGCGAGGCCGACGTCAATACGGCGCGCCAGCGCTCAGAGTCGGGCCGCTTCGACGTGCTGCCCTCGAACCGCGAACTGGCCGGCGCCGAAGTCGAGATGGTCGAACTCGATAACCGCGAACGGCGCTTGAAAGACGCGCTGGAGGTGGTCGACGCCGAGTACGATTTCATCCTGATCGATTGCCCGCCCGCGCTGTCGATGCTCACGCTTAACGGCCTGTGCGCCGCGCACGGGGTGATCATTCCGATGCAGTGCGAGTACTACGCGCTCGAAGGCTTGTCGGACCTGGTCAACACCATCAAGAAGGTGCACGCCAACCTGAACCAGGATCTGAAGATCATCGGCCTGCTGCGCGTGATGTTCGACCCGCGCATGACGCTGTCGCAGCAGGTCTCGGCCCAGCTCGAGCAGCACTTCGGCGACAAGGTCTTCAGCACCATCATCCCGCGCAACGTGCGGCTGGCCGAAGCGCCGTCCTACGGCGTACCCGGCGTGGTGTTCGATCCGGCGTCCAAGGGCGCCCAGGCCTACATCGCCTTTGGCGCCGAAATGGTCAAGCGCATCAAGACCATGTAAGCCGATTCGCCCGCACAGATCCATTCCAAATTCAGCACATCAGAAAGCAAGCATTCATCATGGCGACCAAAAAACTCAAGGGCCTCGGCCGCGGCCTCGACGCACTCCTCGGCGGTGACGTCGACCTCAACACGGCCGACGCCGGCACCCCGTCGCAACTGGCGATCGCCCAGCTGCAGGCCGGTAAATACCAGCCGCGCACCCGGATGGACGAGGGCGCCTTGTCCGAGCTGGCCGCCTCCATCAAGACGCAAGGCATCATGCAGCCGGTGCTGGTGCGCCCGGTCGGCCACGAAAACGGTCTGGTGAAATACGAGATCATCGCCGGTGAACGCCGCTTCCGCGCGGCCCAGCTGGCCGGTCTCGAAAACATCCCGGTGCTGGTGCGCGACGTCGACGACCAGGCCGCCGCCGCCATGGCGCTGATCGAGAACATCCAGCGCGAAGACCTCAATCCGCTTGAAGAAGCCCAGGGCATCCATCGCCTGATCGCCGACTTCAGTTTCACGCACGAGCAAGCCGCCAACGCGGTCGGCCGCTCGCGCAGTGCGGTATCGAACCTGCTGCGCCTGATGAACCTGGCCCAGCCGGTGCAAACCATGCTGATGGCCGGCGACATCGACATGGGCCACGCGCGCGCGCTGCTGTCGGTCGACGCCGCCAGCCAGATCAGCCTGGCCAACCAGGTGGTCGCCAAGCGCCTGTCGGTACGCGAAACGGAAAAACTGGTCACCCGCGCGATGGAAGAGGCCAGCGAGACCGGCGCCCCGCGCCAAAAAGAAAAATCGGGTGACATCGTGCGGCTCGAAGAAGAGTTGTCCGACAAGCTTGCCACCCCGGTCCTGTTCAAGATGGGCGCCAAGGGCCGCGGCCAGATGATCATCGACTTTGCCGATCTGGACATCCTCGACGGCGTGCTGGCCCGGCTGCGCGCCTGATCAGGCGGCAACCCGCGGCAAGTTCCAATAACGTGCGGCATCGCGCGGAATCGCCCCGCGTTGATGCGCCAGAAAGATGAGTTGCCCGCTCAGCAAGATGATTAAAACCGGTTTTGCTCCGCTTTGGTGCACGCAACGTGGTTTTTTCGACAGGATGAATGCGTGGCAAGTCTCGGCAACGTTTGACGCAACGCGCTATAAGCCCTTATAATCCCGCTGATTCACGTAATTCCACACCTGTAATACGCATTCAACATGGCTGGCGCGAAGAAGAAAAAATGCTGCGCATAGTCTCCCTGCAATTGATCGCAACAGTCGTCGCCGGCGTCATCGCCGCACTGCTGGGGGGATGGCCTGCGATGTTTTCGGCGGTGTTGGGTGGCTTGTGTTGTGTGGTGCCCAACGGTCTGTTCGCGCTGCGCTTGTTCGCCAACGCGCAAAAGCCGGGCGGCGCGAACCCGATGACGTTCATGATCGGTGAGTTTATAAAGATTGCATTGACGGTCGCGCTGCTTGGCGCGGTCGCCTGGCTGTACCACGACCTGAACTGGCTCGCACTCATTTGCGGCTTCATCGTGGCACTCAAAAGTTACATCATCTTATTGTTTAGGCTCTAGAAATGACAACTGAAATCGCAGCGGGAGCAGCAACGGCGGCGGAGCACGCTCCGACCTCCGGTGAGTACATCACCCACCACTTGGGCCACCTGCGTTCGGCCCATCAAGACAAGATCATCGATTTCAGCATCATCAATTACGACACCATCCTGTGGTCGGTCGCGATGGCGCTGGTCACCATCTTGCTGCTGTGGCTGGCAACTCGCCGCATCACCGCCGGCGTGCCGAGCCGCTTCCAGGCCGCCATCGAATTCGTCGTCGAACTGGTCGACGACCAGGCCAAGGCCATCGTCCACGGCGACCGCAGCTTCATCGCTCCGCTGGCGCTGACCGTGTTCATCTGGGTCTCCCTGATGAACTCGATGGACTTCCTGCCGGTCGACCTGTTCGCCTCCGTGTTCCGTTACTTCGGTTACGGCGAAATGCATTTCCGCGTGGTCCCGACCGCCGACCTGAACGGCACTTTCGGCATGGCCCTGATCGTCTTCGCGGCCATGATCTATTACAACCTGAAAATCAAGGGTGTGGGCGGTTTCGTGCACGAGCTGTTCTGCGCGCCGTTCGGCTCCCATCCCGCCCTGTGGATCTTCAACCTGGGCCTGAACATCATCGAATTCGCCGCCAAGACCGTGTCGCTCGCAATGCGACTGTTCGGCAACATGTTTGCCGGCGAACTGATCTTCTTGCTGATCGCGCTGCTGGGCGCCACCTGGGTCGGTTTTACCGCCCAGAGCCTGGCGCTGGCCGGTCTGCACGTTGTGCTGGGTTCAGTTTGGGCGATCTTCCACATTCTGATCGTGTTCTTGCAGGCGTTTATTTTCATGATGCTCACGCTGGTGTATATCGGCCAGGCGCATGAAGGTCACTAACGCAGCATCGTAGGGTAAGACGGGGGCAGGGCGGTACGCCGGCCGGTCCCGGTCAAGCAGGTTTGCAGTATTTTAGGTTTTTCAATTTTTTAATTTTTTCATTTAGGAGTTTTCATGACTAACGTCGCTTTTGTAGCTTTGGCTTGCGGTTTGATCATTGGTTTGGGCGCGATCGGCGCATGTATCGGTATCGGTATCATGGGCGGCAAGTTCATCGAAGCTTCGGCACGTCAACCTGAACTGATGAACACCCTGCAAACCAAGATGTTCCTGCTGGCTGGTCTGATCGACGCTGCATTCCTGATCGGTGTTGGTATCGCGATGATGTTTGCGTTCTCCAGCCCATTCCCTGCGTAAGCAAGCATTCTCAATAGCCGGGCACGCGTCCTTGCCTGCCCGGCATATGTCATTCTGAGAAGGAAAAAGCTGTGAACTTAAATTTTACGATGTTCGTGCAAGCCATCGTTTTCCTGATCCTGGCCTTCGTTGTCTCGAAGTTCTTCTGGCCACCGATCATTGGAGCACTGGACGCACGCGCCAAGAAAATCGCTGAAGGTCTGGCCGCGGCCGACCAAGGCAAACAGGCCATGGCCGCCGCTGAAAAGCGCGTCCAGTCCGAACTGGCCAGCGCCCGTGACGAAGGTCAGAAGCGCATTGCCGACGCTGAAAAGCGCGCGCAAATGGTTGGCGATGAACTCAAGGCCAATGCCCAGGCTGAAGCGAACCGCATCATTGCGCAAGCCAAGGCTGACGCTGAGCAGCAAGTGACCAAGGCGCGCGAAGAACTGCGTTCCCAGGTTGCCGCCCTCGCCGTCAAAGGTGCAGAGCAGATCCTCAAGCGCGAAGTCAACGCGTCGGCCCACGCCGACCTGCTGTCGCAACTGTCGACCGAGCTGTAATCATGGCAGAACTCGCAACCGTCGCCCGTCCTTACGCCGAAGCGTTGTTCCGTGTCGCCCAAACCGGCGACATGGCGGCCTGGTCCAACATCGTCTCTGAACTGGCCAACATCGGCGCCAACCAGGACGTGCAGGACTTTGCCCGCAATCCGAACGTCACGCCCGCCCAGATCGCCGACACGTTTGCGTCGCTGATCAAGTCGCCATTGACCGCCGAAGCGAAGAACCTCGTCGCCATGCTGATCGAGAATCGCCGCATCGCGCTGCTGCCGGAAATCGGCGCCCAGTTCCATGTGCTGAAGAACGCCCAGGAAGGCGCCGCCGACGCCGGCATCACGAGCGCGTTCGAGCTCTCCGGCGCGCAAGTGGCCGAGCTGGTGTCGACGCTGGAAAAGAAATTTGGCCGCAAGCTTAACCCAACGGTGACAGTGGATCCATCGCTGATCGGTGGTGTGCGCGTGGTGGTTGGTGATGAAGTGCTCGACACCTCGGTGCGCGCCAAGCTGCAACAGATGCATGTTGCGCTTGCCGCCTAAGAGACCTGTCGCACCGTCCCCGGCCCAGCGCCCCTTGCCCTACGCATCAAGAAACTATTAGGAGTTAGCATGCAACTTAACCCATCTGAAATCAGCGAACTGATCAAGAGCCGGATCCAGGGCCTTGAAGGTTCCGCTGAAGTTCGTAATCAAGGCACGGTTATCTCCGTAGCCGACGGTATCTGCCGTATCCATGGTCTGTCGGACGTGATGCAGGGCGAGATGCTGGAATTCCCAGGCAACACGTTCGGCCTGGCGATGAACCTCGAGCGCGACTCGGTCGGCTCGGTGATTCTGGGTGCTTACGAGCACATCTCGGAAGGCGACACCGTCAAGACCACCGGCCGCATCCTGGAAGTGCCGATCGGCCCTGAACTGCTCGGCCGCGTCGTCAACGCACTGGGCCAGCCGATCGACGGCAAGGGTCCGGTCAACGCCCAGCTGACCACCGCGATTGAAAAGATCGCCCCCGGCGTGATCGCCCGTCAATCGGTGTCGCAGCCGATGCAGACCGGCCTCAAGTCGATCGACTCGATGGTGCCGATCGGCCGTGGCCAGCGCGAGCTGATCATTGGTGACCGCCAGACCGGTAAGTCGGCCGTAGCGATTGATGCGATCATCAATCAAAAGGGCCAGAACATGAAGTGTATCTATGTCGCGATCGGTCAGAAGGCGTCGACCATCAAGAACATCGTACGCTCGCTGGAAACGCACGGCGCGATGGAGTACACCATCGTGGTGGCGGCCTCGGCCTCCGAATCGGCCGCGATGCAATACATCTCGCCGTACTCGGGTTGCGCGATGGGCGAATACTTCCGCGACCGCGGCGAAGACGCGCTGATCGTCTACGATGACTTGTCCAAGCAAGCCGTCGCCTACCGTCAGATCTCGCTGCTGCTGCGCCGTCCACCAGGCCGCGAAGCCTATCCTGGCGACGTGTTCTACCTGCACAGCCGCCTGCTCGAGCGCGCGGCCCGCGTGAACGAAGACTACGTCGAGAAGTTCACCAACGGCGCCGTCAAAGGCAAGACCGGTTCGCTGACCGCCCTGCCGATCATTGAAACCCAGGCTGGCGACGTCTCGGCGTTCGTGCCGACCAACGTGATTTCGATTACCGACGGCCAGATCTTCCTTGACACCGCCCTGTTCAACTCGGGTGTGCGTCCTGCGATTAACGCCGGTATTTCGGTGTCGCGCGTCGGTGGCGCCGCCCAGACCAAGGTCATCAAAAACCTGTCCGGCGGTATCCGTACCGACTTGGCCCAGTACCGTGAGCTGGCCGCGTTCGCGCAGTTCGCGTCAGACCTCGACGAATCGACCCGCAAGCAGCTCGACCGCGGCGCCCGCGTGACCGAACTGCTCAAGCAGTCGCAGTACTCGCCGCTGCCGATCTCGTTGATGGCCGTGTCGCTGTTCGCCGTCAACAAAGGCTACTTCGACGACATCGAAATCAAGAAGGTCCTGGCGTTCGAAGCCGGTCTGCACGGTTACATGAAGTCCAAGCAAGCTGCCCTGCTGTCCAAGATTGAAGACACCAAGCAACTCGACAAGGATGGCGAAGCCGCCCTGACTGCCGCTGTTGCTGACTTCAAGAAATCCGGCGCATATTAATTGACGGACGGTGTCGGCGCCCCGGCGGCGACACCCGAAAGCGCACAAGGAGATAGGACTCATGGCATCAGGCAAAGAGATACGTGGCAAGATCAAGAGCGTAGAAAATACGAAGAAGATCACCAAGGCGATGGAAATGGTCGCCGCATCGAAAATGCGCAAGGCGCAGGATCGCATGCGCGCCGCCCGTCCCTACAGTGAGAAGATTCGCAATATCACCTCGAATCTGGCCACCGCGAATCCGGAGTACACGCACCCGTTCATGGCCCAGGCCAAGAACGTCAAGGCGAAGGCGGTTGGTTTCATCGTCGTCACGACCGACAAGGGTCTGTGCGGCGGCATGAACACCAACGTGCTGCGTATGATGACGCAAAAAACACGCGAGCTGGAAACGGCTGGCAACAAGATTCAAGCGGTTGCCATTGGCAACAAGGGTTTGGGGTTTTTGAATCGGGTCGGTATCAAGGTCGTGTCGCATGCGATCCAGATCGGCGATACCCCGCACCTGGACAAGTTGATCGGGCCGGTCAAGGTCATGCTCGACGAGTACCAGGACGGCAAGCTCGACGCAGTCTACATCTGCTACACCAAGTTCCTGAACACGATGAAGCAAGAGCCGATGGTCGAGCAGCTGCTGCCGCTGTCGGCCGACAAGCTCGAAGGCGACAAGGGTAATCACTCATGGGATTACATCTACGAGCCGGAAGCGCAAACCGTGATCGATGAATTGCTGGTGCGTTATGTGGAAGCGCTGGTGTACCAGGCGGTCGCTGAAAACATCGCGTCCGAGCAATCGGCGCGGATGGTCGCGATGAAATCGGCGAGCGACAACGCCGGTAGCGTCATCGGCGAACTCAAGCTGGTCTACAACAAGACCCGCCAGGCTGCGATTACCAAAGAACTCTCCGAGATCGTCGCCGGTGCGGCAGCGGTCTAAACCCGATTTAAATTAAATATTGAAGGAACGAACATGGCTGATGGCAAAATCGTTCAGTGTATCGGCGCTGTGGTGGACGTTGAGTTCCCACGCAATGCAATGCCGAAGGTATTCGACGCACTGAAAATGGCAGGCTCCGAACTGACCCTGGAAGTACAACAGCAGCTGGGCGACGGCATTGTCCGTACCATCGCGCTGGGTTCTTCGGACGGTCTGCGTCGCGGCATGATGATCCAAAACACCGGCAACCCGATCATGGTGCCAGTGGGCAAAGCGACCCTCGGCCGCATCATGGACGTGCTGGGCAACCCGATCGACGAATGCGGTCCTGTCTCGCACGAGCAAACCGCTTCGATCCACCGCAAGGCTCCTGCATACGACGAACTGTCGCCGTCGCAAGAGCTGCTGGAAACCGGCATCAAGGTGATTGACCTGGTGTGTCCGTTTGCCAAGGGCGGTAAAGTCGGCCTGTTCGGCGGCGCCGGCGTCGGCAAGACCGTCAACATGATGGAACTGATCAACAACATCGCCAAGGCGCACTCGGGTCTGTCCGTGTTCGCCGGCGTGGGTGAGCGTACCCGCGAAGGTAACGACTTCTACCACGAGATGGCCGACGCCAAAGTGGTTGACCTGGAAAACCCAGCCAACTCGAAAGTGGCGATGGTCTACGGTCAGATGAACGAGCCGCCAGGTAACCGTCTGCGCGTCGCGCTGACCGGCCTGACCATCGCTGAATCGTTCCGTGATGAAGGCAAGGACGTGCTGTTCTTCGTCGACAACATCTACCGTTTCACCCTGGCCGGTACCGAAGTGTCGGCACTGCTGGGCCGTATGCCATCCGCCGTGGGTTACCAGCCTACCCTGGCCGAAGAGATGGGCCGTCTGCAAGAGCGCATCACCTCGACCAAAGTCGGTTCGATCACCTCGATCCAGGCCGTGTACGTCCCTGCGGATGACTTGACCGACCCATCGCCAGCGACCACCTTCGGTCACCTGGATTCGACCGTCGTGCTGTCGCGTGACATCGCCTCGCTGGGTATCTACCCTGCGGTCGATCCACTCGACTCGACCTCGCGCCAGCTCGACCCGCTGGTCGTCGGCCAGGAACACTACGACACCGCGCGCGCCGTGCAGGGCACCCTGCAGCGCTACAAGGAACTGCGTGACATCATCGCGATTCTGGGCATGGACGAACTGGCGCCGGAAGACAAGCTGCTGGTCGCACGTGCACGTAAGATGCAGCGTTTCCTGTCGCAGCCGTTCCACGTCGCTGAAGTGTTTACCGGTTCGCCAGGCAAATACGTTTCGCTGAAAGACACGATCAAAGGCTTCAAGATGATCGCGTCGGGCGAACTGGATCACCTGCCAGAGCAATCGTTCTACATGGTCGGCACGATCGAAGAAGCCATCGAAAAAGCCAAGAAGCTCGGCTAATTAAAGCGCCTTCACACCGATAGGACACACATGGCACACACTATTCACGTTGACGTGGTATCGGCTGAAACCCTGATTTTTTCGGGTGAAGCCGAGTTCGTCGCGTTGCCGGGTGAATCGGGCGAGCTGGGGATTTATCCCAAGCACACCCCGCTGATCACGCGCATCAAGCCGGGTGCTGTACGGATCAAGGTTGTCGGCCGCGAAGAGGAAGAGTTCGTCTTCGTCGCGGGTGGCATCCTCGAAGTGCAGCCGAACGGCGTGACGGTCCTGGCCGACACCGCAATCCGCGGTGGCGACCTGGACGAAGCGAAAGCATTGGCAGCGAAGAAGCAGGCTGAAGAGCTGATGGTCAACAAGGACGCCAAGATCGACTACGCGAAAGCGCAAGCCGAACTGGCCACCGCGATTGCCCAGCTGGCCGCCATCGCGCGTCTGCGCAAGACGCGCTAAGGCAAGCTAAGGCAAGCTAAGGCAAGCTAAGGCAAGCGCGCGGTGCGAGCCGCGACGCAGCAACAAGAAAGGCAGCTTCGGCTGCCTTTTTTTATTGCCGCGTCGATGCGCGGACGGCCAGATCCGCTATCCCCGAAGGGCCTGCGGGTGCCGAAACCTCACCCCCCGCAGCCCTGCGCCAGCTCCGCGCAGCGCTTACTTGCGCATAAATTATTGCTCAAACTAAAACTCTTCTTGAGTATAGTTTTACGTTAAACTAAACTTGCGTAAATACGATATATCGATAACATCCAGAATGATGGGTGGCGAGCGAGTGGCACGATGGGCTCACTTCCGCCCGCTTCACTGCCCCCGCAGTGTTTGGCAGCCTCGGCTGCCCTTTTTTTTGCATGCAGGCCAACGCCGGGCGCTCGGCGCCGGCCGTCGCTCAGTGCGGCGCGTCGCTCACCACCACCTGATTGG
Organism: Massilia sp.; assembly: GCA_039927975.1. GTDB lineage: Bacteria > Pseudomonadota > Gammaproteobacteria > Burkholderiales > Burkholderiaceae_D > JBDSTZ01. Next base: position 15,373 of record JBDSTZ010000072.1, on the reverse strand, counting down.
CGCACGATGTGCCATTCAGGTAGCAATCGAGATTGGCCAAGGTGACGTCGGCGATCTCGCTCAGCGCCTCGGCCGTGAAGAAGCCCTGATGCCCGGTCACCAGCACGTTGGGGAAAGTCATCAGGCGCTGGAACACGTCGTCGTCGATGATGTCGCCCGAGTGGTCGTGAAAGAACAGCGCGCTTTCCTGTTCGTAGACATCGATCGCCAGCGCGCCCAGCTGGCGCGACTTGAGCGCGGCGATCACCGCCGGCGTGTCGATCAGGCCGCCGCGCGAAGTGTTGACCAGCATCGCCCCTTTCTTCATCGACGCCAGGCTGACGCGGTTGATCAGGTGGCGCGTGGCGTCGAGCAGCGGACAGTGCAGCGAGACGATGTCGGAGGCGGCCAGCAGTTCCGGCAGGCTGACCAGCTCGCCCAGGCCGGCGAAGGCGGGCGAGGGCGCCGGATCGTAGCCGAGCACCCGGCAGCCGAAACCGTTCAGGATGCGCGCGGTCGCCACGCCGATCTTGCCAGTGCCGACGATGCCGGCGGTCTTGCCGTGCAAATTCGTCCCCAGCAAACCTTCGAGCGCGAAGTTGCCTTCGCGCACGCGCGCGTAGGCGTGGTGGGTGTGGCGGTTCAAGGTCAGGATCAGCGCCAGCGCGTGTTCGGCCACCGCCTCGGGCGAATAGGCCGGCACCCGCGCGACGAACAGGCCGAGCCGCTCGGCGGCCGCCAGGTCGACATTGTTGAAGCCGGCGCAGCGCAGCAGCAGTCCCTTGACGCCGAGGCCGTGCAGGGCCTGCAACACCGCCGCGTCGAGCCGGTCGTTGACAAAGGTGCAGACCAGCTCGCAAGCTTGCGCCAGCGCGACGGTATGCGGGGCCAGCGCGGTTTCCTGGTAAATCAGATGCAGCGCTGCGCGGTCGGCGCGGCGCGCCAGCGCGGCGTCGAAAAACCGGCGGTCGTAGGGCTGGGTGCTGAACATCGCGATGTTTGGCATGTTTGTTTTCTCTCCGGGGCGTTTGTTCAATCCATCTGCCTGACGCCGCGCCGGCGAATGCGGCCCGCTTGCTGACGCAAAGCACGGTCATCATCTTACCCGTAGTCCGATCGATATCCGTTTCCGCAAAGCCGAGCGGGTTTACTCTGAACGCCGCTTGTCGGATACTTGCTCAAGAATTTCCCCGGATCTTCCTCTCCACCCAAGCACCTATTCCATCCCCGCCGACCGATGCCATTCCACCGTCACCTCCCGCGCCGCGCCGCGCTCGCCCTCTGCCTCGCCGCGCCCCTGCTGGCGAACGCCGCCCCCGCCGCGCTGCCGCCAGACACGGTCCGCCTGCTCGACGCCGTCTCGGCGGCGTCGATGCGCGGCCACCTGTCCTTCCTCGCTTCCGACGCGCTCGAAGGCCGCGGCACGCCCTCGCGCGGGCTCGACATCGCGGCCGACTACATCGCCGCGCAATTTCGCCGCGCCGGCCTCGAGCCGCTTGGCGACGACGGCTATTTCCAGACCGCCGACTGGAACCAGATCAATCCGCGCCGCAGCAAGGACCCGGCCGCGATCGCCGCGCTGGCCACGGCGGCGCCGGTCAAGGTGCGCAACGTGGCCGGCATCCTGCGCGGTTCAGATCCGCTGCTGCGCGATACCTACATTCTCGTCACGGCGCACTACGACCACCTCGGCATCAAGCCCGGCCCCGGCGACCAGATCTTCAACGGCGCCAACGACGACGGCAGCGGCACGGTGTCGGTCATCGAACTGGCCAGCGCCTTCGCCGCGCAACCGCTTCGGCCCAAGCGCAGCATCGTCTTCATGACCGTGTTCGGCGAAGAACACGGCCTGGTCGGCTCGCGCTATTACGGCGCCCACCCGCTGGTGCCGATCGAGAAAACCATCGCCGGCATCAACCTCGAACAGGTTGGCCGCACCGACGACAGCGAGGGCCCGCAAAAGCGCGCGGCCGCCGTCACCGGTTTCGATTTTTCCGACGTAGGCACGGTGCTGCAGCAAGCCGGCGAAAAAACCGGCATCCGCATCTGGAAGCATCCGGCCAACAGCGACAAGTATTTCGCCCTGAGCGACAACCAGTCGCTGGCCGATCAGGGCGTGCCTTCGCACACGGTCAGCGTGGCCTACAGTTATCCCGATTATCATGGCGCCGGCGACCATTGGGACAAGATCGATTACGACAACATGGCGGCGGTCGACCGCGCGGTGGCGCTGGCCATTGCCATCCTGGCCAACAGCCCGACCGCGCCGAAATGGAACCAGTCCAATCCCAAGGCCGAGGCTTACCTCAAGACCTGGAATATGCGCGGCATGAAGTAGCGCGCGCCACGCGCGCTCCCTTGCGCGCGAATCGATGTAAATCTGCTACGCTCATGGCCTCCAAGGCAACGATGCAAGCGAGCAGCATGAAAACCATTACCCACATTCTTTCGGACGCGAAGACGGTCGCCGTGGTCGGGCTGTCGCCCAGGCCCGAGCGCGCCAGCCACCACGTGGCCACCTACCTGCAAGCCCAGGGCTACACCGTCCTCCCCGTCAATCCCGAATACGCCGGCCAGACCATCCTCGGCGCGCCGGTCCACGCCACGCTGGAGGCGGCCGCGCGCGCGTTGCCGGCCGGCGCGCGGATCGACATCGTCGACTGCTTTCGCCGCTCCGAGCACATGCCGGCGATCGCGCGCGAAGCGATCGCGATTGGCGCAGGCTGCCTGTGGATGCAGCTCGACATCGACAGCCAGCAGGCCGCCGATCTGGCCGCTGCCGCCGGCCTCGACGTGGTGAGCGATCATTGCATGAAGGTCGAACACGCCAGGCTGCGCCATGGCGCATAAACCGGCGAACCAGATTCGCAGCTTGCTGCGCGCGCCCAGCCAGCCCAAGCTGCGCGAGGAAGACGCCGGCGCCACCCCGCTGCGCGACAACAAGCGCGATCCCGATTTGAGCAAGGCCCAGCTCAAGGAGCGCGAACGCGCGCTGACCCTGCAACTGACCGACCAGCTCGCCGTATGCCAGGAAATGCTGTACGCCGAGCACAAGCGCAAGGTCTTGCTGGTCTTGCAGGGCATGGATACCTCGGGCAAGGATGGCACCGTCACCGCCTTGTTCAGCCGCATCAATCCGATGGGCTTGCGGGCGGTCGGCTTCAAGGCGCCCACCGCGGCCGAGCTGGCCCACGACTTCCTGTGGCGGGTCCATCCGCACGTGCCGGTCGCCGGCGAGATCGCCATCTTCAATCGCAGCCATTACGAGGATGTGCTGATCACCCGCGTGCAAGACCTCATCGACGACAAGGAGTGCAAGCGGCGCTACGCCCAGATTCTCGATTTCGAGCGCATGCTGGCCGAGACCGGCACGGTAATTGTCAAGGTGTTCCTGCACATCAGCAAGGATGAGCAGCGCGAACGCTTGCAGGCGCGCCTGGACGACCCCGAAAAACAGTGGAAGTTCGACCCCAACGACCTAGTCCAGCGCAAGAAGTGGGACGCTTACCAGCGCGCCTATGAACGCGCGATCGCGGCCACCGACACCGAGCACGCGCCTTGGTACATCATTCCCGCCGACTCGAAGACCCATCGCAACCTGTTGATCGCCCACCTCCTGCTCGAAGTCATGCAGGACATGCAATTGAGTTTCCCGGCGCCCAACCCGGCCATGTCAACATTGGAAATCGATTAACGCTTGTGCGTCGCGGACAACAGCTTTACACGCTTTATCTTGATATGACACAAGTTCTGGTTGCGTCCTGGCAACGACAAGGTTATCTTTAGCCTAGGTAAGTTTCGGTACAGAAACGACGCCTCGTTGAGACAAATTATCTTCCGATTCCATGGATTTTTCCCGCCGCGCCTTGTTGATCATGCAATACGCACTGTTCGCCCTGATGGGGCTGACGGCGGGTCTGCTCGTCTGGAACCATTACGGCATGGAACGCATCGTCGAGCTATCGGCCCGCAGCGGGGTGCAATTCGACGTCAGCGACGACCGCATCCTGCAAGGCGACAGCGTGGCCACTGTGAAACGGGTGGGCGACAACTTGATCATGAATTGCAAGATCTCGACCAAAACCAGCTGGCCGTTCTGCAAGTTTGTTTTCTATCTGGGCAAGGGCGACAAGGGCATGGACCTGTCGCAGTTCGAGTATGTCAGCTACGACCTGCGCTTTTCGGGCGTCGGCAACGCGCACGCGCGCAGCCTGATCCTCAATTACGAGCCTGAAATCTCCAACGTCAACGACTGGATGTCGCAGAAAATCAACGAGGCCGAATTCGATATACCCAAGAACGAGGTGATCAAGCTGCCGCTCAAGGTGTTCCACACGGCGCCGTGGTGGAACGCCTTGCGCAAGGTGCCGCTGCTGCACACCGACACGCGGATCGACAACGTCATCGCGGTCGAGCTGAACACGGGCGACGCCGGCATCCCCGGCGAGCATGTGGTGGAACTGCGTTCGATCAAGTTCCACGGCAAGTGGATCAGCCAGAACCAGCTCTTGATGGCGCTGGTGGGCGTGTGGATCGCCTTTGCCGTCACGTGGCCCGTGCTCAACGCTTACAAATTCCGCGCCGAACTTAAATTCAGCAAGCAGCGCCTGGCCGCGCTCGACGAGGTGAACAAGGCCTTGCAGCTTGAAACGAAGGAACTGGCCGGCCAGGTGTCGACCGATCCGCTGACCGGGGCGCTCAACCGCCAGGGCTTGCGCGCGCTGCTGATGAAGAACTGGACCGCGACCAGCCTGATGGCCGAACCGGTGGTGGTGATCTTCGCCGATCTCGACCACTTCAAGCAGGTCAACGACCAGCATGGCCACGACGTCGGCGACCAGGTGCTGCGCCTGTTCGTCTCGACCGTCAGCAGCACCTTGCGCGCCACCGACAACCTGGTGCGCTGGGGCGGCGAGGAATTCCTCATCATTTGCCCCTGTACCAGCGCCGAGCAGGGCTGCGCGCTGGCCGACAAGGTGCGTCTGGCCATGCATCGCACCCAATGGCCGCTGGGCTTGAAACTGACGTCCTCGTTCGGCGTGGCCGTGCATCTGCCTGGCGAGGAAATCGGCGTGGCGATCAAGCGCGCCGACGTCGCGCTCTACAAGGCCAAGGAAAACGGCAGGGACCGGATCGAGACCTGAGGCGGCGCCTACGCCGGGCGGTTGAGCTCGGGGTGAACGCGCGCGACCGGCCGGATCGGCGTCACCTGGGCCGTCGACGGTACTCGCGCGGCCGGCACCTCGTTGTCGAGCAGGGCGATCAGAGCGGCGAACGCGCGCCGCTCGGCGTCCGAACCATCCGCATGCAGGGCCAGCTGGCGCGCGATATGGCGCAGGCGCCAGACGATCTCGCGCGTGGCCACGGTTTTTTCAAACAGCAGCTTGCCGTCGGCGCCGTGCTTGTGGTGCAGGTACGCGTCCAGCCCGGTGCTCACGAATGCCCGTTCCAGCGTGCGGATGCGCGCCAGCGCCTCGTTGGCCAGGCTGCGGATGTGGGCCGGCTGATTGTCCAGCAAGAGTTCGCATTGCTGGATGCTGGCGGCGATCCGCGTGCACAGCCGCCCGGCGCTCTCGGTCTCGACCGCCACCGGCGTACCTATCGGCGCCGCCGGCCCGTTGCGCAGTGCGTTTGACACGGCCGCCAGCAAGGGCCGCGACTGTTCGCCCGGCACGATTTTGAGCGCCAGTTCGGCCCGTTCGAGCGGAGAGTCCTTGTCGAAAAAGCCGGCAATCATGTCGGCCGCCGCCACCGCCTGTCCCGGCGCGCTGCAGCGCAAGCCGCGCAGCTGGTGCGGATAGCCGCTGCCGTCGACCCGCTCGTGGTGTTCGGCCACCGCGCGGCCGACCGCCAGCGGCAGCGTGTCGAGCTCGTTGACCAGCAATTGCCCGAGGCGGGGATGGGTCACCAGCTCGGCCCAGCCGCGCGGCGCCAGCCGCTGGCCCGGCGCCATGCAGCGCGGGTCCAGGAGCAGCTCGCCGATATCGTGCAGCAGGCCGGCCAGGCAGGCAGCCAGTTGCCCGTCCTCGTCGAGTCCCAGGCTGCGCGCCATGCCGGCCGACAGCAGGGCCACCCGCACGCCATCGTCCAGCGCGGCGTCCGCCTCGCAGGCGCTCATTTCGATCAGCAGGCGCAGCGGCGCGCCGAGACGGGCGCGCGCCAGCAGGGCGAGGGCGCCGCGGCCATCGTCGTCGCCGCCGGCGCGCAGGATGGCCGCCAGCGGCGCGCTGTTTGCCAACAGTTGCTCCGCGCTTGCCACCAGCGCGCCGGTATCGACGGCGTCGACCAGCTGCAGCGATGCTTCAAGTGGGCGGGTCAGGAAGCGGCCGGCCAGTGCCGCCTGGTGGCCCGGCAGCATGCGGGCGCCGCGCGCCAGTAGCAGGACCCCGAACTGGTCGACGATATCGTCGCTGGCCAGCACGCTGCGCGCCAGCGCCAGGCGCATCAGGCGGGCGAGAAAAAACGGGTTCACGGCGGTGCCGAGGCTGATCGCTGCCATTCGTGGCTTCCTGGTTGTATGTACCGCATCATAGCAAGTATTGCCTTAAGGAATCTTTAATCCTCTTAAATATTGCGGTAGCGCAAATCCGGTCAGACCGGACGGCTGTGGCGTGGCGAACGTAAGTGAGTCTTTACATTCGTCACAAGGGTTGTCATTACAGCAGCTGACCAGATCACCCGAATGATTTTTTCGAAAAACCAGCTGCCAGGCTGGCGCGATCACCTAAAATTCTCCAACGCTATTTTTTTAATCGGACCGCTCCATGAACACCTTCTCGTCTTCCTTGCTGCTCGCGGCGCTGGCCGCCGGCGCCGGCCACGCCGCCGCCGCCAGCTATTACGTCGCCCCCGGTGGCGACGATGGCGCAGCCGGCACGCTGGAGGCGCCATGGCAAACGGTCATGCACGCCCAGGCGCGGGTGCAGCCGGGCGACACCGTGTTCTTCCGCGGCGGCCAGTACCTCATCGCCAGCGCGACGAAGGGTTGCGCCTCGCGCACCGACGCCGTTGACGCGATCCGCCTGAGCAAGAGCGGGGCCGAGGGCCGGCCGATCCGCTACTGGGCCTATCCGGGCGAAACCCCGGTGTTCGATTTTTCGCGTATGAAAGACGATTGCCGGGTCAAGGGCTTCAATGTCAGCGCCGACTGGCTGCATTTGAAAGGACTGGAAATCACCGGCGCGCCGCAGCAGCCCGAGAACCGCCTGAACCACGAATCGTGGGGCCTGTGGATCAACGGCAGCCACAACGTGTTCGAGCTGCTCAACACCCACCACAACATGGGGCCGGGCGTGTTCATCAAGGATGGCGGCGACAACCTCGTGCTCAACAGCGATTCGCACCACAACTACGACCCTTACACCTCGAACGGCGCAGGGCAGAGCGCCGACGGCTTCGGCGCCCATATCGGCGCCAACCATCCGGGCAATGTGTTTCGCGGCTGCCGCGCGTGGATGAACACCGACGACGGCTTCGACCTGATCAACGCCTTCTCGGCCGTCACCATCGAAAATTCCTGGGCCTGGCAGCACGGCTACCTGCCCGGCACCAAGACTTCTCTGCCGGCCGGCAACGGCAATGGCATCAAGGCCGGCGGCTACGGCGGCAAGTTCAGCGGCGCGCAAGTGGTCCACGTGGTGCGCAATTCGGTCGCCTTCAACAACAAGGTCAACGGTTTTTACGCCAACCACCATCCGGTCGCGCTCGACTTTTTCAACAACACCAGTTTCGGCAACGGTTCGCAGTTCAACATGCTGGGGATCGACGCCGACGGCAAGCCGGTCAATCTCGGCAATCTGCGCAACAACGTGGCCTGGAAGGGCGTGACGGCGGTCCACATCGCCGGCGCCAGCGAGCAGAACAATTCATGGAACCTGGCCGAGCCGGTGGGCGAAGCCGACTTCGAGGGCGTCTCGACGGAGGGTTGGGACGCGCCGCGCCAGGCCGACGGCGGCCTGCCGGTGCTCAAGCAATTCCATCTGGCCGCCGGCAGCAAGCTGATCGACAAGGGTGTCAAGCTCGGCCTGCCGTTCAAGGGCGCGGCGCCCGACCTGGGCGCGTTCGAGCGCCAGTGAGGCTGTGACGCTGGCCGCGCCAGGCGGGGGGCGAAGCGAACGCGGCATGACGATTTGGCATAGAATGAAAACCCGCATATCGCCACCGCCCGGATTCCCCATGTTCAAGCCACTCGCTCTCGTTTTGCTCGCCGTTTCCGCCGCCGCCAGCGTGCCCGTGATGGCGCAGTCGCCAACGGCGGCCGCCGCCGCGCCGGCCGCCGCCGGGGGCGCCAGCTGCCCGGCCGTGCTCAAGCAGACCTTCAATCGCCTGCAGGACGAGGCGCCGCAAAACCTCTGTCAATACGCCGGCAAGGTGGTCCTGGTGGTCAACACGGCCAGCTACTGCGGCTACACCAGCCAGTACGAAGGGCTCGAGAAGCTGTACGCCAAATACGGTCCGAAGGGCCTGGTGATCCTCGGCTTCCCGTCCAACGACTTCGGCCAGCAGGAGCCCGGCAGCAGCAAGGAAATTGCCGACTTTTGCTACAACACCTACGGCGTCAAGTTCCCGATGTTCTCCAAGTCCTCGGTCAAGGGCAGCGCGGCCAATCCGCTGTTCGCCAGCCTGATCAAGTCGACCGGCGAGGAACCGAAATGGAACTTCACAAAATACCTGATCGACCGTAACGGCAAGGTGATCGACCACTTCCCGAGTAAGGTCACGCCACAGGACAAGCAGGTCGTCAGCAAGATCGAGCAGGCGCTCGGTTCCTGATCAGGCGGCAGCGAGCAGGCGCGCCTTGAGCGCGCCGCGCAGCGCGTTGCAGACCATGATCTCGTCGGCACGCGCCAGCATCGCGCGTGTGATCACCGCTTCGCTGACGCCCAGGCCCGGATCGGCCAGCAGCACCGCGCGCATGATCCCCGGCAGCACGCCGCAGGCCAGCGCGGGCGTCAGCCACCGTCCATCAAGCTTGACGAAGACATTCGAGCGGCCGCCTTCGGTCAGCTCGCCGCGCACGTTGAAGAACAGCGTATCGAAGCCGCCGGCCTGCTCGGCCGCCCGCCAGGCCGCGTCGTAATCGCTGCGGATGCTGGTCTTGTGGCGCAAGAACAGGGCGTCGGCGCGTGGCGGCGTATCGGCCAGCAGCAGCCCGACCGGTTCGCTCAAGGTGGACAGGGCGCCGCTTTGCAGCGTGAAGGCGCCGCGGTCGTTGAGCGCCAGCCGCAGTCTGGTCGGTCGGGCGTGTTCGCCCTCCGCCGTCAGCGCGGCCAATGCCGCTTCACGCTCGAACGCAAAACCGAAATACCGCGCCGATCGCGCCATCCGCGCCAGGTGCATATCGAGATGCCGCACCCCGTTCGCGTCCGCATACATGGTCTCGAAAATCTCGAACTCGTTCGCCAGCCCGGTCAGGAAGCGCGCCTTGAGTCGGCACTCGGCGTATTCATCGTCCGCCTGGCTGTCGAACACGATGCCCGCGCCGACCCCCAGTTCGCCGCGCCGCACGCCGTCGGCCGGCGCCTGCAAGGCGAGGGTGCGGATCGGCACCGACAGACAGAAGTCGCCGATCGCCGCGCCGCCGGCCGGCGGATCGAACCAGCCGATCGCGCCGGTGTAGATACCGCGCGGCGCCGGTTCCAGCGCGCGGATGATCTCCATCGTGCGGCGCTTGGGCGCGCCGGTGATTGACCCGCAGGGATACAGCGCGCGAAATATCTCGGCTAGCGTGGCGCCGTCGCGCAGGCGCGCGCTGACGGTGGACGTCATCTGCAGCACACCGCTGTAGCGCTGCACGTCGAACAGCTTGGGCACCTGCACGCTGCCGGTCTGCGCCACCCGTCCCAGGTCGTTGCGCAGCAGGTCGACGATCATCAGGTTCTCCGCGCGATTCTTGGCGTCGCTGGCCAGCGCTTGCGCGCGGCGGGCGTTTTCCGCGTCGTCGCTGGCGGCCGGCGCGGTTCCTTTCATCGGCCGCGTCAGCAGCTCGCCGCCCAGGTGGCGCACAAACAGTTCGGGCGAGAGCGACAGCACCGCCGCGCCGTCGGGCAGCACCACCAGCGCGCCGTAGGGCACCGGCTGGCGCGCCCGCAGGCGGGCGTACAGGGCCAGCGGCGCGCCGAAGGCATCGAAGCGCAGCCGGTAGGTGTAATTGACCTGGTAGGTATCGCCCGCTTCGATCAACGCGTGGATCTCGGCCAGCGCGGCGCCGAACTGCGCCTCGTCGACATTCGCGCGCACAGTGGCGATGCCGGCCGGTCCCGTGCCGGCGTCCGCGCGCGCCGCCAGCCAGGCCGCCACCTCCGGCGCCGACAGATGCTCGCAGCGCTCGAACAGCAGCACCTGCGCCAGCTCGCCCTCGTCGTCGCGCGGCGCGATATCGTGCAGGTGCGCCCCCAGTTCATACGACAGCAGCGAGACCGCGAACAAGCCTTTGCCAAGCGCCTCTTGCAGCTCGCCCAGCAGCTGCGGCCACAGCGCGGCATCGGCGCAGCACAGGCTGCCGGCATGGCCGGTGTACAGGCGCGAGGCGGCCGTGTGCGGGTCGGCGCCGCTGGCGTCGTCGAGCAGGGCGAAGCAATCGGGAGCAGGCATGGTGGTAGAACGCAGGAGCTTCAAGCCGCCAGCATCAACGCCAGCTGCAGGCCCGATTCGTCGGTCGGATTCTGCCGGAACCCGCTCTTGGCGTAGCGGTGCCAGCGCCCGGCTACATAGCTCACCAGCAGGCTGGCGCGCGCGGCCACTTCCGATTCGGCGCCGTGCCCCTGCGTCACGGCGATGCGCAGCGACTGCTTGCACGCCAGTTCGACCTTGTCGTAGAACTGGTTCATGCGCAGCTGCAGGCGCTCGTCCTCGCCCACCAGCGCGTCGCCGATCAGCACCCGCGTCATGCCCGGGTTGTTGGCCGCGAAGCTGAGCAGCATCTGCAGGATCGCGCGCGCTTGGTCGACGCCGCCGGCCTCGCGTTCGGCGATCTGGTTGATCAGGCCGAACACGCTCGACTCGATGAATTCGATCAGCCCCTCGAACATCTGCGCCTTGCTGGCGAAGTGGCGGTACAGCGCCGCCTCCGACACCTCGAGCCTGGCCGCCAGCGCGGCGGTGGTGATCTTCTCGCCTTTCGGCTGTTCCAGCATGGCCGCCAGGGCCTGGAGGATTTGCAGCTTGCGCTGGCCCGGCTTGGTGCTTGCCATGTGGTCTCGATCGGTAAAGGTTGAACGGATTAGCGCAGGCGGTGCAGGTGGCCAGGCAGCTGTCGCACAGATTTTACTTTGACATCGACGTAACCGGGTCGATTATCCACCGGCCGGTTCAACAGGTCAGGCATCAGCGCGCGCGCGGCGGCGTCGGGCCCGCGCAGGTACTGCGTCACCCACACCGTGCGCACCCCGAGCTGGCGTGCGCTGCGCAGGTTGGCCAGGGTGTCCTCGACCAGGATCGCGCGGTGCGGCGCGATGCGCTGCCGGCGCAACAGCCGCAGCAGCATCAGCTTGGACGGCTTGGGCCGCAGCTGGCGGTGCACATGCATGTCCTCGATCGAGACATGGGCGCTGAAGTGGCGCTGCAGGCCGAGGTGGCGCAAGACCTGGCGCGAATAGCCCGCCGGCGCGTTGGTGAGCAGGATTTTGCGGCCCGGCAGGCGCCGCAGCAGGCGCGCCAGACCGCGTTCGGCCCTGAGCATGGCGCCCAGGTTGTCGAGCGCGTGGGTCTCGTGCAGGAAGTGCGCGGCCTTCACGTCGTGGTGGCGGATCATGCCGAGCAGGGTGGCGCCGTAGCGCCGCCAGTAAGCCAGGCGGGTCGCCTCGATCGTCTCGCGCGAGGCCGGCGTGACGCCGTCGCCGAGCACCCGCCCGAGGTAGGTATTCATCCTGGCGACGATCGCCGGGAACACCGCGTGCGAGGCGTCGTGCAGCGTATTGTCGAGATCGAACAGCCACACGGTGGAGGGAGTAATATTCGCCACGGCAGTTTCAACTTTATCAAGGGAAAAACGAATGCATCGTCGGATTATAGTGGTCTTCTGGAGCCTGCTGCTGGTCGCCGCGCCCGTCATGGCGCAGGAGCGCGGCGCGCTGTTCAAGGTCAGCGCCAACGGCCACACGATGCACCTGTTCGGCACCATCCACCTGGGCCGGCCGGACTTCTTCCCGCTTGAAAAACGCATCACCGACGCCGTCACCGGCGCGTCGACGCTGGCGCTGGAAGTCGATGCGGAAGCGGCCAGAGACAAGATGCCCGCGCTGATCCAGCGCTACGGCATGCGCGACCCGGCCGCCGGCGCCGACACGGGCATGCCGCCCGAACTTGAAGCCGGTCTCGCGCGCGTGCTCAAAAAGGTCAATCTCGACCTGGGCGTCACCATGGCCATGCAACCCTGGATGGTGGCGGTCATGCTCAGCGTGCAGCAGGCCCAGGCGCTCGGCTATAGCGGCGAACTCGGTACCGACGTGGTCCTGGCCAGGCTGGCGCGCGGCGCCAAGGTGAAAGTCGTCGAACTCGAATCGATGAGTGCCCAGCTGACCATGTTCCACGACCTGTCGAACAAGGAGCAGTGGACCTTCCTCGGCGAGACGGTCGGGATCATCGAATCGGGCGAGGCGGACAAGGAAACGCGCAAGCTGGTGGACGCCTGGCGCCACGCCGACCGCGCGGCGCTCGACGCGATCGCGGCCGAGATCGAAACCGACCAAACCTGGACCGCGAAATTCACCCGCGAGGTCATGCTCGAGCAGCGCAATGTGCTCATGACCGACAAGCTGGTGAAGCTGCTGGCGAGCGAGAACAAGACCGTGGCCGCAGTCGGCCTGCTGCATCTGCTGGGCCAGCGCGGCCTGCCGGAAAAGCTGCGCGCGCGCGGATTCAAGGTCGAGCGGATTTACTAGGGGACGATGCGAACAGGGGAGGGGGCCAGGCGGGGACTGGTGCGCGGAACTGGTGCGCGAAACTGGTGCCCTTTACGTGGATTGAACACGTGGCCTCTCCCTTACCAAGGGAGTGCTCTACCACTGAGCTAAAAGGGCATTCAATGGCGGCTGGTCGCCGCCATAAAATCTTAGTGCGACCGGATCATAGTGCCAAATGCCTGTTCGGTCAACACTTCGAGCAGCAAAGAGTGCTCGATGCGGCCGTCGATGATGTGCACCGTGTTCACGCCCGACTTGGCGGCGTCGAGCGCCGACGAGATCTTCGGCAGCATGCCGCCCGAGATGGTGCCGTCGGCGAACATCTCGTCGATCTCGCGCGCCGACAGGTCGGTCACCAGCTTGCCGGTCTTGTCCTGCACGCCGGCGATATTGGTCATCATGATCAGCTTTTCAGCTTTCAGGATTTCGGCGATCTTGCCGGCCACGACATCGGCATTGATGTTGTAGGCCTGGCCATCGTGGCCGAAGCCGATCGGCGAAATGATCGGAATGAAGGCGTCGTCCTGCAGCGCCTTGACCACCGCCGGATTGATCGCCTCGATCTCGCCGACGAAACCGATGTCGAGGAATTCGCCCGGCTTCTCGCGGTCCGGCATGGCCATCTTGCGGGCGCGGATCAAGCCGCCGTCCTTGCCGGTCAGGCCCACTGCCTGGCCGCCGTAGTGATTGATCAGCATGACGATGTCCTGCTGGACTTCGCCGCCCAGCACCCACTCGACCACTTCCATGGTCTCTTCGTCGGTGATGCGCATGCCCTGCACGAAGGTGCCCTGCTTGCCGATTTTCTTGAGCGCGTTGTCGATCTGCGGACCGCCGCCGTGCACCACCACCGGGTTCATGCCCACCAGCTTGAGCAGGATGACGTCGCGCGCGAAGCCATGCTTGAGGCGTTCTTCGGTCATCGCGTTGCCGCCGTATTTGATGACAATCGTCTTGCCATGGAAGTTACGGATGTACGGCAGCGCTTCCGCCAGGATTTGCGCCTTGATCTGAGGCGAGACCGCGGCGAGGTCGGCATGCTGGTCGGTCTTCAGGCTGGGCAGGGGAGCGGTCATGGGAGGTCCAAAAATGATTTTGCAGAATTTTACAGGCAACCGGGGAATGTGTTTGCCATTATAGGGTGATCTTGTTGTATTTTAATTCCTGATCCACTAAGGTAGGTGGAATATGCCGTCCACTCTATTCCCGCAAGCCGCCGCGCGAGGCCACGCATGAGCATGTGCGCCCGCTGCGGCATCGAATTCCACTGCGCCGTGGCCGACGGTGGCGACGCGCCCTGCTGGTGCATGACGGCGCCGGCCGGGCTGCCGCTGCCCGATAGCGCCGGCGCCACCTGCTGGTGCCCCGCCTGTTTGAAGGAACGGATCGCCGCCAACCTTGTCAAAACGGACAACGATCGCGCGCACGATTGACCTTGTCGGCGGGCGCGTTCCGCCAAAAGGTGATCATGGTTTTCGAGGGAGACGGCTCATGGGTACACCATACGACACCGACGTTGTTGCCTGGGCCAGCGAGCAAGCCGCTTTCTTGCGCGCTGGCGACTTTGCCGCGCTCGACCTCAAGCACATTGCTGAGGAGATCGAGGACGTGGGCAAAAGCGAGCGCAGGGAGTTGGAAAGCCGCCTGGCGGTCCTGGTGGCGCATCTGCTCAAGTGGAAATTCCAGCACAACCGGAGCGGCAGCAGCTGGGAGTCGACGATTCGCGCCCAGCGGACAAAGATCGGCATTGTGCTTGAAGAATCGCCGAGCCTGCGCAGGATATTCGACGACGAAATGCGGATGAACGGTGTATGGCACGACGCTAAAAGTATCGCTGAACGCGAGACCCATCTTCGCGCGCTTCCCGACCGGTGGATCTGGTCGATCGAAGAGGTGTTGGACGAGACATTCTTTCCAGAGTACGAAAAGTGATCATCGCTGTCGAGGGAGACCGCTCATGGGCACGCCATACGAAACCGATATTGTTGCTTGGGCCAATGAGCAAGCGAACTTGCTGCGCCAGGGAAAGTTCAGCGACCTCGACATTTTTCATTTGGCCGACGAGATCGAAGACGTCGCCAAGACCGGGAAATTCGAGCTTTCCGACCGGCTTTCCGCCTTGCTTGCCATGTTGATTCGATGGCGGTTTGAACCCGGTGGCCGTTGCGAGGCGTGGCGCGATATGATCGACTCCAAGCGGCATCGGGTCATCGACCTTGTAGAGGAATCGCCCAGCTTGCTCGGCACCTTCCACGACGCCGAAGCGATGCAGCTGATGTGGAGCCTGGCGCTGGTCATCATCAGGGAAAACAATGGCATGGTGCTGCCGGAAGAGTGGATCTGGAATGTCGAGCAGGTACTCGACGGAGGGTGTAAATAATTTTGTGTAAACGGTCATTTGGCAGGACACTGCCGCCATCAAGGAGAAAAAATGACCGTTGTAAAGCGTAACAAGCGTGCCAAGCCCGATCCGGAACTGCTCAAACTGGCCG
>JBDSTZ010000071.1:0-5844 GCA_039927975.1 Massilia sp. | reverse complement strand
GCGGCGCGGTCGTGGCTGACGATCAGCAGGGTCGTGCCGAGCTCGCGGAATTGCCGGATGCGCTCGAAGCTCTTGTGCTGGAAAAAGGCGTCGCCGACCGACAGCGCCTCGTCGACGATCAGCACGTCGGGGCGCCTGGCGGTGGCCACGCTGAAGGCCAGGCGCATCTGCATGCCCGACGAATAGACCCGCACCGGCTGGTCGATATAGTCGCCGATATCGGCGAACTGTTCGATGTGCGGCATCAGGGTGTCGATCTCGGCGCTGGTGAGGCCGATCAGCTGGCCGGCCAGGTAGGCGTTCTGGCGCCCGGTGAATTCCGGATGAAAGCCCATGCCCAGTTCGAGCAGGGCCGCGACGCGGCCGCCGATGGCCACGCTGCCGCAGCTGGCCTGGGCGGTGCCGGTGATGAGCTTGAGCAGGGTGCTCTTGCCGGCGCCGTTGATGCCGATGATGCCGACCGCCTCGCCCGGCGCGAGGGAAAAATTAATATCGCGCAGCACCCACTTGAGTTCGTGGCGGCGCCCGCGGAACGGCAGCATCCACTCGGCCAGCCGGCTCCAGCGGCTCGGATAGAGTTTGTAGGCCTTGCCCAGCTGGCTGACGGTGATGCTGCCCATCAGAGTTCGTCCACCATTTCGCCGGCGCGCTTGCGGAACAGGCGCAAGCCGAACAGGCAGCAGGCCAGGCCGATCGCCAGCAGCGGCAACAGGGTGCGCCAGTCCGGCGCCTCGCCGTGCACCAGGATGCTCTGGTAGGCCATGATGGGCGCGGCCATCGGGTTCCACACCAGCAGCGCGCGGGCGGCGGCGGGCAGGGCGGCCACCGGGTAGACGACCGGGGTCAGCCAGAACCAGAATTGCAGCACGATGGTGAAGAACTGGCCGACATCGCGAAAGAACACATTGAGCACGCCGAGGATGATGCCAAGCCCGATGGCGAACAGGGTTTGCACCAGCAGCACGGGAAACACGGCCAGGTAGACCCAGCCGGGGAAGTTGCCCGACAGTAGCAGGAAGGCGCTGAACAGGCCGAAGATGATGGCGAAATTGATGCCGGCGTTGGCCACCACGATGAGCGGCAGGCACATGCGCGGAAACTGGAGTTTTTTCATCAGCCCGGCGTTTTCCAGGAACACCCCCTGGCTGCGGGTGGTGATCTCGGCGAACAAGCCCCAGGTCAGCACCCCGGCGCACAGGTAGATGCTGTAGCCGAAGGCCGAGCTGGCGCCCGGCAGGCGGTTGCCCATCACCTTGGAAAAAATCACCGTGTAGACCAGGATCATCGACAGCGGATTGAGGATGGTCCATGCCGCCCCCAGCAGGGAATTGCGGTACCTGGCCTGGAATTCGCGCTGGATGCTGCCCTGGATAAAGCCGCGATAACGCCAGACGCTGTTGAGCATAGGGAAACTAATCATGCGTGTGCTGAGAGACCATTGTGTCGCGAAGGGGCGGAACAATCGGCCGTCGCCGCGCCGCTGGAGTCTTGGCGAGCCAACGGGCTGCGCTGCACGCACTGTGCCATGCAGGCCCCGGTGGCGCGCCAGCGATGCGTTGGCAGTCATATTACATTAACGTCAACAATTATAGCATCGGGCCTCACGGAAGCGTCGCGCGCGACAGTGGCGCAGGTCCGGCGCCGAGATTGGCCGATTCGCTTGGGTTTCGCTGCAAATTCAGCAATAATGTTGTTCTTCTAAGTGGAGGGAACGCAGCATGCCAAGCCAGTCCGCCATCGCGATCGTCATTCCCAGTTATCGGGTTACGGGCCAGATTCTCGGCGTGCTCGAACGCATCGGTCCGGAAGTGGCGCGCATCTTCGTGGTCGACGATTGCTGCCCGGACGGCTCCGGCGCGCTGGTGAGCGAGCACTGCCGCGATCCGCGCGTGCGCGTGATCACCCACAGCGTCAACCAGGGCGTCGGCGGCGCCGTCATGACCGGCTACCAGGCCGCGATCGAGGCCGGCATGGCGGTGATCGTCAAGATCGATGGCGACGGCCAGATGGATCCGGCGCTGCTGGCCGAATTCGTCGCGCCCATCCTGGCCGGCGAGGCCGACTACACCAAGGGCAACCGCTTCTTCAACCTCGAAAAGATCGGCGCCATGCCGCCGCTGCGGCTGTTTGGCAACGCCATTCTCTCGCTCATGACCAAGCTGTCCTCGGGCTACTGGGACTTGTTCGACCCCACCAATGGTTATACCGCGATCCACGCCAGCGCGGCCCGGCACTTGCCGTTCGCTAAAATCAGCCGGCGCTATTTCTTTGAAACCGACATGCTGTTTCGCCTCAATACGCTGCACGCGGTGGTGGTCGACGTGCCGATGGACGCCCATTACGGCGACGAGGTCAGCAACCTGAAGATTTCGCGCGTGGCGACCGAATTTCTCGGCAAGCACGCGCGCAACTTCATCAAGCGGCTGTTCTACAATTACTACTTGCGCAACATGACGCTGGCCTCGATCGAACTGCCGCTCGGCGTGCTGCTGTTCCTGTTCGGGGTGATTTATGGCGGCATCCACTGGGTCGCGTCGGCGCGCGCCGGCCACGAAACCCCGGCCGGCACCGTCATGCTGTCGGCCTTGCCGGTCCTGATGGGCGTGCAACTGATCCTGGCCTTCATTTCCAGCGATATCGCGGCGGTGCCGACCCGCCCGCTCCACAAGAAACTCGCGCGGCGCGTGGCCGGTGGCTAGGCCGGCGCTCCTGTCGGCCCAGTTCCTGGTGTTTATCGCCGGCGGCGCGCTCAGCGCACTGGTCGACATCGGCCTGATGCAAGTGCTGCTGCTGCGCGGCGCCGGTTCGCTGGCGGCCGCCTCGGGGGGCTTTCTCGCCGGCCTGCTGGTGAACTACGCCTTCCACGCCAGGGTGACCTTCAACAGTCTCACCAGCGCGGCCACGCTGCTGCGCTTTCTGTGCCTGGTGGCGCTCAATTACCTGATCACCATCGCGCTGGTCGGCGCCGCCCAGGCCCTCGGCGGCGCAGCCTTGCTGGGTAAGCTGGTGTCGCTGCCGCTGGTCGCGATCAACGGCTTCTATCTGGGACGGCGCTGGATATTCAAGCCGCGCGGGCTCGAACCCTAGCGCTCAGGGCGCGGCCGTGCCGGGCACACCGTCGGTCGCCGCGGCTGACTTATCCGCTGCCTTATCTTCGGCATTGTCCTCGACATTGTCCTCGACATTGTCCTCGGCGCAGTGCGGGCACGACTCGCCGTACACATAGCGCGCGTCGAGCTGCTGGCGCGGCGTGACCACCGCGCGGCAGGCGAAGCACTGCACCGTCACTGTCGGTTCCAGCTTTGGGTTGAGCGCGGTGCGGTAGTCGAACACGAAGCAGTCGCCCTTGTAGTGGGCGCCGCCGACATCCTCGAAATACTGCAGGATGCCGCCTTCGAGCTGGTACACGCTGTCGTAGCCGATGTTCTGCATGTGGATGGCCGCCTTTTCGCAGCGGATGCCGCCGGTGCAGAAGGTGACCACGGTCTTGTCGGCCAGCGCCGCCTTGTTCGCCTCTATCACCTCGGGGAACTCGGTGAACTTGGCGATCCGGTAATCGATCGTGTTGTCGAAGGTGCCGACGTCGACCTCGAAGGCGTTGCGGGTGTCGACCATCACCACCGGCTTGCCGGCGTCGTCGTGGCCCTGGTCGAGCCAGCGTTTGAGGGTCGTCGGGTTGACCGCCGGCGCGCGGCCGAGCTCCGGCTTAATCAGCGGCATGCGCATGGTGATGATCTCCTTCTTGATCTTCACCAGCATGCGCTTGTGCGACTGTTCTTCCGAATAGCTTTCCTTGACCATGATGTCGGCGAAGCGCCAGTCGCTGCGCAGCCAGGCGAGGAAATGGTCGATCTTTTCGCGCGGCCCCGACAGGAACAGGTTGATGCCCTCGGGCGTGAGCAGGATGGTGCCTTTGAGGCCCAGTTCCTTGCACAGCGCCTGGTAAGTCGGGCGCATCTCCTCGGTGTTGTCGAAGGTGATGAATTTATAGGCGGCGATATTGACGTGGGAGGTGGCGGCGGACATGGCGGCGGAGGCGGTTGTGGCGGACAAAAGAGCCGTCATTATAAGCGAGCGCGGGTCGCGCCGCCCGCCTCGGGTGGCCTGGCGCCGCGCCTCAGGCGGCCTGGCGTCCCGCCAGGTTGGCCGCCCCGGTGCGCGCGTCGGCGTCGTAGGCCAGGCTGAGTGGCGTCCGTGCGGGCGGGCAAAAGCGCGCCACCAGCGCCTGTTCGAGCTGGGCCAGCATGGCATGGCGCTTTTTCACTTCCGAGCGCTTTTTCGAGGCCACCTCGGCCAGATCGGGCGCCGCCAGCGGCGCGCACGGCAGTTCGAAGTCGCCGTCGGCGCGTACGCAGGCGCCCATCTCGCGCCACAGCTGGTCGTAATCGGACTGCACCCGGCCCTGGCGCAGCGCGCTCAGCACCACCCGGTTGGCGTTCGACACCAGCCGCAGGCGGCTGCAGCCGAGCGCGTGGCCGAGCTGGGCCACCAGCGCCACCAGCAATTGCTTCGGCCGCGAACCGTGCAGCTCGCGCGTGGCCTGGCGGATCAGCTCGAGCGTGGCCTCGCCCTTGCTGCCCTGGATGCAGCCGATGCTGACCTCGCCCGGCGCCGAAAAGGTAAAGGCGACCGAGTACAGGGCTTGACCGTCCAGGCTCAGCTGGAGCACCAGCTCGCCCTCGCGTTCGAGCGTGCCGACCGCGCGCAGGTCGATCGAATAGCCGAGCGCGCTCTTGCTGTCGATCGCCGCCAGCGGCAGCGCCGCGCTGCTGGCCTGCACCACCAGCGGCGCCAGGCCGCGCCGGAAGATGCAATCGTAATGCGCGCTCAAGCTGGCCAGCCGCGCCGCCATCGGCAGCGCGCCGCTCAGATAGGGACGATAAATCTTGTAGAGCATGCGCGGGCAGTGCGCCACCATTTCGCTGAAGGCCGGGTGCGAATTGAGCAAGCGCAGCCAGTCCTCGGTGTGGCCGCGGTGCCAGGCCGCGCGCAGCGTCAGCTTGGTCAGTTCGCGCCAGTAGGCGCGCGGCGCCAGGCGCCGGTCGGCGCCGCTGCGGATCGTCACCGAAGGGCGCGCGCCGCGCATCAGACGCGCCTGGAAAACGCTGGAGTGGTCGGTCGGTTTCATTGTTCGCAATCTTCGATCAGGGCGCCATAGGCATCGACCAGCACCACCGGCACATCGCGGCGGCGCGACGTGACCTGGCGGACGGTTTCAGGGGAGAAAAAACTGAGCAGGCCGCGCCGCCGGCCCAGCCGCAGCACGATGCGCTCGCAGCCGAGCATCTCGGCGGTGTCGAGAATGGCGAACACCGGGTCGCCGCCGACGATGAAGCTGTCGTAGCTGAGCTCTAACAGGGCGCAGTGCGCCGCCACGTGCGCCAGCAGCGCCGCGCCGGCCTCGTCGTCTTCCGGGTGCACCCCCGGCGCGCCGGTGGCCCCGGCTGCGACATGCAAAAAGATCAATTTGAGCGGACCATCGCCGCGCACCGTTTGCACATGGCGCAGCGCGGCGTCCACATCGGTAGCGCGCCGCACCGGCAGCAGCAGGCACCCGGCGCCCAGGGGCGCGTCCGGCGCGCGGGACAGGGGCGCGGCGCGTTGGGTCACAGGGGGAGGCTGGGTGGCGGGCATGGAAAATATTGAAATCGAGAAAGTGATGCAAGTGTAGGTAGCCTTTCCAGGGTGCACAATTCGGGTGCACGCGTACGGGTTTCCCTTAGGCCGAGATTTGCGTGCCCGCGCCGCTGCAAGCACGGCATAATGTCGGCAATGGAACAAATCCTGCACACCCGCAAACAATGGCTCTGGCTGGCCGACCTGGCGTTCATCGCGCTGTACGTC
>JBDSTZ010000070.1:0-31127 GCA_039927975.1 Massilia sp. | reverse complement strand
TGTTCATGTCGTGGGTGCGGCGGCGGTCGTCGCCGGTGTTCTTGCGCAGGTCGAGGAATTCCTCGATGTCCATGTGCCAGGTTTCCAGGTAGGCGCAGACCGCGCCCTTGCGCTTGCCGCCCTGGTTGACCGCGACGGCGGTGTCGTTGACCACTTTCAGGAACGGCACCACGCCTTGCGATTTGCCGTTGGTGCCCTTGATGTGGGCGCCGAGCGCACGCACCGGGGTCCAGTCGTTACCGAGGCCGCCGGCGTACTTGGCCAAGAGCGCGTTCTCTTTGATGGCGTCGTAGATGCCTTCCAGGTCGTCCGAGACGGTGGTCAGGTAGCACGACGACAGCTGCGAGCGCAGGGTGCCGGAGTTGAACAGGGTCGGGGTGGAGCTCATGAAGTCGAACGACGACAGCAGGTGGTAGAACTCGACGGCGCGCGCTTCGCGGTTCGCTTCGCGCAGGGCCAGGCCCATCGCCACGCGCATGTAGAAGGCCTGCGGCATTTCGATGCGGATGTCGCGCACGTGCAGGAAGTAGCGGTCGTACAGGGTTTGCAGGCCGATGTAGCCGAACTGCAGGTCGCGGTCGGCCACCAGCGCGCGCGCCAGCTTGTCGAGGTCGTAGGTGGCCAGGGCCGGGTCGAGCAGCTCGGCGGCGACGCCCTTGGCGATGTATTTCGGGAAGTACTCTATATAGTGGGCCGCCGCTTTGGCTTGCGGCACTTCCTTCTCGAACACTTCCTTGCGGATGGTGTGCAGCAGGATGCGCGCGGTGACCTGGCTGTAGGCCGGGTCTTTTTCCATCAGCGCGCGGGCGGCCAGGATGGCCGACTTGTGCAGCTCTTCGACCGGCACGCCGTCGTACAGGTTCTTGACGGTTTCGGCCAGGATGGCGTCGGCGTCGACGTGCTTTTCAAGGCCGACGCAGGCGGCGTTGATCAGGTCGCGCACCTCGTTCATGTCGAGCGGACGGCGCACGCCGGCTTCGACTACATGGATCTGCGGCGCGGCGATGTCGCCGGCGGCGCCCTGCGCTTCCTTGGCCAGGCGGCGCTCTTCCATGTGCTTGGCGCGGTACAGCACGTAGGCGCGCGCGACGTCGTGCTCGCCCGAGCGCATCAGCGACAGTTCCACCTGGTCCTGCACGTCTTCGATGTGGAAGGTGCCGCCGCCCGGATGGCGGCGCACCAGCGCGCCCACGACGTTGTTGGTCAATTGCTCGACCAGTTCGCGCACGCGCGCCGAGGCGGCGCCCTGGCCGCCGTTCACGGCGAGGAAGGCCTTGGTGACGGCGATGGCGATTTTCGACGGTTCGAAGGCGACGACGGCGCCGTTGCGGCGGATGATGCGGTAGTCGCCATGCGCGGCGGCGGCGACGCCCTGCTCAGGGGCTTGGGCGGTCGATCCTGGGGTGACCTGCGGGGAATGAATGGAACTGTCTTGGGATGTTTGCAATTGAACCTCCAGGAACGGCATGCGGTGCGCCGCCATTGTTATCTAAATTAGACCGCCGGATAAGGCGATCCTTCCATACTTTTACAAATTAATTCTATAAACGGTTTGACGATAAAACCGGGTAAAACGAGCTACAAAATGCCGGCGAAAAGCGCCCCCTGCCAAACCGGAATGCCGGGTCGGCGGAGAGATCGATCGCTGGGTGGATAACGCAAGTTCGCGGCCTTATGGGATCTGTTGAGATCACTTCGAAACAGCGAGGGGAGAACTCCCTTTACCACTACATCTAGTATCTTGCTTCAAGATGGGACTAATTGTAGTGCCTGTCCGATTGCCTTGCAATACTAAATTAACCCTATTTTTTCGGTGCGCCGCCCTTGACATTCGGGCGCCCAGCAGCGAACTGGATCACGGGGTTAGCGGTCACTAACGTTGCATCATTTTCGGGCAGCATTCTCCCCGGATTGGCGCGCCGCGATGCCGCTTTTTTATGCGTGCATACGGGGGCGCGCGTATGCGCCGCCGGACTGTTCAATCTGGTAGGCTTGATCATCTGCCCCAATTCGGAAGGCACGTCATGCCGAGGCTGTTCCCCAGGCTACTTGCATTGAGCGCCGTATTGGCGTTCGCGCCGATGGAACGGCCGGCGCGCGGCGCCGAACCGGCGCGCCTGGTGGTCCCCTCCTATGATCGGAATGACCGCCCGCAGGAAGCCTATTTTCACGAATTGCTCGATCTGGCGCTGCAAAAAACCGTTGCGCGCGACGGACCCTACCACATCAAGACCGATCCGCGCCGCATGTCGATCGCGCGCTCGATCGATGAAGTGCAGCGCCAGGGCGCGGTCAATATCGTCTGGCTGGCCCACCATGCGGAGCGTGACCGCGCGCTGTCGCCGGTGCGGGTCGACCTGCTCGGCGAGCTGAACAATTACCGCGTGCTGATGATCCGTCGCGGCGACCAGGCGCGCTTCGACAACATCGGCAGCGCCGACGATCTGCGGCGCATGACGGCCGGCATGGGGCAGCAATGGGCAGTGACGAAAATCATGCGCCAGCGAGGCTTTCCCATCGTCGCCGCGTTGACGAACGCCTCCCTGTTCCGGATGCTCGAGATGAAACGCTTCGATTACTGCCCGCGCGGTCTCTATGAAGCCTGGCATGAAGTCGCGCTGCCGGAAAACAGCGCGCTGGCCATCGAGGACAAATTGCTTCTGTACCTGGACGCGCCTTTTTATTTTTACGTCAACAAGCACAACACGGCATTGGCGGGGCGGCTCGAACGCGGCCTCCAGGCCGCCCAGGCCGACGGCAGTCTTGGACTGCTTCAATCGCGCTATTTCAAACGCGCCCTCGACGAGCTGCGCAGCAACAAGCGGAAGTTGATCGTGTTGAGCGGGCAAGCCGGCAGCGTCGCGCCGGACGCGGTACCCGGCGCGCCGCCTTACAAATAGCGCAATAGTTCAAAAGGGGCACGCAGGGCGGCGGCCATGGCGCCGCCGGCGCAGGAAAACAACGTCGGTCTGGCGCCGGACTGCCCATCGGCGTCACAAGGTTTTGACGCCCTCGGCAATGAATGTTACATTCGAGCATCTGTCGCACCCACGCCCCGCTGCGAGCTGATATTGGCGCCTTCACCCCGCTCCATTGCATCCAACCTTACCGCGTCCGGCGTCCAACCGCCCGGCGGTGACGCTCGAGACCGCTGCGAGTCCTATGCCCTACTCTATTAACGCCCTTCGATCGCCCAACCGCGTCGACACTTCGCTGCGCCACGCCCCGGGATTCTTTGGCATTCTCTTGGCGCTGACGTGCGCGCTCCTGCTGTGGCAAAGGCTGGGCATGGAACAGGTTGTCGAGCTGTCGGCGCGCTCGCCGGGAGCGCCGACAGCCAGTTCGGATAGCGCAGCCGGCGGTGACAGCAGCGTGACATTGCGGCGCGTGGGCGACGCGCTGGAAATGGACTGCGTCATCGTCCGGAATAAATTTCAATGGCCTTACTGCAAAATGGAGTTCAGCCTCAGCGAAACGGACGCGGGCGTGGACCTGTCCGATTTCGATTCGGTCAGTGTCGATCTGAGCCATTCGGGTGACGGCCCCAACACGGCCAAGCTGGCCCTGCTCAATTTCGAGCGCGACTGGTCGACGCCTGGACAATGGCAGACCAACAAGCCGAATGAAGTCGACCCATTCGAGATTCCATCGGGCCGGCCGGCAACGGTCCCGCTTGACAACTTTTATGTCGCGGCCTGGTGGAAGTTCAAGGTTCAACCGCCGCTGCAACGCGCCGGCTTGCACATCGATAACGTCATCGGTGTCGAATTGGCGACGCCGCCCGAGATCACGACCGGCCACCATGTGTTCACGCTGCGGTCCATCCGCTTCCATGGAAAATGGATCACCAAGAACCGCCTGCTCACCATTCTCATCGGTGTATGGATCGCCAGCGCGATGGGCTGGGCGGGACTGCTGTCGCTCACATTGCGGCGCGCGCTCGAGACGAGCACAAAACAGCTGCGGCGATTGAACGAGGTCAACCGCGCGCTCAAACTGGAGACCGAGCAGCTGACCGGACAAGCGCATCGGGATCCCTTGACCGGCGTCTTGAACCGCCAGGGTTTGCGGGCGGAGTTGATGGCGACGTCCCGACTGATGGCCGACCCGGTGTCGATCGTGTTTATCGATATCGACCATTTCAAACACATCAACGACGGGCATGGCCACGCGGTCGGCGACCTGGTGCTGCGCCAATTCGCGGCGACAATCACGGCCAAGGTGCGCAGCGCGGACCGGCTGGTGCGCTGGGGTGGCGAGGAATTTTTGCTGCTGTGTCCGACATGCGACCTCGTGCAGGCCACCGCGCTGGCGGAAAAGTTGCGGCTCAGCCTGTTGGAGACCAGCTGTCCCGAGGCGCTGCGCGTGACCGCTTCCTTCGGGGTCGCCCAGCACGACGCCAGCGAAGAAATCGGCCAGGTCATCAAAAGGGCCGACGAGCAACTCTACCGGGCGAAAAACAGCGGGCGCAACCGGGTTGCGGCCGACACCGGCCATGTGATACGCAAGAGCCGTCCGGCGGCGGAAGTGTCGACGATCGAGGCTTGAGGGCTTCCCGGAGCGCGCCGCGCCTCAGCTGCCGGAGACCGCGCTCACCTGTTCACGCATGACAGGCCAGTCAAACGGCGTGAGCTCGACATTGGACGGATCCGGCGGCTTGGCCGGATCGAACGGGGCAAAATCGCGCGATGGTTTGACATCGAGACCGTTGGCCGGATCGGTCAGCGCGCCCGCCACCCAGTTGGCGATCAGCCAGGCGCCGTAGGCGTTGTGATGGGTCTTGTCGGCGCCCTTGGAGGCGAAAGCGAGCGGGCTTTTCGCCGGCCCCAGCGTCTCGTACAGGGTCGTCGTCAGCGCGGTCAAATCGACAAACGGGAGTTTCAGCTCGGCGGCGGCCTTGCGCACCGCGCTGTCGTAGCCGGCCAGGGTATTGGTGATCTTGCCGGCAGCGTTGAAGGAACGGCGGGCGACCGGCGCGATCAGCACGACCTTCATGCCGCGCTGGGTCGCCTCAGCCGCGAACGCGCGCAACCAGGCCGGATAGCCCAGGTCCGGATCGAGGTAGGTGCGCGGCCATTGCTGCTTCTGATCGTTGTGGCCGAACTGGATCAGCAATATGTCGCCCGCGCGGGCGTCGCTCAGGAGCTTATCCCAGCGCAGCGAGGCGACGAACGACTTCATGGTTTCACCGCTGCGCGCGTGGTTGGCGACCGCCACGCCGCCCGCCAGGAAGCGCGGCAGCATCTGGCCCCACGAGGCGTAGTCGCCGCCCGCCTGGTCGGTGACGGTCGAATCGCCGGCGAGGAAGATGCGCCTTGCCGACACCGGCTCCACCTCGATCGCGCGCAGCGCCGACACGTCGCCCGAGGCGGCGACGGTCAAACGCTCGTCCCAAGTGCGGTTGTCCGGCCGCGTCTCGTCGCCGAGAAGGCGCACCGCGGGCGTCGGAGTGACGTCATGCTCGGACTTGAGCAGCGCCGGGTTGCGCACGTTGACGATGAATTCGACGGTGCGCTGCTCGCCCGGCCGCAGCACGACCGGCGCCGCCATCAGGCGCCGGTCTTCGGCCCACAAGGTCGTGCGGGTCTGCCGCTGCGCTGCGCCCAGGCTCACGCGCACGCGGTAGTCGCCCGGCGCCAGCTTCATTGCCAGCGACATCTCGTTGCCGTCCTTGACGTCGGTGAAGCCGTAGCCTTTGGCCGGGTCGTAGCGTTCGGTGCGCGCGATGGGGACAGCGCCCTCGGCGCGCGCCGACGGGTCG
This sequence comes from Massilia sp., assembly GCA_039927975.1. Lineage (GTDB taxonomy): Bacteria > Pseudomonadota > Gammaproteobacteria > Burkholderiales > Burkholderiaceae_D > JBDSTZ01. Next base: position 25,366 of record JBDSTZ010000070.1, on the reverse strand, counting down.
AGCGCGAAGCGATAGGCTTGCTGGGCCAAGGCCAGCGCCGGCGTCGCGGCGAGGACGGCGCTTGCCAGGATCAAGCTCAGGCGCCCGACGGCGATGGCGCGACGGCGCGCGAAAAATGTGCTCATGCTCTTTTCTATCCATGGTTGGGTTGGCGGTCGATGGCCTGAGTGGCTTGTACGGCCAGCGTCAGCGCATCATAGGCGCACCATCTTGGTAGCGCAAGCATCCGAACACCTGCAGACCGATAGCGCCGTCGCGGCGACCGCCTTCGCCCTTATCGTCGTGGCGCGGGTATCGTTATCGGAAAGTCTTCGGCGACGGACAAGGACAAGGACAGAGTGTCGCGGTATTTATCCCAGTCGAAATAGGGACCGGGATCGGTCTTGCGGCCGGGCGCGATGTGTTCGTGGCCGGCGACCGTGGCGACGCCGTAGCGCGTGCGCAGCGCCAGCGTCAGCGCGGCCAGCGACCGGTATTGCGGATCGGTGAAGGCGACATGGTCCGAGCCTTCCATCTCGATCCCGACCGAGAAATCATTGCACTGGTCACGACCGGCGAAGCGGGACACGCCGGCGTGCCAGGCGCGCGCTTCGCAGGAGATGAATTGCAGCACGCGGCCGTCGCGCCGCACCAGGAAGTGGGCCGACACGCGCAGGCCGCGCAGGTCGGCGAACGAGGGATCGGCGTGGAAGTCGACGCGGTTGGTAAACAGGTCGGCGATGTGGGGGCCGCCGAAGCGCCCCATCGGCAGGCTGATGTTGTGCACCACCAGCAGTTCGACGGCGGCGCCGGGCGGGCGCGCGTCGAAGTTGGGCGAATCGTAGCGGCGCGCCTGGCGGCACCAGCCCTTATCGTCGACAGTCCACGGCGCCATCTAGCCCTCCGGCGCCTGGATGCCGAGCTTTTGCATCTGGTAGCGCAGCTGGCGAAAGCTGATGCCGAGCAGTTGCGCGGCCTGGGTGCGGTTGAACTGGGTCTGCGCCAGCGCGCGCACGATGATGTCGCGCTCGACCTGCTCGAGGTAGTCGGGCAGGCTGTTGGGCAGGGCGTCGGGCGCCAGCGATTGGGGCGCCAGCGATTGGGGCGCCGGCGATGGGGGCGCCGGCTGCGGCGCCGGGGCAGCTTGCGCGCTTGGCTGCGACGGCGCGGCGGCCGGCTCGGGCTCGCGCGCGGGCGCATCCGGTTGCGGCGCCGGGGTGTCGGCCAGGCGCGCGCTCTTGAGCGACAGGTCGGCCACCTCGATCACACCGTCGTTGGCAAAGGCGAGCGCCCGTTCGAGCACGTTTTCGAGTTCGCGCACATTTCCGGGGAACGAGTAAGCGGCCAGGGTGTCGAGCACGCCCGGCCCGAGCGCGGCCTTGTGACCGGGGCCGGCCAGGCGCGCCAGGATCGCCTCGGTCAGCACTTGCATGTCGCCGCGCCGCTCGCGCAAGGCCGGCAGCGCCAGTTCGATCACGTTCAGGCGGTAAAACAGATCCTGCCGAAATTTGCCGGTTTCGACGCAGTGCGCCAGGTTCTGGTGGGTGGCGCTGATGATGCGCACGTCGACCGGTTCCTCGGCGGTGGCGCCGATTTTACGGACGCGTCGCTCCTGGATTGCGCGCAGCAGCTTGACCTGCATCGCCAGCGGCAGGTCGGCCACCTCGTCGAGCATCAGGGTGCCGCCATTGGCGGCCTGAAAAAAGCCTTCGCGCTCGTCGGCCGCGCCGGTGAAGGCGCCCTTGCGGTAGCCAAAAAACTCGGCTTCCATCAGCGCTTCGGGAATCGCGCCGCAGTTGACGGCGATGAAAGGCTTGGCCGCGCGCGAACTCTGGGCGTGGATTTCGCGCGCCGCGACTTCCTTGCCGCTGCCCGATTCGCCGGTGATGGCGATCGGCGCCATCGAGCGCGCCAGGCGGGCGATCTGGGCGCGCAGCGACTGCATGACGTCGGACTGGCCGATCAGGCGCGACGGCGCCGGCGCGCCACCCTGGCCGGCGCCCGCGCCCGCCCCCGCGCCGGTGGCAGGCAGGCGCAGGGCCGACTGCACCATCACGCGCAAATCTTCCAGCACCACCGGCTTGGAGACATAGTCGAAGGCGCCGGCCTTGAGCGCGATGACCGCGTTGTCGGCGCTGCCGTAGGCGGTGATGACGGCGATCGGCGTGTTCTTGCGGCTGGCGGCCACTTCGCGCACCAGTTCGAGGCCGAGGCCGTCGGGCAGGCGCATGTCGGTCAGCACCAGCGCGTAATCGTGGGCGGCGAACAGGCCGCGGGCTTGGCCGAGGGTGCCGGCGCTGTCAACTTCGAGCCCCATCTTGAGCAGGGTGATTTCGAGCAGCTCGCGCAAATCGGCTTCGTCGTCGACAACCAGGATGCGGGGTGAACTCATGGCACAGCCTCTTTGTTGGTGGTCATAGTCATTATGCGGCCGGCCGCGCTGCGCGCCCTAGCCACCGGGCGGCTGGGCGCAGGTGATCACGAAGCGGCCGCTGGTCTTGCGCATGCCGAAGGCGCGCGGGTCGTAGCGGTATTCGTAATCGAGCGTGGCGTCGTTGTTCAGGCACAGTTCGCGCGCCAGGTAGAGACCCAGGCCGGTGCCCTTGCTCGAGGTGGTGTAGAAGGGCTCGAACAAATGCGCCCTCACCTCGGGCGTGATGCCCGGTCCGTCGTCCTGCACGTGCAGCTCGATGCGCCCGGCGCCGTCGTCGACCGTCCACAGGCGCATGCTGCCGGCCGTGCCGCTGGCGTAGCGCACCGCGTTGTTGAGCAGGTTGATCAGCACTTCGCGCAGGTGCAGGGGGTCGAAACGGATCGATGCGGCGCCGCTGTCGCCGAGCCAGACTATATCACCGGCCAGGCCGTGGGTTTCCTGAAATTCGGCGCGCAGCTCGGCCAGGAAGGCGTCGAGCAGCAGCGGCTCGCCGTGCGGCTGCACCTTGCGCGAGAGCTGCAGGATGTCCTCGACCATGCGGTTGACCCGCGCGACGTTGTCGCCGACGATCTTGAGCAGGCGTTTGGAGGCCGGGTCGGCCAGGTCCTCGGCCAGCAGCGCGGTGGCGTGGCCGATGGCCGACAGCGGGTTGCGCACTTCGTGCGCGATGCTGGCGGTCAGGCGCCCCATCGACGCCAGCTTGAGTTGCTGGGCCTGGTCCTCGATGGCGCTGACGTCCTGCACGAAAATCACGCAGCGCCCGGCCGCGCCGTCGGCCGATTCGACCCGCGCGAAGCGCAGCTTGAGGTGGGCGCCGCGCTCGCGCCAGACGGTCATGGTGCCGGGGTTGGCCTCGTCGAGGCTGTCCTGGCCCGGCTTGATGGTGACGAAGGCGGCGTCGGCGGCCGAGCGCACGCCCGGCTGGAGCTGCGCCAGCCAAGCGTCGAAGGCCTGGGCGATCGGCGCCAGCGCCGGTAACTGGTCGAGCCGGAAGGCGTCCTCCTGGCCGAGTCCGAGGATCTTGCGGGCCGCCGGGTTGCAGGTGAACAGGCGGCCGTCGCGGCCGGCCACCAGGATGCCGTCGTCGACGTCGGCCATGACGATGTCGTTGATCGACTGCTGGATCTTGAGGTCGTTGCCGTGGCGCGCGGCCAGCTCTTCCTGGCGAATCAGCTTGGCCGCCAGGCGGCTCACCAGCAGTACCACGGCGAAGAAGGCGGCGCCGTAGACGCCGGCCTGCAGCAGCTGGCCGTTGGTGTTGTGGAACAGCTGCTGGTACAGGCTCTCGGCCAGCAGGAACAGGGTCACCAGCGAGGCGGAAAACAGCGCCAGCACCAGCGGCGCCAGGATCGCCGCGCCGGCCAGCGGAAACAGATAGAGGATCGCCAGGCCGCTGCGCAAACCGCCGGTACTAATATAGAGCAGCGAAATGGCCAGCAGGTCGACCGCGATCTGGCTGCCCAGCTGGAGGCGGAAACGGCGCTGGCGGAACACCGTCAGCATGCCGAAGCCGAGCGAGAGCAGCAGGTAGGCGATGCAGGTTTCGGCGTACAGCAGGGCGCTGTCGAGATTGGCGCCGCGGTTGTCCAGGCTCAGGTACAGCAGCAGCACCAGCGCGATGACGATGCGGGTGGCGTTGAGGGTTTGCAGCGAGCGCCAGAAGGTCTCGCGCGACTCGGCCGAGAGTGCCTGCCAGCGGGCCATCGGCGCTTACTTCGCCGGCAGGCGCACGTGCGCCGGACTGCAGTAGTCGAGGCCATCGGCGCGCACCGCCTCGGAGGCCGGGAAGTACAGGCCGCAATGGGCGCAGCAGCTCATCGCCTCGGTCTCGGCGGCGGCGCCGCGCGGCGCGGCGCGCTGGCGGACCGAGGGCGGCGCGGGCGAGCGCAGCTTGCTGCGGATGGCCGCCACCACCAGGAAGGCCAGCGCCAGCCAGAACAGCAGGCGGCTCATACCAGGCCCCGGTGCAGCACCACTTCGAGCACGAAACGGCTGACCACATACGACAGCACCAAGGTGGCGAAGCCGGCCAGCGTGAAGCGCAGCGCGGTCTTGCCACGCCAGCCGCGCCAGCGGCGCCCGGCCAGCAGCGCGGCGAACAGGACCCAGGACAGCAGCGCGAAGACGTTCTTGTGGTCCCACCTGAGCGCCTTGCCGAACAGCTGTTCGGAGAACACCACGCCCGACAGCACCGTGAGGCTGAGCAGCACGAAGCCGATGCCGATCAGGCGAAACAGCAGTTTTTCCATGGTCAGCAGCGCGGGCAGCTGGTCGAGCGCGCCGGACAGCCAGCCGCCGCCGGCGCTGCGCGAATGCAGGCGCGACTCCTGCAGCGCCATCAGCACGGCGTGGAAGGCGGCCAGGGTGAGGGTGCTGTAGGCCAGGATGGCGACGGCGATATGCCAGCCCGAGGCCGGCCCCTGCCCCTGCAGCGAGACCAGGCTGCCGCGAAAGGCCACCGGCAGCACGGAGGCGGCGGCGGCGCAGGGCATCACCAGGCGGCGCATGCTGTCGAGCGCGAAATTGCGGTTTTCAACCCAGTAGGCGGCCACCGAGACCCACAAGGCCGACGACAGCATGGTGGCGAAGCCGAGCCGCAGGGTGCCGGGCGCGATCATGTCCTGCCACAGCGCCACGCCGTGCAGCAGCCAGGCCAGCGCGGTGACCGAGGAAATCGCCGCGCGCAAGCGCGCCGGCAACGCCGCGCACACGGCGTAGAGCACGGCGGCGGCGAGAAAGAGGGAGATCTGCATACGGTGAAGTTTACACCATTGCCACCCCCAACGCGCGGGCTAATCGACGGCGGCCATCCGCAACTCGTCGTGATGATGGCGCTGCTGCTCTTCCATCACCAGCTGGCCCAGCTCGCGCTTGAGCGCATTGAAGGCCGGCGCCGCCGGGTCGCGCGGGCGCGCCAGGCCGACCGTCATGTCGCGCTTGACGGTGCCGGGCCGGTAGGTCATCACGACGATGCGGTCGGCCAGGTAGATCGCCTCTTCGATACTGTGGGTGACGAAGATGATGGTCTTTTTCAGCTCGGCCCAGATGCGCAGCAGCTCGTCCTGCAGATTGCGGCGGGTCAGCGCGTCGAGCGCGCCGAAAGGCTCGTCCATGAGCATGATCGGCGCGTCGAGCGCCAGCACGCGGGCAATCGCCACGCGCTGGCGCATGCCGCCCGACAGGTCTTTCGGGTAGCGCTGGCGAAAATCGCCCAGCGACAGCATCGCCAGCAGCTGGTCGACGCGCGCGGTAATGTCGGCGCGAACCAGACCTTTGATCTCGAGGCCGAAGGCGATGTTCTCCTGCACCGTCATCCAGGGAAACAGCGCGTACTCCTGGAACACCATGCCGCGTTCGGGACCGGGACCGGTGACGGCGACGCCGTCGGCCAGAATGCTGCCCGAGCTCGGCGGCGCGAAGCCGGCGATGGCATTGAGCAGGGTCGACTTGCCGCAGCCGGAAGGGCCGAGCAGGCAGGTGAACTGCCCGCGCGGGATGCTCAGGCTGATATCGCGCAGCGCGACGACCTCGCGCTCGCCGCTGTTAAATACCTTGTTCACCTGCTCGACCACGATATGCGATGCCGACGACGTCCGGCTCATACTAGCTCTCCAGGCCGCGGTGCCAGCGCAGCAGATGGTTGTTCAGGCGGTTCATGCCGATGTCGATGGCCAGGCCCAGCATGCCGATGGTGATCATCCCGGCGATGATCTTGTCCGACCAAAAATACTCGCGCGCCTCGAGAATCCGGAAGCCGAGGCCATTGTTCACGGCGATCATCTCGGAGACGATCACCACGATGAAGGCGGTGCCGATGCCGATCCGTACACCCGACAATATATAAGGCACGGCGGCCGGCAGGATCACGCGCAGGAAGATGGTGCGCTGGCCGGCGCCCAGATTGCGCGCCGCGCGCAGGTAGATGGCGTCGACATGGCGCACGCCGGCGATGGTATTCATCAGCACCGGGAAGAACGCGCCGAGGGCGATCAGGAACACCGCCGGCGGGTTGCCGAGGCCGAACCACAGGATCGCCATCGGGATGTAGGCGATCGGCGGAATCGGCCGCAGCAGCTGGACCAGCGGATTGCACCAGGCGTAGACGCGCGCGCTGGCGCCCATGGCCAGGCCGAGCGGCAGCGCCATGCCGGCGCCGAGCGCGAAGCCGGTCACCACCCGGAACATGCTGCCGAGCGCGTCGACGATGAGTTCTCCGGAAAACGCCCAGGCCAGCCAGTTGCCGCCGCCAAAGCTCTGCAAGGGCAGCAGGTAGGCGAGCCACTTCTGCACCACCGCCAGCGGCGACGGCAGCACCTGCGGATTGACCAGGCCGGCCATCGCCACCGCCTGCCACACGGCGATCAGCACGGCCGGCAGCACCAGCCCGACCCCGAGTCCGCGCAGGCGCGCGAAATAGCGGATGCGCTTGCGCTCCTTGTTGCGCGGGTCCCTGCGTTCGATTTTCAGTACGCTTTCCATGCTTTCTCCCGGTATTGGCCGATGGCCGGCGGCGCGTGTGACGTTCAGGCGTTACTTGACGTTCAGCCGTTATTTCACGTTCAAGGTCTTTTTGGCCGCGTCCAGCAGGTCGGTCCGGACCCAGTCGGTGGCCACCGGCGGCCTGGCCATGCGACCGACCCCGGTCTGGACCATCACGTCGGTGGTGGTCTGGATGTGGGCCGCGCTGATGTCATAGGTGTAGGGCGCATTGCTGATGGCGTCGTCGAAGTCGTCCTTCGTGATCTGGCCCTTGAACAGCACCTCGCGCACGTATTTTTCCGCCGTCGCCGGGCTGGCGATGAAAGTGCGGGTGGCCTCGACGAAGCAGCGCATGAACTTCTCGGCCAGCGGACGCTTGTTGGTGTAGAAATTCTCGCTCATGACCATGGTGCGCACCGGCGCGCCGATCGGGGTGTCGTAGGGCTTCATCAGCTCGACCCCGAAGCCCTTGTTGATGGCCTGCGAGGACTGCGGCTCCGACTGCATCATGGCGTCGATGTTCTTGCCCAGCAGGGCCTGGTTCAGATCGGGATAGGACAGGTACACCAGCTGCACGTCCTTGCCGGGCGCGCTGTCGGCGGACAAGCCATGCTGGCGCAGCTCGGCCATCAGCAGCACTTCCTGGATCGCGCCGCGCGTGACGCCCACCTTTTTCCCCTTGAGGTCCTTGACGCCGTGGATGGCCAGGCCGGCGCGCGCGACCAGCCGCGCGCCGCCCTTGGCGAAACCGGCCACCACGAAGATCGGGGCGCCGCCGGCGCGGCCGGCGATGGCCGCCTCGGAGGCGCTGGTGCCGACATCGAGTTCGCCGGCGATCATCGCCTGCATCACGTCGAGGCCCTTGGCGAACACTTTTTCCTCGACCTTGATGCCGCACTTTGGCGCGATCTCCTTGATGTACGAGACGGCGCCGTAATGGGCAAACTTGAGATTGCCGAGCCGGACCACTTCCTGCGCCTGCACGCCGCATGCCAGCAGCAGGGCCGCCGTCGCGATGGCGCTGTGGATCATACTGTGGATCATAGATACAGTCATGCGTATGCTCTCCATGGGTCGATGTCGCCGTCGATGTTCCGGCTTTGGTGCGGGGCCTGCCCGCGCCTCATTCAAAAAAGGCAAACTTGCGCATCCGCTCAGTGTTGCCAGTGGGAAAGACTATAAGGAAACCCCCAGCCAGTCAAACACTTAGAAGCCGGGGTTTGCGCAAACCGTAGTGGCCCGGCCGAGGGCGGGTTGGGCGGCGCCCGAATGTCGCTGCGCGCATAAGGTAAAATGACGCCTTCCTTGCGCCGCAGGCCGCGCCACGCCGCCGCGCGCTTCGCGCCGATGCGCTTTTCCCTCTATCTCTCTTAGCCAGGTGGACCATGCTTGATAACTTAACCCAACGCCTTGCCAAGGTCGTCAAGACCATGCGCGGTGAGGCGCGTCTGACCGAATCGAACACCGCCGAGATGCTGCGCGAAGTGCGCCTGGCGCTGCTCGAGGCCGACGTCGCGCTGCCGGCGGTGCGCGAATTCATCAGCCGCGTGAAGGAAAAAGCGCTCGGCGAGGAAGTCATCTCTTCGCTCAGCCCGGGCCAGGCGCTGGTCGGCGTGGTGCAGCGCGAGCTGGCCGCGCTGATGGGCGCCGACCTCGGGATCGAGGCGTCGCAACTGAGTTTCGCGCAGGCGCCGCCGGCGATCATCCTGATGGCCGGCCTGCAGGGTGTCGGTAAAACCACCACCGTCGGCAAACTGGCCAAGTACCTGCGCGAAGAGAAAAAGAAGAAGGTGCTGACCGTCTCGGCCGACGTCTACCGTCCGGCCGCGATCGCCCAGCTCGAATCGGTGACCAAGCAGGTCGGCGCCGACTTCTTCCCCTCGACCGCCAGCGACAAGCCGGTCGCCATCGCGCTGGCCGCGCTGGATTGGGCGCGCAAGCATTACCACGACGTGCTGATCATCGACACCGCCGGCCGTCTCGGCATCGACGAAGCGATGATGCAGGAGATCTCCGCGGTGCACGCGGCCGTCAAGCCGATCGAAACCCTGTTCGTGGTCGACGCCATGCTGGGCCAGGACGCCATCAACACTGCCAAGGCCTTTAACGACGCGCTGCCGCTGACCGGCATCGTGCTCACCAAGCTCGATGGCGACTCGCGCGGCGGCGCCGCGCTGTCGGTACGCCACATCACCGGCAAGCCGATCAAGTTCGCCGGCGTGTCCGAAAAACTCGACGGCCTCGAAGCCTTCGACGCCCAGCGCATGGCCAACCGGATTCTCGGCATGGGCGACATCCTCGCGCTGGTCGAGGAAGCGCGCAAGGGCGTCGACAGCAAGGCGGCCGCCGACCTGGCCAACAAGATCAAGGTGGGCGGGCGCTTCGACATGAACGACTTCAAGGCGCAGCTTGGCCAGATGAAGAAGATGGGCGGCATGGCCAGCCTGCTCGACAAGCTGCCGGCCCAGTTCCAGCAAGCCGCCGGCGGCGCCAATATGGACCAGGCGGACAAGCAGGTGCGGCGCATGGTCGGCATCATCGACTCGATGACGCCGGCCGAACGGGCCAAGCCCGAATTGATCAAGGCGACCCGCAAGCGCCGCATCGCGGCCGGCGCCGGCGTGCAGGTGCAGGAAGTGAACCGCATGTTGGCGCAGTACGACCAGATGCAGACGATGATGAAAAAGCTCAAGGGCGGCGGCATGATGAAGATGATGCGCGGGATGAAGGGCATGATGCCGGGCATGCGCTAAGGCGGTTCGGACCTGGTCCGGGGCGAGTTGAGGACGCTTGCGACGCCAGCCACCACGCACTATCGACGCACCATCGACGCACAACCGAAACACAATCGACGCCAATCGACGCAACATCGACGCACCATCGACGCACCATCGATGCGCCATCGGTGCGCCATCGACGCGCATTCGCCGCCTTCGCGCGGCGCCTGTGAATACGGCATGAAGCCGGCCCCGGTCCGCCCGGGCGCCGGCTTTTTTTATCCAAATTCCCCTCTGGGGCGCCGCCGCTGCGCCGGAAGGGGCTTTTGCCTCTTAAAACGGGCAAAAAATTTTGAAAAAGACTTGCATCAACAGTAAAACCACACCAATATAAGCCGGTGCGATCAATTGCGCAATTTCCCATGTGTTCGTTAAGGAGGCTTGAAGATGGCAACAGCCAAAAAAACCCCAGCAGCAGCGCCAGCAAAAAAAGCGGCGGCCAAGCCAGCAGCAGCGGCTAAGCCTGCAGCAAAAAAAGCTGCTCCGGCTAAAGCAGCAGCACCAAAAGCAGCAGCAGCGAAGAAACCCGCAGCAGCCCCACGCAAGCCGAACGCCGCCTTCATGAAGGCCATGACGCCGTCCGCCACCTTGGCCGCAGTCGTAGGCGCGACCCCGCTGCCACGCACCGAAGTGACCAAGAAGGTCTGGGACTACATCAAGAAGCTCGATCTCCAGGATGCAGCGAACCGCCGCATGATCAATGCCGACGACAAGCTCAAAGCTGTCTTTGGCGGCAAAGCCCAGGTATCGATGTTCGAAATGACCAAGCTCATTTCCGACCATCTGAAGTAATCCCGGAGAGGCAGCATGCGCCGCCTTTCAAAAAAAGCCCCGCTCTCACAAACGGGGCTTTTTTTATGGGTCCGCGTTTTGCACGCCGGCGCGCTGCGCTACAAACCGCTGGCGCCCCTGATCAAGTCGAATACCGCGATGTTCTCGATGGTGCCGTGAAAGCGTTCGGCGCCGGCGCCCAGCGCGCCGAGAAAGACGTTGGCGCCGCCGTGCGCCTCGCCGCCCTTGCCTGAACGGACCGCCGCCTCCTGGTGGTAATCGTCGGCCGCCACGATGGCGTCGGTCAGCGGCGCCGCGCTGGCGCGGCTGCCCGGCTCGCGATGTTCGCCGGTGCCGAAACTGAGGATCGTGTACGGCATGCCCTCGGCGTCCAGGCGCAGCTTGCCGTCCATATTGCGCGCCAGTCCCAGCACGCCCGGCGCCTCGGCCGTGGTCTTGCCGGTGCGTGGCGAGTAGCCGTTGATCTGCAGGCTGTGGTCGTGGTCGGCGGTGGCGACGATCAGGGTGTGCTTGAGGCCAGGGTCGATCACCTGCATGCGCGCGATAGCGGTGGCGATCGCCTGGTCGAAGGACGCCGTCTCCTGCAAGGCGCGTTTGGCGTTGGTGGCATGCAGGGCGACGTCGATCTGGCCGCCCTCGACCATCAGGAAGAAGCCGTTCGGATTGGTCGACAACTGGGCGATCGCGGCCGAGGTCATCTCCGCCAGGCCGGGTTCTTTGGCCGGATCGCGAAGCGCCTCGAAGCTCAGGTTCGCCGGGGCGAACAGGCCGATCAGCTTTTGGCCGGCGCGCGGCGTGGTGGATGTCAGTTGCGCGCTGTCGGTGACCACGCGGTAGCCGCGCGCACCCATTTCAGCCAGCAGGTCGCGGCCGTCGGCGCGCTTGCCGCCCTTGCCGGCGCCGATGAAGGCGCGGCTGCCGCCGCCCAGGATCACGTCGACGCCATCACCGAGTGCGCCGTTGTAGCCGGCCCCGCCCGGCACCAAGGCGGCGGCGATCTCGCTCTCGGCGCCACGATGACAGGCGTGCGCGTAGGTCGCGGCGGGCGTGGCGTCGGTGATGCGGGTGGTGGTGACCACGCCGACCGCCTGGCCGCGCCGGCGCGCCAGTTCGAGCAGGGTCGGCGCCGGCGCGCCGTTGGTGCAGGCGCTCACCTGCTTGTTGCCGTTGGCGTCGGCCAGCGGCGCGGCCGCGATCGTCTCGCCGCTCATCGACAGCACGTTGTTGTTGACCTTCACCCCGGTCATGTAGGTCGACATGCCGGCCGCGCTGTCGGTCACCTGTGCATCGCGCGAGTAGGTCTTGACGGACGCCGAGTACGGCAGCGTGTCGAGCGCGAGCTGGCCGTTTTCGCCGACGGCGTAAATGCGCGCGGCGGTGATGGTCGACACGCCCATGCCGTCGCCGAGGAAGAACAGGATGTTTTTGGCGCCTGCCGATGGCGCCGGCGTGGTGCTGGCGCAGCCGGTCAGCAGGCCGAGGATGATGGCGCTTGCAAGCGGGAGAAGTCGCATATCGCTCTCTGAAAATAGGGAGCGTGAAGTCTAACCCGGAACGCCAGGTGGCAGCGTTCAAGCGTCGACGATTTTAGCGGAATGATGGCGTAAGGCGGCGCCCTACAGCTTCCACTTGTTCCACGCCGCCAGCACCGCGTTGGGATACTCGGGCCGGCCGCGGCTGCCGTTGTAGCGGCCCAGCGCCAGGTACAGGTTGCCCTCTTCCATATCGATGTACATGCGCAGGATCGAACAGCCGTAGCGCAGATTGGTCTGCATGTGGAACAGCTTGCGGCGATCGTCGTCGCCGATCACCTTGGCCCAGAACGGCATGACCTGCATGTAGCCGCGCGCCCCGACAATCGAGACGGCGTACTTGCGGTAGGCCGATTCGACCTGGATCAGTCCCAGCACCAGCCCTGGATCGAGACCGGCGCGGGTCGACTCGTACCAGGCGGTTTCCAGGAATTCGGTGCGCGACTGGGCGTCCGGCAGCTTGCGCTTCAAGCGCTCGGACATGGCGTTGAACCATTGCTCGTAACGCTGGCGCGCGGCCTCGTCGCGAAAACTCGGCTTGGGCGCGCGCGTGTCCTTGATGGCGTTGGCCAGCGCCAGCTTCAAGGAGTCGGCCATGGCCTCCTCCTTCTGGTTGCCGGCCATCGCCTGGGGAGCGCAGGCCAGGCTGGCCGCCAGCGCCAGCGCGGCCCACTTCACACGCGTGCGGACAAGCTTCACTGCGCGAGTTTGCCCTTGATGAAGCCGACGATGTCGCCGACCGGCACCGGGGTCGCCTCGGCATCGCGCCGGCCCTGGTATTCGAGATTGCCTTCCTTGAGGCCACGCTCGCCCACCACCACCCGGTGCGGTACGCCGATCAGTTCCCAGTCGGCGAACATGGCGCCCGGACGAAGGCCACGGTCGTCGATGATGACGTCGACGCCGGCCGCCACCAGGCCGGCGTAGAGCTGGTCGGTTTCAGTCTTGACCATCTCGCTGCGGTCGTAGTTCATCGGGCACAGCACCACTTCGAACGGCGCGATCGCGCTTGGCCAGATGATGCCCTTGTCGTCGAAATTCTGCTCGATCGCCGCACCCAGGATGCGGGTGACGCCAATGCCGTAGCAACCCATCTGCAGCGGCGCCGGCTTGCCGTTCTCGTCGAGGAAGGTGGCCTTCATGCTTTCCGAGTAGGCGGTGCCGAGCTGGAAGACGTGGCCGACTTCGATGCCGCGCTCGATCGCCAGCACGCCTTTGCCGTCCGGCGAAGCGTCGCCCTCGACGACGTTGCGCAGGTCGGCGACGAGCGGCTCGGGCAGGTCGCGGCCCCAATTGGCGCCGGTGTAGTGGAAATCCTGCTCGTTGGCGCCGCAAACGAAGTCGGCCATATTGACGACGGTGCGGTCGGCCACCACGGTGACCGGCTGCCTGGTGCCGATCGGGCCCAGGTAGCCGGGAATGCTGCCGTAGCACTCGAGGATTTCGGCCTCGGTGGCGAAGCGGTGGTTGGCGAGACCGGCCACCTTGCCGACCTTGACTTCGTTGAGCTCATGGTCGCCGCGCAGCAGCAGCATCCAGTTTTCCTTGACCTGTTTGCCGTCCACTTCCTTCTCGACTGTCAGGGCGATGGTCTTGACGGTGCGTGACAGATCGAGGCCCAGCAAGGCGGCAACCTGCTCGCACTTGGTGGTGCCGGGGGTGGAAGTCTTGGTCAGCGCTTCGCTTGCGGCAGGGCGCGACGCCGCCACCGGCATCGCCTCGGCCGCTTCCATGTTGGCGGCGAAGTCGGAGGTCGGGCAGTACACCAGCGCGTCCTCGCCGGTGCTGGCGATGACGTGGAATTCGTGCGAACCGGTGCCACCGATGGCGCCATTGTCGGCCGCCACCGCGCGGAAACGCAGGCCGAAGCGGTTGAAGATGGCGGTGTAGGCGTCGAACATGACCTTGTACGACGCCTGCATGCCGGCCAGGTCGCGGTCGAAGGAGTAGGCGTCCTTCATGGTGAATTCGCGCCCGCGCATGAGACCGAAACGCGGACGGCGCTCGTCGCGGAACTTGGTCTGGATGTGATAGAAGTTCAGCGGCAGCTGGCGGTAGGACTTGATCTCGGTGCGCACCACGTCGGTGATGACTTCCTCGGAGGTCGGCTGGATCGCGTATTCGCGGCCGTGGCGGTCTTTCACGCGCATCAGCTCGGGGCCCATCTTGTCCCAGCGGCCGGTCTCCTGCCACAGCTCGGCCGGCTGCACCAGCGGCATCAGGAGCTCGATCGCGCCGGCCTTGTTCATCTCGTCGCGGATGATGGCTTCAACCTTGCGGATCACCCGCAGGCCGGTCGGCATGTAGGTGTAAATACCGGAGCCGAGCCGTTTGATCATCCCGGCGCGCATCATGAGCTGATGGCTGACGATTTCGGCGTCGGACGGCGCTTCTTTGAGAGTTGAAATAAAAAAACGGGAGGCGCGCATATCGATGAATTCTTTTTAAAAAGAGAGAGTTATAATCAACCTAATTTTAAAGGATTAGCTGGCTGATGCGTCCAATCTTTATACAAATGGGTCCGATTCAAACGGTTCCCGCCGCTTTCGCGCCGGCGGGCGCCCGGATTTGTAGGTAAAAATGTAAGGGAGCACGCGCCGGCAGAAAGTATCGAGGTGACCTATGCTCGATCGTGAAGGGTTCAGACCCAACGTCGGCATCATCCTGCTTAACGCCAATAACGAGGTGTGGTGGGGCAAGCGGGTGCGCGAGCACTCGTGGCAATTCCCGCAAGGGGGTATCAAATATGGAGAAACGCCCGAACAGGCAATGTATCGCGAACTCGAAGAGGAGATTGGATTACGCCAGGAACACGTCAAGATTGTCGGCCGCACCCGTGACTGGCTGCGTTATGAAGTGCCGGACCATTTCATCAAGCGCGAGATCCGCGGCCATTACCGTGGCCAGAAGCAGATCTGGTTCTTGCTGCGCATGGTCGCGCGCGACAACGACGTCAATCTGCGCCTGACCGACCACCCGGAATTTGACGCCTGGCGCTGGCACGAGTACTGGGTGCCGCTCGACGTGGTGATCGAGTTCAAGCGCGATGTGTACCAGCGCGCGCTGCAGGAACTGTCGCGTTTCCTGACCTGGCCGGCCAACGGCGGCCACACGCACGAGCGGCGCCAGACCGCGCGCTACCTGCGCCAGCCGCATGTGCCGCGACAGGCGCCGGCCGCGCCGGAAGCGGCCCAGCCTGTCCTGCAGAACGCCGCTGCCGAGCCGCAGGCGCTGCTGGAGCCCGACAAGCTGGGCGGCCAATAGCGCCGATGGTTCAGTAAGCGATGGATGAATGGCGGTGACCTCGGTCACCGCCGTTTTTTTATGCGCGGTACAATACCGCCCATGTTCACACCCACTTCCCACGACGTGCGGCGCTTCTTTTGCGAAGCCTTCCGCAAGCAGCGCGCCGGCGAGATCCTGTCGCCGATGGACGCCATCGCGGCCGACTGGATCGGCCAGCATCCCGAATACAGCGAACTGCTGGCCGACCCGGAGGCCGCCATTGCGCGCGACTATTCGGTCGAAGGCGGCCAGGCCAACCCCTTCCTGCACCTGTCGATGCACCTGTCGATTGTCGAGCAGGTGTCGGTCGACCAGCCGCCCGGCATCCGCGCAGCCTGCCAGGCGCTGACCGAACGCATCGGCGCGCACGAGGCGCATCACCAGATCATGGAATGCCTGGGCGAGATGCTGTGGACTTCGCAGCGCGCCGGGCTGCCGCCGGATGGGCCGGCGTATGTCGAGTGCGTGCGCAAGCGCATGTCGCGCTGAACGCTGCCGACAATTCGGCCAGGCGAAAAAAAACCTCCGGACCGCAAGGCGAGGAGGTTTTTTTATGAGGCGACCGGCTGATCAGCGATGGATCACCAGCGGGCCCGGCAGGCTGTGCAGATAGGCGGCGATGTCGACGATGTCCTTGTTCGACAGCGGCTTGACCTGGCCACCCATGATGGCGTTGTTGCGGCCGTTCGGACCGTCGCCGCGCTTGTAGGCGGTCAGCGCGTGGGTCAGGTAGTCGGCGTGCTGGCCGGCCAGCTTTGGATAGCTGGGGTCGATCGGCGACTTGTAGTCGGCGCCGTGGCAGGCGGCGCAATTGTATTTCTTGGTCAGGGCTTCGCCGTTGGCGACGTTGCCGCCGGCGATGGCGCTGACGGAGACCAGGCCGCAGAACAGGGCGGTAATCAGTTTTTTCATGGCGCCGTCCTTATTTCTGGGCTGGTTGTTGGGCGGCCGGCTGGGCCGAACCCTGCTGCGAATAGTAGGCGGCGATGTCGGCGATGTCCTGGTCCGACAGGCTGACAGCGTTGCCGTGCATCGACAGATGCTTGCGGTCGCCCTTCTTGTAGCCGTTCAGGGCGTTCTCGATGTACTTGGCCGACTGGCCACCAATCATCGGCACCGGAAACACTTCAGGGAAGCTCGCCTTGTAGCCCGGGATGCCGTGGCAGCCGATGCACATTTCCACCTTGGCGGCGGCCGCCTTGGGATTTCCGACAATATCCGCCGCGCCGGCGACCTGGGCCAGGCCGGCGAGCACGGTGAGTGCGATGAGTTTTTTCATGGTGGCGATGGTAAGGTTGTAATCAAGTCTGGCGCTTGCAAAAATTGTACTTCTCGCGCTATCAACCTGCGATTTTAACCCAAGACCGCCAGCCAGTCTACTTTCGCGGCGGTCTGCGGAAAACCCTCCCGCCGCCCCGCCTCAGGGCTTGACCTCCAGCGCCGGATTCGGCGTTTCGCCATACGCATCCGGTACGTACATCGCTTCAATGCGGGTCGGCGGCAGCTGGAACAGGCCGGCGTTATTAAAGCGCAGCAGATAGGAAGTCCGCCACGGTCCGTCCGGCGCGCGGTCGAAGAAGGCCCGGTAGCTGTCGGCGCCGAGCTCCCGATGAACCGGCCAGGTCGTGCGGTAGGCGTCCGGATTTGCCACCGTGACCGCGCTTTGGCCGCCGAGGTCCTTGCCGAGAATGGTCGCACCGGACGGAATCGGATCGTTCAGCGCGAGCCAGCCGAGGTTCGGGGCGCCGCTGAGCATGAGCGTGACGCGCACGATATCGCCTGGCGACCATTGGCCCGGCACCTTCTGCTCCACCGCGCTCAAGGATTTGAGGACCGTCAGGCCGTGTGCGGCCGGCGCCTGCAATTTGATCGCCGCACCGCTCTGCACTGTGGCCCACGGCGCGCCGCCGCCCTCGTGCGACAGCGCCAGCACGACGCTGTCGCCGCCCTTCGGCCAGGCCATCCGGACCGGCTGCGGCGCTGGCCAGCGGCCTTCGGCGCTTGTGCCGCCGAGGACCGCGCGCGAGACGCCGCCGAGGGCCGCTTCGGCCGCCCTGGCGAAGCTGTCCAGCGCGACCACACCCCAGGCGTTGGCGATGGTGGTGTTCCAGTGGCCGCCGCTCTGGCTGTTGATCAGGCCCTGGCGCAGCGCCGGCAGTTCGTCGTTCCAGCTAGGGTCCACGCTTCGCCACTGCTCGGCCAAGTGGACCAGACGGGCATTGAGTACGTCGGCGGTCCACATCATCGCCCAGCTTTCCTCGTCGACCCGCGTGCGCGACACCAGGCGCCCGTTCTCGATCCGGTAACGGCTGCGCAGTTCAACGCTGGCGGCGGCCAGGCGCGTGCGCCGCTCGTCGTCGTCGGGCGTGGTGAGCAGGTAGCGCACCCAGTCGAGCAAGGCGATGGCGGGCAGTTTGTCGAGCGCGGCGGGAACCACCGGCGCCAGCGCGGCAGGCAAAGGAGCAATCGCCGCCTGCATCGCCAGCCGGTGTGCCAGCAGCAGATTGTCGTTCAGCCGGACGGTGTTCGATCCACTGGTCAGCGCGCGCCGCAGCGCCGCCTGCATGCGCGACTTTTCCGGCGCCGGCAGCGCCAGGCCATACGCGGCGGCGATATCGAGCAGGTAGGTGGTGAGCACCTCGTTGCCGCCGCTGTGCGGGAAGTACTCGGCCAGCCCGTCCTGGTCGAGGTAGCCCGGCAGCAGCGCCATGGCGCGGCTCCAGGCGGCGGCGTCACCAGCGACCACCGCGCGTGAGCTCATCTGCTCCATGCAGCGGTACGGATACGCCAGCATCCATTCGCGCGCGCCTTTGAGAGCGCCGCCGACACGGCCGGACTGCCAGCTCACCTTGACGCCGGCGTTGTTGGCGAGCGCTCCCGGCGGCAGCGACAGCGCCAGCGTGACGGGATGGTCGAGCAGCACGGTGCGGCTTTCGATCACCCTGAACGGGACCACCGGCAAGACCTGCTGGCGCACATCGAGCGCATCGCCCTCGCCATGGCGGTCACGCGCCTCGATACGCCAGTCCAGCGCGGCCAGCCCGTCGGGAATGGCGACCGTCCACGCGACGACCTTGTCCTCGTGCGGCGCCAGGCTGACGCTGCGTGCGAGCGTGAGCGCGCCGGTGTCGGGCAAGGCCTGATCGGGCCGCATCGGGTCGGCCAGCGCGGTGGCGCGGGCCTTGAGCTGCAGCGTGACCCCGCTGGCGCCGTCATTGCGCAGCGTGAGCTGCTGCTCGAGACGGTCGCCCACGCGCACCGACGGCGGCAGGCCGGCGATCACTTGAACGTTCCTGCGTGTCTGTACGAAAGCGCTGCCTTCGCCATATCGGTCGGCGCCCTCCTGGGCGACGGCGACGATGCGCCAGCGTGTCAGCGCGTCCGGCAAGGGGATCTGCGCGACGGCTTCGCCGGCGGCGTCGAGTGCGAGATCGGTCTTCCACAAGGCCAGCGTCGAGAAATTGGCGCGGCTGGCCATCGGGTCGGGACGATACGCGCCATCGTTCGCTTCGCCCTGCTCGCCCGGGGTGCTGTCCTTCTTGCGCACGATCGCCGATTGCGTCGACGGGGTGGCGCCCCACACCTGTACCGATGGCGCGCCGTCCCGGCGCACCGGGCGCGTGTGCGGCTTGAGCGTTTCGTTCGGCGGCCAGTAGGAGGTTTGCGCGCGGGGCCACAGGGCGTCGAGCGAGGTGGGCGACAGATTCATGCCGCGCATTCCAGAGAGCTGCGCGCGCCAGAACGCCGGCAGCAGGTCGAAGCTGTTGTTCGGCTTGAGCGCGGTCAGCGCGTCATCGAAGGCGATCACGGTCACGCGGGCGCCGGCCAGAGGCGGTTCTCCCGCAGCTGGCGCCACCTTGATGCGCGCTTTGACGCTCTGGCCCGGACGCGCGCTCGCTTCGGCGGGGCTGACCTCGACCAGCAGGCGATGGGTGCGAGGTTCAAACGCGAGTTCGGCCACGGCGGTGGCGCTGCGCGGCTGTAGCCTGGCGCCGGGCTGGCGGTCGGATTCGGGGGCTTCCGCGCGCACAAACGCCACCGCCAGATTGACCTTCGGGGCAAACTGCCTGTCAGTGGGCAGCGTCACGGTCTGCTCGCTCTTATCGAGAGCGAAGACCTGGCGGCCGATCACGCCGTCGCGCTCGACCGACAGCAGCGCGGTGGCCGGCACGAACGGCGGGCGCAAGACCAGCGCCAGCGGCTGTCCGGCCAAGGGGGAAGCCGGCAGTCCGATGTCATTGCCGGGCGCGAGCGGGCCATACCGTCTGCCCCCCATGTCCAGCACGGTCGATGAGGCCTCGGCCGCACTGGCATGCAGGCGCCAGCGTGGCCGAGCACCGGCGGGCTCGTAGCCGGCGCGGCAAGCCGCCTTGCCGTCGGCGCCGGTGACGGCAGTGCACAGCAAAATCCGTGTAGCGCCGGCGGCCGGCATCGGCTCGGCCTCGAAACTCACCTGATGTCCGGCGACCGGATTGCCGCTTTGGTCGAGCACCAGGGCCGTGGCGTTCACGCGTCCGGTGACGCTGCCGCTATCGTCAACCAGGCCGACGCGGTAACGCTGCGGCCACAGGTCGAGCAGCGTGGCGCGGGCCTGGATTTCGCCATTCGGGTCGGCGAAACTCATCTCCGCATACAGCGACACGGGCCGCTCGATGCGCGGCACCTGGACGCTCACGCGCCGCTCGCCGTTCCGATCGAGCACCAGCAGCGGCACTTCGGGAAAAGCGAGCGTTTGCGCCGTCGTTGCCGGGTCATCGGCGAACCAGAAACGCCCCACCCGGTCCGGCGCCAGCGGTTCGAAGTGCCCCTTCACACTCACTTCCCGTCCGGCCGCCGCGCCACCGGCGAGAAAGCGCAGGCGCGCCGACAGCGTCAGGGTCTGGCCATCACCGTGCCGCGTGGTGGCGGCGTCGAGTCCGGCGTCGAACGCGGGCACCCGGAACTCTTCGACCTGAAAGTGGCTGACACCGAGGACCACGCCATCCTCGGTGCTCACCGTGCCCTGGTAACGGCCCAGCGCCGCCGAGGCCGGAATGGTCCAGCTGGCGAGCGCACTGCCGGCCTTGTCGGCCTCGAACGGCTGGATGTGCACCTGTTTTCCCATCGGGTCGACAATCGTGAGATTGCCCTTGAGGCCAGCGGGAATCGACCAGCCGGCCGGCGCCTGCGCGCGCAGCACGGTCTGCATCGACAGCGTGTCGCCGGCGCGCAGCAGGACCCGGTCCAGGATGGTATGGCTGAGCAGGCCGGACGGCGCCAGTGCGGTGTCGACATCGCGCAGGTGCAGCAGCACCATGTCGTCCCCCATGCGCGCGACGATCCAGAGATCGCGGCCGCCGGCCGTGCATTCGAGGTCGGCGGGCAGCCGGTCGAAGAGGAAGGCGCCGGCGGCGTCGGCACGGCCGGCGAGAATACGCTTGCCGTCGCAGGACCACAGTTCCACCTCGGCGCCGGCGACCGGCCTGGCCGAGTCGAGCGCGGTGACCCAGACCAGCGAACGCGCGCCTGGCGACAGGCGGACGTGCAGATCGAGATTGGTCAGCTGCACCAGCGACAGCGACGCCATCGCTCCTTCGCCCCAGCGCAAGTCGTGCCGGTCACGCCGATCGGGTGGGATGGCCGCCTCGTATTGACCGCTGTCGGCCTGCAGCAGCCAGCTGCCATAACCGGACAGCGGCACGCCGACGACGTCCATCGCCTTGCCGGCTGGCCGGACGACAAGGTCGTGCGCGGCGGCGCTCTTTTGGCCCATCAACGCGAGCAGGTGCTCGCCCACCGCGAACGGCGCATACGGGGTGGGCTCGTACATCGGTGGCATCGCACGTCCGGACTCAACCAGGCGGTGCAGCGCGATCAGGGAGGGTACGGCTGCCGCGCCGCCGGCCAGGCGCCAGCTGCGCACCGGCACTTCCGGTTCGGTATTGCGCAGCGCCAGCGGCATCGACAGGACGCGCCCGGGCTGCCAGGGCACGACCACGTTCGACGCGAGCATGCCAACGTAAGCCGGCAAGCGCAGGATGTCGATCGGCTGCAGCGGCTGTTTCGGCCTCGGCAGCACATTGCCATCGGCATCACGCAGGCCGGGCGGCAGCGTCAGGGTCAGGCTGTCGCCCTCGTCGAACACGCCGGCGGCCTGGAAGGCGGCGCAGACCGCCTTGCCGTCGCAGCCCTGCGCCTTCAACGGGTAGCGTTTGCCGGAGCTGCCTTGCAGCACGAGGTCTTCACCGGCCTGGCGTTCCAGCGCGGTGGGGAATGTGACGTCGATCGGGCCGCGCGGGTCGCAGCCGGCGCGCGACGATAGTTCGGCGCAGCTGATCGACAGTTCGAGCGCGCCGCGCACCGTCAGCCAGTAGGATACGGTGGCCTCGCCGCGCAGGCCGGACAGATTGGCAATCCGCTTGTCCCACACCCAGCCCACCTCGGCCTGCTGCGGCCAGCGCGCCGCGCCGCAGCGGGCGGCGATCCAGTCGCGCGCCTGCTCGCCTGGCTCCGTCCCGTCCATCACCCGTGTGATGGCAGCCTTGCGCGCGGCGCCGGACAATATCCGCACCGGCAGCATTTTCCGGTTGACGCTGCAGCCCAGGTAACGCAGCGTGGCCGGATCGAGCGGCGTCGAGGGCTTGAAAACGACGACCGGGTGTTCGAGCACGGCGCGCCAGTTATCCGGGTCGTGCAAGGCCAGCAGCTCGGCGCTCGGGCCGCCGGTGTCCGCGCCGTGAACCGTGCCCTGCTGCCCAAATTGCGCCGGCGCCGCAGGCGCGATCTGGCAGGCGCCCAGCAGCGCGGCCAGCAAGGTCGCGCGCATCATGGTTTTACCTGCAGCGGCGCGATGGGCGTTTCGGCGAAGATCTCCGGCGCGTACATCGCTTCGACGCGGGTCGGCGGAAACACGAAGCTGCCGGCGTTATTCAAGCGCAGCGTGTACGAGGTGGTCCAGGTCTGGGCCGTCACGCGCTGGTAGAAAGCACGGTAGCTGTCGTTGCCGCGTTCCTCGTAGCTCGGACGATTCCACCAGTTTGTGCTTCCCGTCTCGGCGGCCGAACGCTGCGCCAGCATGCTCTCGCCGCCCAATCCCTTGCCGAGGATCGTGGCGCCGGACGGGATCGGATCGGTCACCGCCAGCCAGCTGGCTTCGGCGCCGCTGGTGAACTCCAGCGTCACCTTCATGACGTCGCCTTCGGACCACTGGCCGGCCACCTTGCGCTGCACCGCGCTGACGCTGCGCTTGACCGAGATGCCGTGCGAGACTGCCTTGTCTCCCTGCATGGTGGCCATGACGCGCACCGTGGCCCACGGCGCGCCGGCGCCCTCGTGACGCAGTTCGAGCGTGCCGCGCGCGCCCTGCTGCGGCCAAGGCAGGATTGCCGGCTCGTCCTTCGGCCAGTGCTGGGCCGACGTCGCGCCGCCGTAAGTCGCAGTCGATACGCCGCCGACCGGGCCGCGTTCGCCATCGCGGGCAAAGCGCCGCAGCGATGCGACCGCCCAGGCATTGGCCACCGTGGTGTCCCAGTGTCCCAGGCGCTGCTGGTCGACCAGCGCCAGCATCAGGCGCGGCAAGTCGTCCTTCCAGCGCGGGTCGAGCGCGGCCCACTGCTGCAGCAGAAAAGCGGTGCGCGCGGTGGCCACGTTATCGGTCCACATCATCCACCAAGCGGTGTTGCCGCTGTCGCCGCGCCAGGTCAGGCGCGTGCCCTGCAGGTCGAAGCGATTGCGCAGCATGCCGGCAGCGGCGTCGAGCCGCGCGCGGCGCGCCGGCGTGTCGGCGCCCGTCATCAGGTGGCGCACCCAGTCGAGCAGTGCGATGGTCGGCAGCGCGTTCAGGTCGGGCGGCACCACTTGCGCCGCATCCCCCAGATCGCCTTCCAGCGCGGCTTGCAAGGCCAAACGGTGCGCCAGCGCGCCGTTGGCCGGCAGCCAGTCGACGGTCTCCTTGCCGACCAGCGCCTTGCGCAGCGCGGCCCGCATCTTGACTTTCTCGGGCGCCGGCAAAGGCAGTTGCGCCGCCGCCGAGATATCGAGCAGGTAGGCCGTCAGCACTTCGCTGCCGCGGGTGCCGGGGAAGTAGCTCACCAGGCCGTTGGCATCCATGAACTTGGGCAGTTGCGCCATGGCCTGCTGCCATTGCGCGGGGCCGGCGCCGACCACCGCCATCGACGACACCTGTTCCATGCAGCGGAAGGGATAGGCCGCCATCCATGCCTGCGCCGAGCCGATCGCCGATTCGGCCAGGCTGGCGCGCCAGCTCACCGCAACGCCGCCACCAAGCGGACGTGCACCAGGAGGCTGCGCGACGCCAATGCTGCGCGGCGCGTCGAGCTGCACGACGGTGCTCTCCCGTACGGTCACCGGCGCGGCAGGCACCACTTTCTGCATGACTTTCAAGCTGTCGTTGTCGTCGCCGTTGGCCACCTTCGGATTGACGGCGCCGATGCTCCAGTCGAGCGCATTCAGGCCGCCGGGCACCGTCAGCTTCCAGTCGATGACCTTGTCCTGGTGCGGCGCCAGCGTCACGGAACGCCGCAGCGCCAGGCCGCGAACCGCACGCGCCTGCGCGCTCAGCGCCGCGCCCTGCGGCAGCGACGGATCGGCCACCAGCCGGGCATCAGCCTGCAATTGCAGCGTCACCGCGCGTTCGCCATCGTTGCGCACCGTGAGCTTCTGGCGCAGCGTGTCGTCGCTGCGTACGCTCGGCGGCAGGCCGGACAGGATCTGGATATTCTTGCGGGTCTGCAGGAAGGTTTTGCCGGTGCCATAGCGATCCGTGCCATCCATCGCCACCGCGACGATGCGCCAGCGGGTCAGCGAATCGCGCAGCGGCACCGCGACCACCGCCTCGCCATTGCGGTCCAGGACGATATCGGTCTTCCACAGCGCCAGGCTGGAAAAGTCGGTGCGCGCGCTGTCGGCCTGGCGTGGCCCTCCCGCGAACCCGATTGACCGCCTGATTGCCTCGCCTAGATTCCTGTCGGGGAAGGCGCCGACGTCGCCGGCGATCATGCCGTCCACTTCTTGCCGCACTTCCGCATTTTGCACACGGCTCATCGGCGCCCCCACAGAGCGGCGCGTGCCGGTCACCAGGATCGTATCGGTCTCCGGCTCGGCCGGCAGGGGCGCCGGCGGCGCCACGTACAGGCCGATTCGCCGCACGCGCAATTCGCTGGACGGCCAGCCGGCCGGCATTTTCCCCAGCGCCAGGGTGTTCGGCCAGGTCAACAGCAGCTCGCGTGAATACATCGTCGGGTAGCGGTTCTTCCAGAATTTTTCCAGCACCAGGTTCGTCAGGTTCATTTGCAGGGCGGTCAGGGCGTCGTCGAAGGCCAGCAGCGTGACGCGCGCGCCGACTGCGGGCCGCGCACCGTGGCTTACCTTGATGCTGACCGGTACCGTCTGCCCCGGTCGCACCTGCCCATGCGGGGTGGCCAGATCGACCTTCAGACGGTGCGAGGCCGAGTCGAACAGCGCGCTGGTATGGTAGGCGGCGGAATGGCTTGGGCTCTCCTCCGGCGAGACCGACGCTTGCGCGGCGCCGGCCACGATCTGCACATTGATCTGCACACCCGGAGCGTAATGCGGCTCGGTCGGCAGGACGATCGCCTGTTCGCTACTGCTGACAGTGCGAACATGGCTTGCCAACACGCCCTCGCGTTCGATGGTGAACAGGGCCGTCGCCGGCACCAGCGGCGAGCGCAAGGTCAGCGTCAGCGGCTGTCCCGCCAGTACCTTGTCCGCGTCGGCGTCCGACACCGACAAGCCGCCCGTGCCTGCGCTGAAAAAATAGCGTCCTTCGGTCACGGAGGCGGCGGATGCGTCCGGCGCGGTCGCGCGCAGCAGCCACTCCTGCTGCTCGGTACCGGTTCGGCTCCATTTGACAGTGCACTCTCCCTTGCCGTCGGCGCCGGTCTTCACGGTGCAGAGCGAAAAGCGCTTCGTCTCGTCGATCGGCAGCACCAGTTGGTACTTCACGTCGCGTCGCACCTCGGCGCCGTCGACCTTGACCTCCTGGTTGGGCAGGGGCTTGCCCTTTTCGTCGAGCACCAGCACCGAAAAGCGCACCAGGCCGGGGCCGATGCCGTTACGTACGCTCACAC
>JBDSTZ010000069.1:0-3339 GCA_039927975.1 Massilia sp. | reverse complement strand
GCAGCGGCGCGCCGGTCAACAGATCGACCACGTTCTCGGTCGAGGTGACCGAGCGCAGCCGGGTGTAGTTGGCGTCGAAGCCGGTGTAGCGCAGCAGCCACGGCAGCGCGGTGAAGGCGGTCTTGGCGCCCACTTCGAGGCCCTTGCGGGTGGTCGGCGGGCCGTTCAGGTAGGTCGTGACATTGAACTTCAAGTCCGACAGCGGCTTGCTGGTGCCGGGATCGAGTTCGCCGCTGCCCTCGAACAGGCGGGCGCCGTTGACGCCCTGGGCCAGCGCGGGCCCCACCCTGCCCTCCTGGCGGAACACGGCCACCGAGAACATGGTGTCCTTGTTCGGATAGAACTCTGCGCTCAGGTTCTGGTTCACGTTCATTTGCGCCCGCAAGGCCGGATTGCCGATGGTGCCGCTGCAGCTTTGCGCGGCGTCCGGATTGTCGTCGGCGATACGCTGGTCGTACACGCAGGTGCCGGCCGGCACCAGCTGGCCCACGGGCGGGCGCGCCACCGCCTTCGCATGGTTGTAGCGCAGCACCAGCTGGTCGGGCTTGAGCCACAGCGCCAGGTTGTAGATGGGCAGGAAGTCGTGGCTGGTATCGTCGATCACCGTGTTGCGCGCGAAGGTGTTGGTGACGATGCCGGCCGCCGCGTTGGGGTTGCTGGCGTTGAAGGCGGCGGTCTTGACGATCGACGAGAAATTCATCATGGCGCTGCCGTGGACCCGCGTGCGCACGTAGCGGTAGCCGAGGTTGCCGCTCAGCTCCCAGCCGAACGGCAGCGCCTGGCCGGTGAAGGGGATGCGATCGAGGCTGAAGTCGGTCATCAGGTAGGCGGCCTGGGCCCGTTCGCTGACGTGCTGGGCCGGCTGGTCGTAGACCTTGCCGTCGCTGGCGACGCAGCGCTTGACACAGTCGAAATTGAGATTGGGCGGATTGACGAGGCCATACAATTTCTCGACATCGATCTCGGTCCAGTTGCTGACCTGGCTGGCGGGATGGCCGGCGGCGCCGCTGAAAAAACTGGTGGCGGTGGCCTGGCCGGTCAGGGTCTGTCCGATCAAATTTTGGAATTGCTGCTGGCTCAGCACCAGCTGGCCTTCGCGCGCGCGGCGCGGATCGGGGCTCGGGTTGTAGCCGTACTGGCAAGCCCTGCCGCCGGGCGCCAGCGAGCCCGGGGTGTTGACGCAGCCGATGACGGTACCGCGCAGCATGGCCGTCGGCAGGAAGACGGCCGGCACATAGCCGGGCTGGCCGAAGGTGCCGACGGCCGCCTTGATGGTGTAGCCGAGCGAATTGCCGGCATAGGCGTCCCAGCTGTCGCCGGTGGTGTCGCGCAGATTGATGCCGCCCTTGACGCGGGTGAAGAAGGCATCCGCGCGCGGCGCCGCGTAGGCCAGGTCGAGCCTGGCCGTGCGCTCGCCGGTGTCGCGAATCACCGGGTTCCAGAAAATCGTGGGCGCCTCGGTCAGCAGCGGCTGCTGGTCCTTGGTGGCGGCCGGCACCGCCAGCGTGTTGGTGGCGCTCAGCGGCGCGGCCGCCGTGTTGCCCGAGGCGGGGAACGGCACCGCGTACTGGGCCGGATCAGCCTGGTTGTAGGCGCTGCCGGCCGGCAGGCTGTAGGTCCACATGCCGTTCGGCTGCACGGCCAGGGTGGCGGGACCGAAATAGTTTTTGAATTCGACACGCTTGATCGCGCGGGTCGCTTCCGAGCGCGCGTCGCCGACGAAAAACTCGGCGCTCCACGGGCCGCGCTGCCAGTTGCCGCCGGCCTGC
This sequence comes from Massilia sp., assembly GCA_039927975.1. Taxonomy (GTDB): domain Bacteria; phylum Pseudomonadota; class Gammaproteobacteria; order Burkholderiales; family Burkholderiaceae_D; genus JBDSTZ01. The sequence goes on along the minus strand of JBDSTZ010000069.1, from coordinate 1,570 downwards.
ACGTATTGCGAGGTGTTCGAGGCGATATCGTGCAACTGGTCGGTCGAGGATTGGCCGTCGCTGATCGTGTAGCGGGTCAGGTGGTGGTTCTTGTCGACCGTGACCGAGGCCGGGTCGACGTTCGCCACGCTGCCCGGGTAGACGGTGTAGCTGACGCTGCTCGGCGTGTCGTACAGGTAGTAGCCGGAGCCCGGCACCGCGCTGCGCGTCAGCGCCGCCACGTTGTCGATCGAGGTCGGACCGGTGTAGGCCGGGCCGAAAGTGGCCGCCTGGTTGAGGAGGATGTTGCCCAGGCCGTGGGTCAGCTGGCTGTTGTCGTCGCGCCGGTTGTTGTAGCTGGCCTTGGCGTACAAGGACAGCGACTTGTCGACCTTGAAGTCGGCGCGCAGGTCCAGATTCTGGCGCCGGTCGATCTCGCGCTTGACGAAGTAGCGCAGCAAGGACGGGCTGTAGTCGGCCCACTGGTTCAGGCAGGTGATGAGCTCGTTGCCGCGCTGGAGGGTGGCCGGGCCGCGCTGGGCGCTCGGCGTCACGCTCGCCAGCTCGGCGGTGGTGAGGGCGGGAAAGGCGGCGCGGCAGTCGGCCTTGCTGCGCGCCGCCGCCGACCTGGTGAGCAATTCGTACGGGGTGGCCGAATCGAGGAAGCGCCCGCCCGTCAGCGGCGTGCGCAGGAAGGGCGTGGTGGTGGACGGGTCCGACAGGTTCATGGTGGACGGCAGGAAGCTGAAGGTTTTCTCCGGCGAATTGTCGAAGTCGAGCAAGCGGTAGTAACCCTGCTGCGCCGAAGCCGCCACCTGGCTCGAATGGGCTTCGTTGCGCAGCGTGGTCGTCGAGATATTCATCAGCAGGCCGAGGCGGCCGTCGAGGAAGGTGTTGGCGGCGATCAGGTTGAGGTCCGGCTCCCACTTGCGGTTGAGCGAACTTTGCGACGCCGCCGCGCGCATCGACAGGAAGGGCCGCTTGAAGTCGAAGCTGGTGCGGGTCTTGATGACGATGCCGCCGCCGAGCGAACCTTCGGTCATGTCGGCGGTCGCGCCCTTGACCACGTCGACGCTCTTGATGAGGTCGGTGGACAGCTGGCGGAACTCGACGCCGCGCCCGCCGCCGCCGCCGTTCATGTCGGTGCCGCCGGCCGCTTGCACCGCCTGGCCGTCGAGTTCGACCCGGGTCAGCTCGGCCGCGTTGCCGCGCACCGCCACGCTGACGCCTTCGCCGAAATCGCCGCGGTCGAGGGCGACCCCGGACATGCGTGAAATGGCTTCGCCGACATTGCGGTCCGGGAAGGAGCCGAGTTCGTCGGCCACCATCGAATCCATCGCCGTCGCGGCCTTCTTCTTGCGCTCGATCCCGGATTGCTGCGAAGCGCGCGTGCCGATCACAATGACCGTGCCGAACAGGGGCAGTTCGCCTTCGAGCGCGTCGCGCCCGGTCCTTGGCGCGGCGGCCGGCTCGGCGCCGGGCGCCGGCTCGGTCGCGCTGCCTTCCGCTTGCGGCGCGGGCGCCACTGGCGCCGCCGCCACGGCGCCGGCGCCATCGACTGCGCCGTTGCGCCGGGCGGCGGCCGGCACCA
>JBDSTZ010000068.1:0-5525 GCA_039927975.1 Massilia sp. | reverse complement strand
GGCCGGAGCGGCCGGCGCCGAAGGGCGATGACGGTTTAGGCGTCGCCGCGCAGGCGGCGCGCGCGCACGGCGGCGGCCAGGCCTTCAAGCACCTGCACGCTGCTGTCCCAGTCGATGCAGCCGTCGGTGACCGACTGGCCGTAGACCAGTTCCTTGCCCGGCACCAAGTCCTGGCGACCGGCCACCAGGTGCGATTCGACCATCACGCCGACGATGCGGTCGTCACCGGCGGCCACCTGGGCGGCGATGTCGGCGCATACCGGCACCTGGTTCTCCGGCTTTTTCGAGCTGTTCGCGTGCGAGGCGTCGATCATCAGGCGCGCGGCCAGGCCTTGCGCGGCGATCTGCTTGCAGGCTTCCTCGACGCTGGCGGCGTCGTAGTTCGGCGCCTTGCCGCCGCGCAGGATGATGTGGCAATCCTCGTTGCCGTTGGTCGACACGATGGCCGAGTGGCCGCCCTTGGTCACCGACAGGAAGTGGTGCGGCTGCGAGGCGGCCTTGATCGCTTCGACCGCGATCTTGATGTTGCCGTCGGTGCCGTTCTTGAAGCCCACCGGGCACGACAGGCCGGAGGCCAGCTCGCGGTGCACCTGCGACTCGGTCGTGCGGGCGCCGATCGCGCCCCAGCTGATCAGGTCGGCGATGTACTGCGGACTGATCACGTCCAGGTATTCGGTGCCGGCCGGCAAGCCCAGTTCGTTAATGTCGCGCAGCAGTTCGCGCGCCATGCGCAGGCCGTCGTTGATGCGGAAGCTGTTGTCCATGTAAGGATCGTTGATCATGCCCTTCCAGCCGACCGTGGTGCGCGGCTTCTCGAAGTACACCCGCATCACCACTTCCAGCTCGCCGGCGAAGCGCGCGCGCTCCTTGACCAGGCGTTTGGCGTATTCCATCGCGGCCTTCGGATCGTGGATCGAGCACGGGCCGATCACCACCATCAGGCGGTCGTCTTGGCCGTGCAGGATGCGGTGCAGCGCGACACGCGCGTTGGCGGCGGTCTGCTCGGCCACCTCGCCGCAGGCAAATTCGCGGATCAGGTGCGAGGGCGGGGTCAGTTCCTTCATTTCGCGAATGCGTAGGTCGTCGGTGCGGGGCATGCGGTTCTCCGTGGTGTAAGTGGTGCTTGTAGTTGGAATGGGCGATCTGGTACGGGTAAAAAAAAACCGCCATCGCTGGCGGTTTTTTAGGATTTGCTGGTCTCGTCGTTGTTACGTGAACCTGCCGCTACTCCACCGCCTTGGGGCTGGAATGGCTAAAGTAAAAGCGGCTAAAGAAAAACGAGCAGAACATTGCGAAATCCGAAAAAGTTTTAACGACTATATCAATAATCGGTGGCGCTTGGCAAGTCCTTTATCGGCGGCCCTTCCCAATCGCCGCGGCAACTGGTTGTAGCGGCCCCACACCCCCTCGCCCTAACCCGGTGCAGCTTGCGCCAAATCAGACGAATCGACGAGCGCGATGCAAGACTCGATTCACGAACCCCGGCCCGACGCGCCTCGCATTGACGATGAATAAGTTTTTTCGAGTACTGAATTGACGTCAATCAACGGATCGTCCGGGCCGGGCGATTGCCTTGCAGAGATGAACAATGCACGCCATCCGCGCCGCATTCCACCATTGTCGGCGCGGGCCCACCAAGCCCGCGCCACCTTTCCGATTGGAGTTCGCCATGTTTGAAACCATCATGTCACGCGCATTGCGCCGCATATTCGCCGGCGGCGCCGCGGCCGGCGCCACCCTGCTGGCGCTGCCCGCGCTGGCCCAGGAAGACCAGAACCAGCCGATGGCCCGGGTCGAAATCACCGGGTCCTCGATCAAGCGGCTGGCCGCCGAAACCTCGCTGCCGATCACCACCATCCGCGCCGGCGATTTCGTCAAGCAGGGCTTGACCACCGCCGAGGAGGTGCTCGCCACCATCCCGATGAACCAAACCTCGCAGAGCAGTTCGCAAACGGTCGGCGCCGGCACCGGCGGCCAGTCGGTGGCCAACCTGCGCGGCCTGGGCGGCGACAAGACCCTGGTGCTGCTCAACGGCCGGCGGCTGGCCAACCATCCCTTCTTCGCCGACACGGTCGACCTGAACATCATTCCGGTCTCGGCGCTCGACCGGGTCGAGGTGCTGCGCGACGGCGCCTCGGCCATCTACGGCACCGACGCCATCGGCGGGGTGATCAACTTCATCACCAAGCGCTCGGTCAAGGGCCTCGGCCTGACGGTCGAGGCGTACGAGCCGGTGCGCAGCGGCGGCGGCAACGAACAGCGCGTCAACCTCACCGGCGGCTGGGGCGACCTCAACACCGACGGCTACAACGGCTTCGTCGTGCTCGACGCCCACCAGCAAACCCGCCTCAAGTCGACCGAGCGCTGGTTCTCGGCTACCGGCATCCGGCCCGAGCACGGCTCCGCGCAATACAGCCGCACGCCGTTTCCGGCCAACTTCACCACCATTCCGCCGATTCCCGGCACCCCGCTCATCAATGGCAATCCCTATTTCACGCGCGGCTGCCAGGCGCCCTTCTCGCTGCCGGACCCGGCCACCAGCACCTGCATCTTCGACTCGACCCAATTCGTCGACGACATTCCGGAAACGAAGCAATACAGCCTGCTCGGGCGCTTCAGCAAGAAGTTCGGCGAACACCTGGGCGCCATCGAATACCTGCACACGCGCAGCATCAACAACGCGCGGGTGGCGCCGCCGCCGATGTCGCGCCTCGGCATCGTCATGTACCCCACCAGTCCCTACTATCCGGGCGGCAGCGCCGGGGTGCCGGCCGTGCCCGGCGTGTTCGGCGTGCCGCTCGACATCAGCTGGCGCACCATCGAGGGCGGCCAGCGCGAAACCGAAGACAGCAATATGAGCGACCGCCTGGTGGCCAGCATGGAAGGCAGTTTCCGTGGTTGGGACTACAACACCGGCCTGTCGCACTCGATGGGCCGGGCCAAGAGCCAGTTCACCGGCGGCTTCCTGGTCGACGAGCGCATCATCTCCGGGGTGGGCAGCGGTGTGCTCAACCCCTTCGGTCCGCAGAGCCCTGCCGGCGCGGCCTACCTGGCCGAATCGCGACTGATCGGTGAATTCCTGCACGCGCGCATCAACAGCACGGCGCTCGACTTCCGCGCCAGCCGCGACCTCATGACCTTGCCGGGCGGCGCGCTGGGCGTGGCCTTCGGCGGCGAATTCCGCCATGACAAGGCGACCTACCGGGTCAACCGCGCGCTGGCCAGCCAGGCCAACAGCTCCGGCTTCTCCGACGCCCAGGACCAGCAGGGGCAGCGCAATATCGCCGCCGTGTTCGGCGAAGTCAACGCGCCCATCATCAAGGACCTGGAAGTGAACGTGGCCGCGCGCTACGACCGCTACACCGACGTCGGCGGGCGTTTCGATCCGAAGGTCGCGCTGCGCTACCAGCCGACCCGCCAGGTGCTGATGCGCGCCTCCTACAACAAGGGCTTCCGCGCGCCGACCCTGTACGACCTGTACGGCCCGCAAACCGTGACCTTCACCTCGGACCAGTACAACGATCCGCGCCTGTGCCCCAACGGCGTGCCCGGGCCCGGCGCCAATTCCAACATCGTGTGCGACCAGCAGCAGTACATCCGGCAGGGCGGCAACCCCAACGTCAAGCCGGAAAAATCGCGCACCTACAGCGCCGGCGTGGTGTTCGAGCCAACCCGCGCACTGACCGTCACGCTCGACTACTGGAACATCAAGCTGAAGGACCAGATCAACGCCCTGGCCGAGCAAACCATCTTCGGCAACTTTGCCAAGTACCAGGGCCTGTTCAACTACAGCGCCAACGGCCAAACCCTCAACTTCGTCGAATCGATCACCACCAACCTGGGCGAAGTAAAAACCCGCGGACTCGATCTGGGCCTGCTGTGGCGCCTGCCGAAGAACCCGTGGGGCAATTTCACGCTCAACGTCGACGGCACCTACGTCAACAAGTACGACTACCAGAACGAGCGCGGCGGACCGTTCACCATGAACGCCGGCCGCTACGCCGACGCCAGCCCGGTGTTCCGCTGGCGCCACAACGCTCTGCTGTCGTGGAGCATTCCCGACTGGACGCTCAACCTGTCGAACCGCTACCTGTCGCATTACGTCGACCAGAACCAGGTCGATCCGGGCTTCGAGCAGACCGTCAAGCACTATTCGATCTGGTCGCTGTCAGGCAGCTACACGGGCAACAAGCGGGTCGATTTCACGGCCGGCATCAGGAACCTGCTCGACCAGGAACCGCCCTACACCAACCAGGGCACCACCTTCCAGCAGGGTTACGATCCGCGCTACACCGATCCGCTCGGCATGACGATCTTCATGCGGGCGACGTACAAGTTCTTCTAGGCGCGATGGGCGCCGCAGTATTGGGCGCCGACGCAGCGGCCCGCAGCGGTGCGGGCCGCTTCCATGAAGCAGATCAATGAAGCCGGTGAATGAAGCTGATCGACTGAACCTCGTCGAATGAAGTTGATCGAATGAAGTTGATCCGATGAAGTTGATCCGATGAAGTTGATCGAATGAAGTTGCCCGATTAAGTTGATCAGATGATCTTGATCGAATGAAGTTGCCCGATTATGTTGATCAGATGATGTTGATCGGATGCAACTGGTCGCATGGAGCGAACCGCATGGAGCTAATCGAATGGAGTTAATCGCATGGCGCTAATCAATTCGGGCTGGATCGACGCGGCGCATGTCCGCCGCCGGAGGTGATGGTGCACGCCGCCCGCATGCTAATGAAAGTGTTGATACGTGCCGCATGTCCCTTGCTGATCGCGCTGATCCGCCTTGGATTCGCGCTGCTGAAGGTGGGATTGCGGGTCGAATTCTTCGTGTTGAAGATGGCGCTGCTGGCCGAATTGTTGCTGCTTAAAACGGTGATTCGCGTGTTGCGCCTGTGGCGCAAAGTGCTGACTGGTATCGCCGTGCCGTCCACGGACAGAGGCAGGGATAGGGACAGGGACAGGGACCGAGGCAGCCGGGCCGCCTTGCTGTCGCCGAAAGCGCTGAGCCACGCCCCGGCCCCGGTTCAGAAAGCGGCGGACCGCACCTTGGCGCAGTCCGCTTGCGGTGAGCGAATCAGGCCGTCCCGCCCACCGTCACATCTTCAATCCGCAGCGTCGGCTGACCGACGCCGACCGGCACGCTCTGGCCTTCCTTGCCGCATACGCCCACGCCAGAATCGAGGCGCATGTCGTTGCCGATCATCGAGACCCGGTTCAACACGTCAGGGCCGTTGCCGATGAGCGTGGCCCCCTTGACCGGATACGTCACCTTGCCGTTTTCGATCATGTAGGCTTCGCTGGCCGAAAACACGAACTTGCCGTTGGTAATATCCACCTGGCCGCCGCCGAAATTGACCGCGTACAAGCCGTTCTTGACCGATGCCAGGATCTCGGCCGGGTCTTTGTCGCCCGCCAGCATGTAGGTATTGGTCATGCGCGGCATCGGCAGGTGGGCGAAGGATTCGCGACGGGCGTTGCCGGTGACCGGCATTTTCATCAGTCGCGCATTCAGGGTGTCCT
>JBDSTZ010000067.1:0-13995 GCA_039927975.1 Massilia sp. | reverse complement strand
GGTCGTGGTACAGATAGTGCGCGATGCCGACCATCTCGCCGTCGATTTTCGCCGCCAGGCCAAACATCGATCGCGCTTCCATCAGCCGCTCCCACGCCGCCGAAAACTCGTCGTCGGTGGTCGGCGTCTTGTAAAAATCGCGGTAGCCGCGCGCCAGCACTTCCCAGGCGGCGCGATCTTGGGGAACCAGGGGCGATATCTGCATCGTTAATTTTTATTGGCGTTGATGGGTGAATCCCCGTCACCGGGAATTCAGCGGAAACCGCCGCAGTATAACGCGGAGCAGATACCGCCCTTCGGCATCAGCGCTGCGCCAGGCGCTTCATCGGCCGCACCGGCGCCGCCACCGCCTTCTTCGGCGCCACCGGTTCGTCCGCCTGGTTCAGATTGAACTGGCTCACCAGCCCGGCCAGTTCGGCCGCCTGATCCTGCATCGAACGGGCCGCCGCCGCCGCTTCCTCGACCAGCGCGGCGTTCTGCTGGGTCACGTCGTCCAGTTCGATGATCGCCTGGTTCACCTGCTCGATGCCGGCGGTCTGTTCGCGTCCCGATTCGCTGATGTCCTGCACGATCGCGCTGACCTTGGCCACGCTGCTGACGATGTCGTGCATGGCGGCGCCGGCGTCGTTGGCCAGCCGGCTGCCGCGTTCGACCTCCTGCACCGAATTGTCGATCAAGCCCTTGATTTCCTTGGCCGCGCTGGCCGAGCGTTGCGCCAGGTTGCGCACTTCCGACGCCACCACCGCGAAGCCGCGTCCCTGTTCGCCGGCGCGCGCCGCCTCGACCGCCGCGTTGAGCGCGAGGATGTTGGTCTGGAAGGCGATCGAATCGATCACCCCGGTGATTTCGACGATCCGGTCCGAGGCCTGGCGGATCGATTCCATCGTCGTCACCACCTGCGCCACCACGCCGCCGCCGCCGGTCGCCGAGCTCGACGCCGCCTGCGCCATCTGGCTCGCCTCCTGCGCACGTGCCGAGTTGTTCTTGACGGTGGCGGTCAGTTCCTCGATCGAGGCGGCGGTCTCCTCCAGCGCGCTGGCCTGTGCCTCGGTGCGCGCCGACAGGTCGAGGTTGCCGCTGGCAATTTCGCGCGAGGCGGTCGCCATCGAGCTGGCGTTGTTGCGGATGTTGCGCACCGTGCCGGCCAGTTCCTGCTGCATGCGCGAGATCGCCAGCAGCAGGCTGTGGTCGTCGCCGTCGCGCAGGTCGACCGGCACCGACAGGTCCTTGCCGGCGATCCGGCGCGTCACCTCGCCAGCGTAGGCCGGGTCGCCGCCCAGCGAGCCGACGACATGGCGCACGACCTGCCAGCCGAGCACCGAGATGGCTGCAAAGGCCACCACGAACACGGCGAGGAACTGCCAGGCCGCCTGCCAGAACACTTCGTCGATGGTGTCGATGAAGAAGCCGGTGCCGATCCACCAGCCCCACGGCTTGAAGTTGATCAGGCCATTCATCTTCGGCCGCAGCACGCCTTCGCGATAGGTCTTGGTGGTGACCATCGCCACTTCCGATTTCGACAACGCCTCAATGTAGGCGTCACCGTCGGTGCGGCCATCCATCGCCTCGCCCTGGGCGATTTTGCCGATGTTGTTCTTGTTCGGATGGACCAGGTTCAGGCCTTCCGGCGTGCGCACCCACAGATAGCTTTTCAGCCCGTTGACCATCTGGCCCAGCGCGATGCGCGCGGCGGCCTGGGCCTGTTCGCGCGTGAGCGTGCCGGCCTTCTCCTGCTGGTAGTAGTAGTCGGCGATGTGCTCGCCCATCTTGACCAGGTTGGTGATCTGCGCCTCGCGGTCGGCGTACATGCTCGAGCGCAGGTTGTACAGGGCGAAGCCGCCCATGATGGCGAGCGCTACCAGTGCCGTCGATACCAGCAGGATGAGGCGCGAAGAGACTTTCATGGCATTCCTTTTAAGAAGTCGGGCAAGGCTTGGCCGACAACGTCAATACGGTTTTGCCCGGCCGGCATGGCCAGGTGCGCGGGCGCGCGCGTCCGCATGGGGCGATCGGGAGACTGTAACGCACCGACATCACCAACGCCACAAAATTATTTCGCCAGGCCAACATTTGTCGCATCCATGCCTGTCAATACTGCATTTCCGTTCAATTTATGGCATGAAAAGATTCAGCTTGTGCAATAGGCCAGTACAGCTTGAAGACCGGCGGCAGGCGGTGCATCTGTGCGGCGTCGAGCAGCTCGCCCGCTTCGAGGTAGGGCAGCAGGGCCGAGGCCAGCTTGACCTGGTTGGGCGAGACGCGCCGCACCAGGTGGTGCGGGCGCAGTTCGGACGGATGGTTGAGGCCGGCGGCGGCGATCAGCTGGGCCAGCGCCTTCATGGTGTTCTGATGGAAGTGCGCCACCCGGCTCGTCTTGTCGGGCACGTCGAGCGCCTTCTGGCGCTGCAGGTCCTGGGTCGCCACGCCGGTCGGGCAGCGGTCGGTGTGGCAGCTTTGCGACTGCACGCAGCCGAGCGCGAACATGAAGCCGCGCGCCGAATTGCACCAGTCGGCGCCGAGCGCGATGATGCGCGCGACGTCGAAGGCGGTGACGATCTTGCCAGAGGCGCCGATCTTGACGCGGTCGCGCAGGTTGGCGCCGACCAGGGTGTTATGCACCAGTACCAGCGCCTCCTGCAGCGGCGTGCCGACGTGGTCGGAAAACTCGACCGGCGCCGCGCCGGTGCCGCCTTCGCCGCCGTCGACGATGATGAAGTCGGGTGTGATGCCGGTCGCCAGCATCGCCTTGACGATGCCGAAAAATTCCCATGGGTGGCCGATCGCCAGCTTGAAACCGGTCGGCTTGCCGCCGGCCAGGTTGCGCAGGCGCTCGATAAAATGCAGCAGCTCGATCGGCGTCGAGAACGAGGAGTGCGACGATGGCGACAGGCAGTCGAGCCCCGCCGGCACCCCGCGCGCGTTGGCGATCTCGATCGTCACCTTGGCGCCGGGCAGGATGCCGCCCTGGCCCGGCTTGGCGCCTTGCGACAGCTTCAGGTTAATCATCTTGACCTGCGCCGAACTGGCGTTGGCGACGAAGCGCTCTTCGGAAAACGTGCCGTCGTCGTTGCGGCAGCCGAAGTAGCCGGAGCCGATTTCCCACACCAGGTCGCCGCCGTTTTCGCGGTGGTAGCGGCTGATGCTGCCCTCCCCGGTGTCGTGCATGAAGCCGCCGAGCCTGGCGCCGGCGTTGAGCGCGAGGATGGCGTTGGCCGACAGCGAGCCGAAACTCATGGCCGAGATATTGAAGACGCTGGCCCGGTAGGGCTGGGCGCGCGGGCAGTCCGGATGGTTGCCGATCTCGATGCGGAAGTTGTGGTCGGCCAGCGGCGCCGGGCGGATCGAGTGGTTGATCCATTCATAGCCGTCCTGGTAGACGTCGAGCTGGGTGCCGAACGGCCGCTTGTCGGTCTGCACCTTGGCGCGCTGGTAGACGATGCTGCGCTGGTTGCGCGAAAACGGCTTGGCGTAGGTGTCGTCCTCCAGAAAATACTGGCGGATCTCGGGCCGGATCGATTCGAAGAAATAGCGGAAGTGGGCCAGGATCGGATAGTTGCGGCGCAGCGCCTGCTTGTGCTGGACCAGGTCGATGATGCCGATCAGGGTTAGCCCGCCGCTCAAGAACACCAGCCACAGCGAGCGTTCGCTGTGCATCAGCGTGAGCGAAAGCGAGAGCACGAACACGAGACAGGCGACGACGAAGGTCAGGTAGCGGGCGGAGATCTGGGGCATGGGTATCTTTCGCGGACTGGAGCCTGGTGAGTGTACTGCCAAACTGCAACACGAATCGGAACAATGCCGAATTCGCCGCCCGCGCCGCGACTGCCCTACAATACCGAGCTGGCACCGGCCTCGCGGCGAACCCTGGCGAAACGACCTCCATGATCATAGTCCACCACCTCAACAACTCGCGCTCGCAGCGCGTGCTCTGGCTGCTCGAAGAACTGGGCCTGCCGTACGAGATCAAGAAGTACCAGCGCGATCCGGCCACCATGCTGGCGCCGCCCGAGCTGCGCGCGGTGCACCCGCTCGGCAAGTCGCCGGTGATCGGCGACGGCGACATCGTGGTGGCCGAATCGGGCGCCATCATCGAGTACCTGATCGGCCGCTACGACCACGACAAGCGCCTGGTGCCGGTCGACGGCACCCCCGACAAGCTGCGCTACACCTACTTCCTGCACTACGCCGAAGGCTCGGCCATGACGCCGCTGCTCATGAAGCTGGTGTTCGACCGGGTCGAGACGAGTCCGATGCCGTTTTTTGTGAAGCCGGTCGCGCGCGGCATCGCCCGCAAGGTCAAGTCGGGCTACGTGTTGCCGCAGATCGCCCAGCACCTGGGCTACCTCGAAGGCGAGTTGGGCAAGTCGACCTGGTTCGCCGGCGAGGCGTTCAGCGCGGCCGACATCCAGCTCAGCTTCGTGCTCGAGGCGGCCGCTGCGCGCGGCGGCCTGGGGCCGAATTATCCGAAGCTGAGCGCCTTCCTCCAACGCATCCACGCGCGCCCGGCCTACCAGCGCGCGCTCGAACGCGGCGGCCCTTTCGCCCTGGCGAAGTAGGCGCCGATGGACGTCGCGGGCAAGCTGCTGGCGATCGACGGCCTGAACATCGTCAGGCGCGTCTACGAAGCCTCGCCCGAACCCGATTCTGCCGAGAAGGCCGACATCGCGTTGCGCCACGCGCTGTCGTCGTTTCGCAAGCTGCTGGCGGCGCACCAGCCGAGCCACGTGCTGGCCGCCTTCGATTTCGGCGGGCCCACCTGGCGCCACGCGCTCTACCCGCGCTACCGCGAAAACCGCGCGCCGATGCCCTCGTTCCTGCGCGACGCGCTGCCGGCTTTCCACGACAGGCTGGGCCAGCTCGGCCTGCGCGTGGTGATGCTGCCCCAGGTCGAGGCCGACGACGTGATCGGCACCGGCGTGCTGCGCTGGCTGGCCGAGGGCAGGGGGCAGGCGGTCGTCGCCACCACCGACAAGGACCTGCACGGCCTGATCGCCGACGGCGCGCTGGTGTGGGACCACTTCAAGGGTGAATGGCACGACGACGCCTGGGTGCGCGCCAGGTTCGGCGTCGCCCCCGAGCTGCTGGTCGACTTGCTGGCGCTGATGGGCGACGCCACCGACGGCGTGCCAGGCGTTTCAAAAGTGGGCATGAAGACCGCGGCCAAGCTGCTCAACGCGTATGGCGATCTGGACGCCGTGATGGCCGGCGCCGGCATTTTGAAAACGCCGATCGGCGAGCGCCTGCGCGCCGAACGCGACATATTGATGTTGTCACGCCAGCTGGTGCGCCTCAAGACCGACGTGCGGCTGGGCGTGACGTGGAAGATGTTGGCAATGAACCAGGGAGTTTGACCAGATGTTGAAGGCAGTATTGATCGACGCCAGCGCGATCTCGCGCGACTTGCTCAAAGGCGTGTTGACCGAAGGCGGCCACCAGGTCGTCGGCCAGACCCACACCTGCAGCCAGGGTGTCGCCCTGATGCAGAAATACCAGCCGCAGATCGTCTGCATCGCGCGCGAGCAGATCGACGATCCCTACGATATCGTCGCCCAGATTCGCGCGCAGCTGCCCAAGACGCTGGTCTTCATGGTCTCGGGCGAGCTTGACGCGCCCACCGTGCAGGTGGCTGTCGCGCGCGGGGTGCATGGCTTCATCGTCAGGCCGTTCAAGGCCGACACCGTGCTCAAATCGATCCGCAACACGGTGCTGGCGATGATCAGGCGGCAGCAGGCCTAGCGGTTTCCACGCGCGTGTTCCCGGCGGATCCTGCCTATGCGAGCCGAGTGTAACGGAACACAATTTCGTACCGGCTGTCTTCGTCGTCGCTGATGTACTCGCGCCGTTCGCGGTACTGGCCGGGAACCTTGTCAAGCGGTGTGACCTTGACTTTGATGCCTTGCGGAGTGACGTGTTCACTTGCCGCCGGCAGCGCAAAGTTCACGCTGGTCAGTTCCACCAGATCCTGCGTGCTGGGGCCGATCATATCTTCGATGATCGGATCGGCCGGAGCCCACAACGCGACGAATACATCGATCGCGACGACTACCGCGGCCGCAATCGCGCCGGCGATCAATCCCTGCAGGCCGTAGCTGGCCAGCTTGCTGGCGATGGCGCCCGCCTCCTTGAGGTGGTCGAGCACAAACGCCAATTGATCTTTCAGGATGGCGATGAAGATGTCGAGGGTGCTCTCGATCTGTTTTTCGAATGCCTCCTCGCCATCGATCTCGAAGCCCCTGATCGACAGCGCCACGCCGGCGATCGGCTGCTGGTGCGAGAAAAGCACATGGTCCATCGCGCGCGTCTCGCCGCTGTCGACGTCGGTGAAGCGGATCGCCGCGCCGCCGTTGGGCAGCTGCGCCTCGCCCGACGAGAGGTCGGGAAACAGCGGCACCGCAAGGATTCGGATGCCCACTTCGTCCGAGCCGAAGGAAGCCGGCGACGTTTCCGCACGCGCGAACAAGGTCTCGCTTCTGATCTCGAAGCGCGCGCCGGATGGGGTGGCGACGCTGATGTACTCAACGTTCGATAGCAGCACGGGGCCATGGCCGGGGAAGGGGCTCAGATTGGGCACGGCGACCTGGAAAGAATACACGCCGGGAGCCAGGTCGCCGGGGATCTGGAAAGTCAGACGATCATGCACGCGGCAGTCGAGGATCAGGCGCGCCTGCCCTTGAATGGTTTCCGTGAGCGGCGTCTCGTCGTCGCCGCACACCTGGGCGGGTACTTCACGCAGCACTGTTTGCGGCGCGGCCCTGGTGGCTATCCTCACCGTGGCATCGACACTCGAGAAGTTCACTCCCTCGACCACCACGCCCTGGCCCGCTTCAATCTCGAGCACGCGCTGGCAGACGCCGCCCAGATCGTTGCCGGGGCAGTCGGCGGTCTGCACGTCGCACACCTGCCTCGATTCAGTGCCTTCCAAGATCACGCGGCAGCGCTGCTGCACTTCGGCCGGCGTGTAGTCGCCCAGCGCAAGTGACGGCGTGAACGAACCGGTGCGCAGTCCGTTGACGCGGCAGATCCTCACCAGCGGATCGAAATTCTCCTCCCCTGGCACGAATGGCCGCACGCGCACCCGGCCGGGATGTTCGTTGGTCGCGCAGGCCGCGTCGTCGAAGGCCTGGATGCCGACGCGATCGGCAATTTCCTGGACGAACCTGGTGGACAATTGCGTGAGGTCGACCGGCTGGTCGATGGCCGGCAGGAGGTCCGCGTCGAACAGGCGGTTGCGCTCGCCACTGCTGAGGCTGTCGAGCGAATCGCTGGCGCACGACAGCACCCGTTTCAACTCCTTGGGCAGAGCGCGCAGCGTTGCGAAGCCGCGTTCCTCCAGCGCATTGGCCGGCGTTTTGCCTGCCAGGAAGCGCCGCGTCATGTGGAACAGCGACGCGCCAAGCGTACTCGGGACCCGGTTGTTTGCCAGCAGCTTGTCGAGCTTGTTGCGACGGCTTTGCTTCGGCTTGGCGCCCAGCGACACCGGCACGCAGGCGCCGGGAGCGCCGGGCGGGCAGGCATCGTCCTCCGGCGGCGGGCACGCAGCGTCAGGCGCCGGCTGTGCGCCGCAGTTGTAAATATTCACGTCGCCACGACTCTTGATTTTAATATTGATGGCGCAAGCGTTGGCGTGGACGGGTGCGTTGTTGCCGGAGCCCTTGGTAGTGGCCCCGTTTTTTTTGCTCGTTTTCATGATTTGATCCTCAGTATCAAGTCGACCGCCGCGGGTCGCGGATACATCGAACAGACTCGGCACTAGTGACCGTAGCGCGGAACGCGGGGCCGGCGTTCGACTCCGCGCAAGGTCAGCGTTTTTGCCAACGTGCGCGCAATGCGGCGACAGGTCGCCGCGATAAGCGGGCGAAAATACGGATGGAATTACGTCGGGCATTTTCCACGGGCGAAGTCCGACGTCGACTGCATCAGGGCATTGCTGGCAACGCCCTGATGTCCCGGTTCAGACCCCGCCCGAACAAGCTTTTGCTACTTCAAACTCAGCGCGCCCCGGCGCTATTGCCAAGCACACCCGGCAGATTATCGACCGCGTCGAGCGTGTACGGATACAGCGTGACGTCGCCGAACACCGTGCTGCCGGTGTTCTTGTAAGTGTCCGTCGCCGACACGCCGGTGTAGCGGTTCGAGGAAATATTCGCATCGATCAGGCCACTGACGTTCCAGTGCGGCTTGGCCGTGTTCGCGAAATAGTCGCCCTCCACTTTGGCTTGCGCGCTGCTGTTGGCGTTGATCGCGAAGTAGGTGAGGTCGAGCCAATAATTATTGTAGATATGCGCGCGCGTGGCCGCGCCGTCCAGCTTCGGATTGCGCCCTGCCGTCTTTTGCCAGTAATTGTGATCGAACGTGACCACCGAATTTTCCACCAGGTTGGTGTAATAGTGCTGGCCGCCGCACACCGCCGGGTTCTGGCCCTTGAAGTTATTCCAGCTCAGGGTCACGTTCTTGCTGTTATACATATCGACGTGGCCGTCGCTGATCAGATTGAAGGTCACATGATCGATCCAGATATGGCTGGCGCCGTTCATGCCGATGCCGTCGCCCGCTTCCACCAGACCAGGATTGATGTCCTCGATCGTCAGATTGCGGATGATGACGTTCTTGGCCGCACCGAGTTCCAGCGTCGCGCCGAGCACCTTGGCATTGGTATCGAGGCCGATCAGGGTCTTGTTGGAGCCGACCAGGATGCGGGTGTCGTTGACCGAGCGGGCGAACAGGGCGTCGGTGCTCGAGCCGAGCGAGGTGCAGGTCTGCCCGGCCGGCATCCGGTAGTAAGTCTTGGCGGGGTCGTTACTGCCGCAGGCCACGGCGCACGCCATCGCGGTGCGCGGCGCGGTGTGGCAGTCGATGGTGGTGTTGGCGGGGATCTGCACCACCGCCGCAGCCGTCGATTGCAGGGCCGTTGTCAGTGCGCTGCACGACGTCACCGTCACCGGCGCGGCGCTGCCACCGCCGGTGGTGGTGGCCAGACCGTCGGCGCCGGACTGGTTGGCGAAGCCGTGCGCAACCGCGCCGCCGCATTGGCCCGAGACCGGATTGAGGAACCAGCGCTGCAGGCCGCTGGCGGTGTCGCTCGACTGGGTAGCCTGGGTGCCGCTATTGCTGTCGGCGAAGGTGAGCGATTTGCCGGAGGCCACCGAGACGATGTTGTAGGCGCCGCTGGTCGACTTTTTCAGCAGCCAGCGCTGGCTGGTGGCGGTGCTGGCGCTGGCCTGGACGATCGCCGCGCCGTCGGTCAGCGCGCCGTTCAACACCGCCAGCGCGAGGCTGCTTTGGCTCGGGTTGATGTCCATGCGCCATTGCCGGCGTCGCGCACGTAGAACTTCTGGTTGGCGCTGGTGCCATATCCCCATTGCTGGACGGCGGCGCCGGCCTGGGTCGAACCGCCCGTGATATCGAGGACCTTGGCACTGGTTTGATTGGCGATGCTATAGAGCTCGCCGTTGATGGGTGCCGCCGAACAGTTGGCGGCGCCGGCGTGCAGGGGAGCGAGCAAGAGCATCGCAAGACAGCATAAAGGCAAGCGCATTCTGAAGTCTCCATGTGGTTTTTGTGGAGATCCATCATAGGGCGGAAACCAGGTTGCGCAGCGCGTGTCCGCCGCGCCGTTTTCCGCGCCGCGCGACGGCTTGGCGCAGGTTTGCTGACTATCTTTTTGTACCGGGTTTCATAGGGCGGACGGGACGCAATGCACGTTTACCGCTGGCGCGCCGGCCGGCGATTTTCATGACCGGCCTTGCGTTTTCCGCCACCGCCATGGCACTTTTCATAAGCGCCGTTGCGGCTTCCAGTATTGTGTTTACGCCTCAAGCCCTTCGATCTGACAGGGGCGGTTCTACAACGCGGTCGAACCGGCGATAATGCCGCCGCCCAGGCAAACGTCGCCGTCGTACAGCACCGCCGACTGGCCCGGCGTGACCGCCCATTGCGGGTCGGTGAAGCGCAGCGCGAACTCGCCGGCGCCGTCCGGCGCCACGTCGCAGGCGACGTCGGCCTGGCGGTAGCGCGTCTTGGCCGACAGCGCGCGCGCCTGCGGCGGCGTGCCGGCGATCCAGCTGGCCTGGTCGGCCGACAGCGCGGCCGACAGCAGCCACGGATGGTCGTGGCCCTGCACCACGTACAGCGTGTTGTTGGCGATATCCTTGCGCGCCACGTACCAGGCGTCGCTCGACCCGTCCGGCTTCTTGTACGATTTCAGCCCGCCGATGCCGATGCCCTTGCGCTGGCCCAGCGTGTAGAACGACAGGCCGACGTGCTCGCCGACCGTCTTGCCGTCGTCGGTCTTGATCGGTCCCGGCTTGTACGACAGGTAGCGGTTCAAAAAGTCGCGGAACGGCCGCTCGCCGATGAAGCAGATGCCGGTCGAGTCCTTCTTCTGGGCGTTCGGCAGGGCCAGTTTCTCGGCCAGCTTGCGCACCTCGGTCTTGGGGATTTCGCCCAATGGGAACAGGGTTTTCGACAACTGCGCCTGGTTCAGCCGGTGCAGGAAGTAGCTCTGGTCCTTGCTGGCGTCGACCGCCTTGAGCAGCTCGAAGGCGTCGCCGTTCTGGCGCACCCGCGCGTAGTGGCCGGTGGCGATCAGGTCGGCGCCGAGCGCCATCGCATGGTCGAGGAAGGCCTTGAACTTGATCTCGGCGTTGCACAGCACGTCCGGGTTCGGGGTGCGGCCGGCCTGGTATTCGCGCAGGAAATCGGCGAACACGCGGTCCTTGTATTCGGCGGCGAAATTGACCGCCTCGATGTCGACTCCCACCACGTCGGCCACGCTGGCCGCGTCGAGCCAGTCCTGGCGCGTCGAGCAGTATTCGGAATCGTCGTCGTCTTCCCAGTTCTTCATGAACAGGCCGATCACTTCGTAATCCTGTTCCTTGAGCATCCACGCGGCGACCGAGGAGTCGACCCCGCCCGACATGCCGATCACGACACGCTTTTTACTTCCAGTACTCACGTCACGTCCGTCTTCAAAGTCAGCCCGCCCTCGAACACCGAGCCGTGGGTATGCAGAAGGTCGAGCGGCGCGCGCTTGCCGGCCAGGTAGTCGTCCACGCATTGCAGCATGAGTGGGCTGCGGTGGCGTTCCTGGCAGGCCGCCATCTCGTCGCGCGTCATCCACAGCGTTCGCAGGATGCCGTGGTCGAGCGGGCGGTCGTAGGCCTGGCCAGGCTCGCCGCAAAAGGTGAAGCGCAGGTAGGTCACGTCGGTGCCGCGCGTGCGCGAGCAGTAGCGCGACATGTACATGCCGACCAGCGCGGTGGGGGTGAAGTCATGCGCCGTCTCTTCCATCACTTCGCGCACCACCGCCTGCTCGAGCGATTCGAGCGGGTCGAGGTGGCCGGCCGGCTGATTGAGCTTGACGCCTTCGCTGGTCTCTTCCTCGATCAGCAAAAAGCGCCCATCGCGCTCGATGATGGCGGCGACGGTCACGGACGGTTTCCAGGTAATGGGCATGCTCGCCTTTCAAAATGAGCGGACATTCTACCTTGGTGCAGTGCGTCATGCTCGTGTCATACCGATTGGCGGTTTAAAAATACCCGATCCGGGTTGAGGCAGGGCAGAAAACCGTCCCGTGTGTGGCGTGCGCGACGAATCGTCGGCGTAGGCTGGTTCCTTGTTGGTCGAATAACAGGAGGGTGCGCTTCTGGCGCCGCGGTTTGCGTGTAATATCTGGACAGATTATCAATTTATGGAGGCATTCATGAGAATTGGCATACCGGCCGAATCCAGGCCGGGCGAAACGCGCGTTGCGGCAACCCCCGAAACCGTCAAGAAGCTGGCCTCCAAACACCAGATCGTCGTCCAGTCGGGCGCGGGGGTGTCGGCCTCCATCATCGACGAGGCCTATGTCGCCGCCGGCGCCACCATCGGCAGCGCCGCCGAGGCGTTTGGCGCCGAGGTGGTGCTCAAGGTGCGCGCGCCGAACGCCGGGGAGCGCGACCTGATGAAGCCGGGCGCTGTCCTCATCGGCATGCTCAATCCTTTTGACGCCGACAATATCGCCGTCATGGCGCAAGCCGGCCTGCAAGCCTTCGCCCTCGAAGCGGTGCCGCGCATCACCCGCGCCCAATCGATGGACGTGCTGTCCTCGCAAGCGAATATCGCCGGCTACAAGGCGGTGATGGTGGCGGCCAATACCTACCAGCGCTTCATGCCGATGCTGATGACGGCGGCCGGCACCGTCAAGGCCGCCCGCGTGCTGATCATGGGCGTCGGCGTGGCCGGCCTGCAGGCGATCGCCACCGCCAAGCGCCTCGGCGCGGTGATCGAAGCGTCCGACGTGCGCCCGCCCGTCAAGGAGCAGGTCGAGTCGCTCGGCGCCAAGTTCCTCGACGTGCCCTACCTGACGGATGAAGAAAAGGAAATCGCCAAGGGCGCCGGCGGCTACGCGCGCGCCATGCCGGCCGATTGGATGCGCCGCCAGGCCGAGCTGGTTCACGAGCGTGCCAAGCTGGCCGACATCATCATCACCACCGCCCTGATTCCGGGCCGTCCGGCTCCTGTGCTGATCTCCGAGGAGACTGTCAAGGCCATGAAGCCCGGCTCGGTGATCGTCGACCTGGCCGTCGCGCAGGGCGGCAACTGCCCGCTGTCGGAATTGAACAAGACGGTCGTCAAGCATGGCGTCTTCATCGTCGGCGAACCGGACCTGGCCACGCTGGTGGCGGCCGACGCCTCGGCCCTGTACGCGCGCAATGTACTCGACTTCCTCAAGCTGATCGTCGACAAGGACGACCAACTCGTGATCGACCGCGAAGATGAAATTCTGAAAGCTTCGCTGGTCTGCGCCGGCGGCGAAGTGCTACGCAAATAAGCCAACGGGAGACACCATGGAAATCAGCCACACCATCATCAATCTCATCATCTTCGTGCTGGCCATCTACGTCGGCTACCACGTGGTCTGGACCGTCACACCGGCCCTGCACACCCCGCTGATGGCGGTCACCAACGCCATCTCGGCCATCATCATCGTCGGCGCCATGCTGGCCACCGGCCTCACCGAAGGCATGGTTGGCCAGGTGGCCGGCACGCTGGCGGTCGCGCTGGCGGCGGTGAATGTGTTCGGCGGCTTCCTGGTCACCCAGCGCATGCTTGAAATGTTCAAGAAAAAAGAACCGAAGGCGGCCGTCAAGAAGGGAGACCAAGCATGAATTTCGACTTCATCAGCATGAACCTGGTCACCTTGCTTTACCTGGTGGCGTCGGTCTGCTTCATCCAGGCGCTCAAGGGCTTGTCCTCGCCGTCGACCGCGCGCACCGGCAACGCCTTCGGCATGTGCGGCATGGCGATTGCGGCGGTGACCACACTGGCGCTGATCCTCAAGCTCAAGTCGCAGATGGCGACCGGCGGCATCGGCTTCGGCCTGGTGGCGCTGGGCGTGATCGTCGGCGGCGGCATCGGCGCCTTCGCCGCCAAGAAGGTCGAGATGACCAAGATGCCCGAACTGGTGGCGGCGATGCACTCGCTGATCGGTCTCGCGGCGGTATGCATCGCAGTGGCGGCGGTGTCCGAGCCGTGGGCCTTCAACATCGCCACGCGCGACACGCCGCTGCCGTTCGGTAACCGGCTCGAACTGTTCATCGGCACGTTTGTGGGCGCGGTGACTTTCTCCGGTTCGGTGATCGCCTTCGGCAAACTGTCGGGCAAATACAAGTTCCGCCTGTTCCAGGGCGCGCCGGTCAGCTTCGCCGGCCAGCACATCCTGAACCTCGTCATCGCGATTGCCATCATCGCGCTGGGACTGGTGTTCTGCTTCGACAGCGGCCTGGCGCCGGCCTGGACGCCGTTCGTCATCATGGCCGCGCTGTCCTTCGTGCTCGGTGTGCTGATCATCATCCCGATCGGCGGCGCCGACATGCCGGTTGTGGTGTCGATGCTCAACAGCTACTCGGGCTGGGCGGCGGCCGGCATTGGTTTTTCGCTGAATAACTCGATGCTGATCATCGCCGGTTCGCTGGTGGGTTCGTCGGGCGCGATCCTCTCCTACATCATGTG
>JBDSTZ010000066.1:0-3737 GCA_039927975.1 Massilia sp. | reverse complement strand
CCGCAGGCGCCTGCGCGGACGCCGCCGGCACCGCGCTCAGCACGGGAGCGGGCAACACCGTGCGCTGCTCCACCAAATCGTCGAGATCGAAGTCGTCCGCCGGGGCCGGCGGCGCCGCCAGCCGGGCAGCCGCCAGACGCGAGCGCTCGGCCATCTTGGCGCGCGCCAGACTGGCTGCGCTCAGCTCGGCCGCCGCCGCGCGTGGCGCCGGCGCCAGCTCAGGGGCGCCGCCGACCAGGGTGATGTAATCGTCCAGCAGCAGCTCGCTGACACTTTCCTCGGTGAGTCCCATGCCGGAGAAATTCTTCATCAGCGCGTCAAGCGGGTTGCGCCCGTCGATCATCACCAGCAGCGCGCGCAGCTTGGGCGCCACATGGTACTTGCGGGTGGCGATCTCCTCGCGGCCCTTGTCAGTCTTGTCGTAAATGCATGAACTCATTCCATCTCCCGACTATTATTGTGTGTTTATTGTCCACACCACTCAGCGGCAACCCATGGAACTGAATATTGCCGTATGGACAGATAAGCATACACCCTTAATATAGCGCAAGGTAAACACCTTGCAAGGTGATGTTGTGTATAGGCACACCAACACTTGGTCGACATTGAACTTCCCGGCACGTCGCCGATCTGACTCATGTAAGGCGCGTCTGGATGCGCGCCCACCGCCAGGGAGGCCGGCAATGAATCCACAGATCATCCGCGACGCGGCGCAGCGCTTCATTGGCCAGCTCGACCGGCTCGAACACGGCGAGGAGGGCGCCGCCGGCGCGCTCGCCGCGCTGTTCGCCGACGACGCGCGCCTGAGCAATCCCATCATCGAGCGCGAAGGGGGCGAGCGCGTCGGGCGCGAGGCCATCGCCGCCTTCTGGCAAGCCTATCGCGGCAACTTCAGCGACATCCATTCCGCGTTCTTCGACCTGACCGCCGGCGAGCAGTCGGCCGGCCTGTTCTGGCGTTCCGAAGGCGCCGGGCGCGACGGCCAGCCGCTCGCGTACGAGGGCGTCACCCTGCTGCAATTCGACGAGGGCGGGCGCATCACCCGTTTTAAAGGCTACTTCGATCCCGACCAGGTCAGGCTCAAGGTGACGCGCCACTAGCGGCGCCGGCGCGCGCATCCGGCTTTCGCGTTCGAACGCGCTTGCCGGCGCAACCGACAACAATGCACGCCCGGTCCAGGAAAGGGCAGGGCGCCGATCAAGGCGGGCTGATAGCGGGGAGTGCAATGGACACCGTGGCGGGGATCGACGCGACATTGTTTTCGCGCGCGCAGTTCGGCTTCACGATCGCCTTCCATATCGTGTTTCCTGCGTTCAGCATCGGCCTGTCCGCCTTCATCGCCACCCTCGAACTGCGGTGGCTGCGCAGCGGCAAGCCGCACTACCATACCCTGGCGCGCTTCTGGAGCAAGATCTTCGCCGTCTCGTTCGCCATGGGCGTGGTGTCGGGCATTGTGATGGAATACCAGCTCGGCACCAACTGGAGCCGTTTCGCGCGAGTGGTCGGCAACACGCTCGGCCCGCTGTTCAGCTATGAAGTGCTGACCGCCTTCTTCCTGGAGGCCAGCTTCCTCGGCATCATGCTGTTCGGTTGGAACCGCTTTCCGCCATGGCTGCACACGCTCGCCTCGATGTTTGTCGCGTTCGGCACCGCGCTGTCCGGCTTCTGGATCCTCGCCGCCAACAGCTGGATGCACACCCCGGCCGGCTTCGCGATGGCGCACGGCGTCACCTACCCGGTCAGCTGGTTCGACATCATCTTCAACCCCAGCTTCCCCTACCGCTTCACGCACATGATGATCGCCACCTACCTGACCACCTCGCTGGTGGTGGCGGCGGCCGGCGCGCGCTACCTGCTGGCCGGCCGCTTCCCGAGCGAGGCGCGCAGCATGCTGCACATGGGGCTGGGCATGCTGGCGGTGCTGGCGCCGCTGCAGGCGGTGGTGGGCGACTTCCACGGCCTCAACACGCTCAAGCACCAGCCGGCCAAGATCGCCGCCATCGAAGCGCACTGGGACGGCGCCCACCCGGCGCCGCTGGTGCTGTTCGCCTGGCCCGACACGCAGGCTGAACGCAACCTGTACGAAGTGGCCATTCCCAAGCTCGGCAGCCTGATCATCACCCACACGTGGGAAGGCCGCTTTCCCGGCCTGCGCGACTTCAAGCCGGCCGACCGGCCGCCGGTCGCGCCGGTGTTTTTCATGTTCCGCCTGATGGTCGGGCTGGGCTTGCTGATGATCGCCATCGGCGTGGTCGGCGTGCTGCTGTGGTGGCGCGGCCGGCTGACCCGCGCGCGCTGGTTCCTGCGCCTGGTGGCGAACGCCTGGCCGCTCGGCTTCGTCGCCCTGCTGGCCGGCTGGATGGTCACCGAGATCGGCCGCCAGCCCTGGATCGCCACCGGCATCCTGCGCACCGCCGACGCCAGTTCGCCCGTCACCGCGGTCCAGGTCATGGTCTCGCTGCTGCTGTTCGTGGTCGTCTATTTCATCGTGTTTTCGATCGGCGTGTGGTACATCAACAAGATGATCAACAAGGGACCGCAGGCGGGCTTGCCCGGCCCCGACACCTTGCCGAACCGACCGCTGGCCGGCGGCGCGCCGGTGGCCGTCGACGGTGCGGTGGGAGAGTCGCGATGAGCCCGCTCGCGGTCGACGGCCACCTGACTGGAGAGCCGCCGTGAGCCCGCTCGAGACCATGCTGCCCGTGCTGCTGGCGCTGGTGCTGGGCGTGGGGGTGGCGATGTACGTGGTGCTCGACGGCTTCGACCTTGGCATCGGCATCCTGTTTCCCCTGTTTCGCCACGAGGGCGAGCGCGACCAGGTCATGAACTCGGTCGCGCCTTTGTGGGACGGCAACGAGACCTGGCTGGTGCTGGGCGGCGTCACCCTGTGGGCGGCCTTTCCCAAAGCCTTCGCCGTGATCCTGCCGGCCCTCTACATTCCCGTCATCGTCATGCTGCTGGCGCTGATCTTTCGCGGGGTCGCCTTCGAATTTCGCTGGGTCGCCAAGCCGCACCACCACGGCTGGGACCTGTCCTTCGCGGCCGGCTCGACGGTGGCGGCGCTGGCGCAGGGTTTGATCCTTGGCGGGCTGCTGCAGGAAATCACCGTGCGCGACGGCCAATTCGCCGGCGCTCCGCTCGACTGGCTCACGCCGTTCTCGCTCATGTGCGCCCTGGCGCTGGTGGCCGGTTACGCGCTGCTCGGCGCCACCTGGCTGATGCTCAAGACCGACGGCGCGGTGGCCGCGCACGCGCGCCGCTACAGCCTGCCGCTGTTGCTGGGGCTGCTGGGCTTCATCGTGCTGGTGAGCGTATGGACACCGCTGCAATTCGAGCGCATCGCGCAACGATGGTTCAGCCTGCCGCACATGCTGGTGCTGCTGCCGGTGCCCTTCTTCACGGCGCTCATGGCGTGGCTGTGCTCGTACGGCATCCGCCACACCAGGCCCCTGCTTGCCTTCATCAGCGCGATCGGGATTTTCCTGCTCGCCTATATCGGCCTGGTGGTGTCGAACATGCCCTACCTGGTGCCGGCCTCGATGACGATCTGGCAGGCCGCCTCGCACCCGAGTTCCCAGGTGTTCTACCTGATCGGCGCGGCGATCCTGCTGCCGCTGATCCTGGCCTACACGGCGCTCGTGTTCTGGCTGTTTCGCGGGGTGGTCAAGTCGGGCGAGGGTTACCATTAGCCTGGCAACGCCGTTCCGGCCCGACCTTGGCCTGCGCGGCGCTGGTGT
>JBDSTZ010000065.1:0-12022 GCA_039927975.1 Massilia sp. | reverse complement strand
AATTTTTCGCGTTACATTTTATAACGAAGTGTGGTCGTGACGCGCTGTGTGCGGCGTTATATTGAAACCATCATGCCGATGGCGGCCGCGCCACCGGCCACCCGTTTTTTGCGAGCCGCCGACCATGAACCTTCAACGCCGCTTCACCGGCATCGCCGCCGCCGCACTGGGCGCGTTGATGCTGACCGCCAGTGCCGCCGCGCTGGCCGACCCGCCGGCCCGCGTGGCGCGGCTGGCCTACATCAACGGCCCGGTGAGCTTCGCCCCGGCCGGCCAGGACGAATGGGTCTACGCGACCCTGAACCGGCCGCTGATCCCGGGCGACCGCCTGTGGGTCGAGCCGGGCGCGCGCGACGAGCTGCAAGTCGGCGGCGCCGCCCTGCGCATGGGCGGCGGCTCGCTCGTGAGTGTGCTCAACCTGGACGACAGCATCACCCAGCTGCAGCTGTCGCAAGGGCGCTTGAACATCCACGTGCGCGCGATCGGTCCCGGCCAGACGGTCGAAATCGACACGCCCAACCTGGCGCTGGCGATTCGCCAGCCGGGCGACTACCGCGTCGAGGTCGAGCCGGACGGCAGCGCCACCATGGTCGCGGTGCGGCGCGGCCAGGCCGACGCTTACGGCGACGGCAACGCTTACCGCATCATCGCGCCGGAGTCCTTCCGTTTCGACGGCACCGACCTGCGCCACGTGCAATACGCGCGGCCCGACCTGGACGACGAATTCGACCGCTGGGCGGCGGCGCGCGACGCCCGTGCCGAGCACGCGCGCACGGTGCGCTACGTTTCGCCCGAAGTGGTCGGCTACGAAGACCTCGACGAGCAGGGCGACTGGCGCAGCGTGCCCGAATACGGCAACGTATGGGTGCCGATGAACGTCGCGCCTGACTGGGCGCCGTACCGCGACGGCCACTGGTCGTGGATCGATCCGTGGGGCTGGACCTGGGTCGACGACGCGCCGTGGGGCTTCGCGGTGTCGCATTACGGCCGCTGGGCGCGCCTGCGCGACAACTGGTGCTGGGTGCCGGGGCCGCGCACCGTGCGTCCGGTGTACTCCCCGGCGCTGGTGGTGTTCGTCGAACTCGGCGGCGGTGGCCGCCACGACCGCAACGACCGTTACGCACGGCGCGACAATCCACTGGCGTGGTTCCCGCTCGCGCCGCATGAGCCCTACCGGCCGGCGTACCGCGCCAGCCCGGCCTACGTCAACAACATCAACATCGGCAACGCGGCCATCGCGCGCCAGCAGGGCCGCGACGCCGCCGGCCGCAACGCCGCCAACTTCAATTACGCCAACCGGAGCGTTCACGGCGCGCTGACCGCGGTGCCGGCCGCCGCCTTCGCGCAGGGGCGCCACGTCTCGCGGGCCCGGATGACGCTGCCGGCCAACGGTCTGGAAGGGGCTCGCTATGTGCAGGGCGTGCCGATGTCGCCGCAGCGCGAGAGCCGGCTGGGTGGCGACGGGCGGCGCGCCCACCAGCCGCCGCCGGCCATGATGGCGCGGCCGGTGCTGGCGCGCACCGCACCGGCGCCGCTGGCGCACGCGCCGCAGCTGGCCGCGCGCGGACCGCAGGCGCGGCCCGCGGATGCCGCCAATGTCAGGCTGCTCGGGCAGGGACGGCCAGGTGGGCGCGCCGACCGCCCCGCGCTGCTGCATGGTCCGACGCCGACTCTCGCCGTGCCCAGCGTGACCGCGCCTGGTGTGCCCGCTCCGCTCGCGCGCGACGACCGGCGGCGCGGCCCGCCCGAAGTTCGCCAGCCGACACAGGCCGCAGCCGCGCCCGCTGAGGCGCCGCGTGCGCCACCGCTGTCACATGGGCCGGGAAGGACGCAGCACGGGCCGCCAGCCGCCATTGAGGCGCCGCATGCGCAGCGCGGCCCGCAAGTCGCGCCCGCGCCGCCTGAACCGCAACGCTTGCGTCATTCGCCCATGCCGGCGGCGCCGCTTCCAGCACCGATTGCGCAGAGCCCCGCCCCTGCGTCCCCACCGCGCATGCCGCATGCGCCAATGCCGGTTCCGCCGCAGGCCGAGGCGCCGCAACGGATGCGCCACTCGCCGATGCCGCCGCGTCCGGAACCTGTCGCCCAGCCTTCGGTGCAGCAGCCACGTATGCAGCACGCGCCAGCGCCGGCGATGCCGCCGCCTCGGCCCGCAATGCAGCCACCGCGCCTGCAGCACGCGCCGACGCCGGCGATGCCGCCACCGCAACCGGCAATGCAGCCACCACGCATGCAGCACGCGCCGGCGCCGGCGATGCCGCCACCGCAACCCGCAGCGCCGCCACCGCAGCCCGCAGCGCCGGCTCCGCGTTTGCACCATGGGCCGACGCCATCCGCGCCTCAGGCCGAGGCCCCGGCGCCGCCGAACCGCCCGGAACACCCCGATCGCGGCCATCGCCAGGAGCGATGATGCGCAGGGAACGCCGCCTGCCGCTCAGTTTTGCAAGGTATCGAATTCGATGACGGTGGCGCCGATCGCCTGCGCGAATTCATGGTCGTGGGTCGATACCAGGATGACGCTGGCCGAGCTGCGTGCGTGCAGCAAGTCGATCAGCAACGCGCGCGCGGCGGCGTCTAGCCCGTTTGACGGTTCGTCGAGCAGCATCACGCGCGGATCGCCAATCCACAGCGCGGCCAGCATCAGCTTTTTCTGCGTCCCCAGCGACATTTCGCCGCAGCGCTTGCCCAGATGGGCGCCGAGGCCGAATCCGGCGACGATCTCGTTGACCTGGGGCGCCAGCGCGCATTGCTTGGCGAAGGCGACGAACGCCAGCAGTTCGTGCCCGGTCATGAAGGGATAGACCGGACACTCGTCGGGCGCGTAGGCCAGGCGCTGCCGCGCGGCGAGCGGCGCCTCGCCCAGTGCTTGCTGGTCGATCCACACCGCGCCGCTGTCGGCATCGACCGCGCCAGCCAGCACGCCAAGCAGCGTCGATTTGCCGATCCCGTTTGGACCGCGCAGCGCGAAGGTGCCGCGCACCAGGTGGCCGCTGACCTTGTTCAGCACGCGCTTGTCGCCATACGACTTGCAGAGATGTTCAAAGCGCAGCAAGGCTTACTCCTGGTGGATGAGTGAGAGCGTGACGGCGCACCACAGCGCCGCCACGACGGAGCTGAGCACCACGGCATGGCGCTCGTTGAACAGCTGCGGCGCGCGCAGCACGGCCAGCAGCGCCACGCTGGCCGCCACCGCGCCAAACATCCGCGCGGGCGATCCGGCATGCTGCAACAGCAGTACCGCGCCGGGCGCGGCCAGGAAGGGCAGGGCCAGCGTCGCCAGCGAGGCGATATCGAACCGGCGCCACCATGCTGGCCGCAGCGGCAACGCGGCAAAATAACGGGCCGCGTCCTGGTGCGCCATCTGCAGACCGCGATACAGGCCGCTGAACGAGAGCGCGATGAAAGTCTGCGCCATTACCGCTACCGTGACGGCGCGGGCATCGTAGTCGAACACCCGCATCAGACCAAGCGCGAGCGCGGCAATGCAGGCGGCGCCCAGCGCCTTGCCGGTCAGCTCGGCGCGGCGCTGGCGAAGCAGCACGGAGAACGAGATCAGGATGGCCGGGTGCAGGCGCATCGCGCACGCCGAGAGCCGCGCCGCGAACGCCGCGCCCAGCCGCCCGGCCGCCATGCGCCAGCGCGCGTGAACCGGCGGCAGGTGCGCCGCCAGCAGCGCCGCAGCGAGCAGCGCGGCCAGCCCGCAGGCCGGCATTTGATAGGGCGTGCCGATAGCGGCCGCCAGCAGCAGGTCGGCCGCCGCGACCGCGAGCCAGGCCAGTCGGCGCCGCTCCAGCGCGCCAAGCTGCGCCGCCAGCGCCAGCAGGCCGAGGCCCACCATCAGCATCACCGTTGCGCCGGGTGCATGTGCTTTGACACCGACGATCATCGCGCTGACCAGCACCAGCAGCAGGGGACTGTCGGCCAGCAGCAGCACCGTAAGGTCGACGCCGCGCCGGTAACGCGCCGACAGCGGCAGCGAACCTGCGTAGCGCATGAAGGCGCCGCCGCCAATCTGCTCGCGCTGCATCAGCGCCCACATGACGGCAACCGCCTGCAACACGAGCAAATAGCCGAAGCGCCAGGCAGCGCCATGACCGGGCGCGAGCAGCAGCATGAGCGGCGTGGCGAGCGAATTGAGGTGAGACCAGAGCGTACTATTGGCCGCCGCCAGAACGCCGAAGGCAAGCAGCAGCGCCTGCCAGCGGCGCAGCAGGACGCGCGCCGTGCTCACGGCGTACCAGCGCAGGCGAAACCGCAGCAGGGTGGCGGGCGGGATGCTGTTCTCCAGGTGGACGAATCGCGTCAAGTGTAGGCATGCTTTATTAGCATGCGCTTAAAGTCAAAGCCGCGACGCGCGTCTGCACTGCGCCTTGCGGACCGCGATCATCACCGAGGCCGCAGCGCCGCCGTCCGACGGCCATGAAAAAAGCCGCACCCCCGTGACGAGGTGCGGCTTTGCGGCCGGCAGGCGAACCGTCAGGGTCTAGACAACCAGATCCTGCGCCGCCTTTTTGTGCGCGGCCACCGGCTTGCGCCCGCGCAGCCGGTCCATGCCTCTCTTGAAAAAATGCTCGATATCGTCGATGAAGGTGAACACCACCGGCACCACCAGCAAACTCAGAAGCGTCGAGGTAATCAGCCCGCCGATCACCGCAATCGCCATCGGCGAACGGAAGCTCGGGTCGGCGCCCCAGCCGAGCGCCAGGGGCATCATGCCGGCGCCCATCGCGATGGTGGTCATGATGATCGGCCGGCTGCGCTTGTGGCAGGCGTCGACCAGCGCGTCGAAGCGGTTCATGCCCTCCTGGCGCGCCAGGATCGCGTAGTCGACCAGCAGGATCGAGTTCTTCGTCACGATCCCCATCAGCATGATCAGGCCGATCATCGACGGCATCGACAACGCGCGGCCGGTGATCAGCAGCGCCACGAAGGCGCCGCCGATCGACAGCGGCAGCGCGGCCAGGATGGTCACCGGCTGCATGAAGTCCTTGAACAGCAGCACCAGCACGCCGTAGATGCACAGCACGCCGATCAGCATGGCGATGCCGAAGCTGGCGAACAGCGCGGCCATTTCCTGGGCGTCGCCCAGTTCGGCGATCTTCACCGACGGCGGCAGGTTGTTCAGCGACGGCAGCGCGCGCGCCTCGGTGTTGACCTCGCCGAGCGAGCGGCCCGACAGTTCGACTTCGAGCGTCACGTTGCGGCTGCGGTTCAAGCGGTCGATCTGCGCCGGGCCGCTCTCCATCGTGATGTCGGCCACGTTGGCCAGCATCACCGGGCCGTTCTTGCCCGGCACCGTCAGGCGGCCGATGGCGTCAAGGTCGGCCCGCACGGCATCCGGCAGCTTGACCCGGATCGGCACCTGGCGCTCGGTCAAATTGAGCTTGGTCAGCGCGACGTCGTAGTCGCCGGCGGTGGCCACGCGCACCGTTTCGCCGATCGCGTTGGCGGTCACGCCCATGTCGGCGGCGCGCGCGAAGTCGGGCCGCACGATGATCTCGGGCCGCACCAGCGAAGCGCTCGAACTGACGTTGCCGATGCCTTTCAAGGTGCGCAGCTCGCGCTCGACCTGCTGGGCGGCGGCCGTCAGCGCGACCGGGTCTTCGCTGCGCAGCACCAGCTGCATCTTGACGCCGGTGTCGGGCGGGCCGACGTTGAAGCGCGCGCCGGGAATCTGATCGAGCTTGCTGCGGATCTGACGTTCGAGCGCGTCGAGCGATTCCTTGCGGTCGTTGCGGTGCACGGTGGTGAGCGTCAGGATCGCGCGGCGCGCCTCGGCCGAGGCGCCGGGCTGGAAGGCGTCGCCGGAAGAGCCGCCGCCGATCGAACTGAACACACCCTTGATGCCCTTGACCTGCATCGCCGCCGCGCGGGCCTGCTCAGCCACCACGCGCGTTTCAGCCAGCGTCGAGCCGGGCGGCAGTTCCACATTGATCTGGGTCTGGGCGCGGTCGGCCGGCGGCACGAAGCCGGTCGGCAGCAGCGGCACCAGGGCGATCGAGCCGATGAAGAACAGGCCCGAGGCGGCCGCCGTGATCCAGCGATGCTTCATGCACCACTTCATCAGGCGCATGTAGCGCGACATGATCCAGCCATCCTTTTCCTCCGCGTGCGGCAGCGGCTTGAGGATGTAGGCCGCCATCATCGGCGTGAGCAGACGCGCCACCAGCAGCGAGGCGAGCACCGCCAGCACGGCGGTCCAGCCGAACTGCTTGAAGAATTTGCCCGGGATGCCGCCCATGAACGCGGTCGGCAAGAACACCGCCACCAGCGCGAACGTGGTCGCGATCACGGCCATGCCGATTTCGTCGGCTGCTTCCACGGCCGCCTGCATCGGCGTTTTACCCATGCGCAGGTGGCGCGAAATGTTCTCGATTTCGACGATCGCGTCGTCCACCAGCACCCCCACCACCAGCGCCAGCGACAGCAGGGTGACGGTGTTGAGCGTGTAGCCGAACAGGTACTGGCCGAGGAAGGCCGGCAGCACCGAGAGCGGCAGCGCGGCGGCGGCCACCAGGGTGGCGCGCCAGTCGCGCAGGAACCACCACACCACCAGGATCGCCAGCAGCGCGCCTTCGTACAGCAGCTCCATCGAGCCGGTGAAGTTTTCCTCGACCGGGAAGGCGTTGTCGATCACTTCCTTGAGCGCGACGTTGGCGTGATCCTTCTGCAGCTCGGCGATCGCCGCGCGCGCCCCTTTCGCCACGTCGATTTCGCTGGCGCCCTTGGTGCGAAACACTTCGAAGCCGACCACTTGCTTGCCATCCTGCTCGGCGATCGAGCGCGGCTCGGCCACGGTGTCGGTCACAGTGGCGATCTGGTCGAGCCGCACGCGGCGCCCGTCCGGCAGCGGAATGTCCATCGCCGCCAGTTGCTGGGCGGTGCCGACGGTGGCGATGGTGCGCACCGATTGCTCGGCGCCGCTGACGTCGCCGCGTCCGCCCGGCGCCTCGCGCTGGACGTTGCGCAGCTGGCGCGAGACGTCGACCGCGGCCACCTTCAACGCGGCCATGCGGGCGTCGTCGAGTTCGACCCGCACTTCGCGGTTGACGCCGCCGACCCGCTTGACCGCGCCCACGCCGGGCACGCTGAGCAGGCGCTTGGAGACGGCGTTGTCGACGAACCAGCTCAACTCCTGCTTGTCGAGAGGGGCGCCGTCCTTCGCCTCGGCGGCGGTGGCGATGAAGGTCAGCACCACGCGGCCGGCGGTGCCCGCCTTGGTCACGGTCGGGTCGCGCATCTCGGCCGGCATGTCGGGCTTGACCCGCGCGACCGCGTCGCGCACGTCGTTGACCGCTTCCGAAATATCCTTCTCGAGGATGAATTCGACGGTGACGCTGGCCACGCCGTCGAGCACCTTGGTGTAGATGTTCTTGACCCCTTGCAGGGTGGCGACCGAGTCTTCGATCTTGCGCGCGACTTCGGTTTCCAGCTGGGCCGGGGCGGCGCCGTCGAGCGCGGCCGTCACCGTCACCACCGGCAGTTCGATGTCGGGGAAATCCTGCACCTTGTTGGCCTTGTAGGACAACAGCCCCGCCAGCGACAGCAGGATGAACAGCATGATCGCCGGGACCGGGTTCTTGATCGAGAGTGAAGAAAAATTCATCAAGCGCTCCTTAGCGGGCGGCGACCGGCGCGGCGGCTGGGGCTACCTTGCGTACCAGGTCGCCGTCGTTGAGGAAGCCGGCGCCGTCGACCACCACCACGGCGTCCGGTTTCAGGCCGCCCAGCACTTCGATGCGGTCGGCCAGGCGGCGCCCGGTCTGCACCTTGAGCTGGCTGACGCGCTGGTCGCTATTGAGACGGAACACATAGCTGAAACCGTCGCGCACCGCGACCGACTGCTGCGGCACGGTGATCGCTTCGGAGGTGCCAAGCTCGAACTGGCCGCTGGCGAACATGCCGGCCTTGAACGGCGCGTTGGCCGCCAATGCCGGCGGCAGGTCGACGTACACCAGCGCCGAGCGGGTTTGCGGATCGATGGTCGGCGCGATCATGCGCACCTTGCCGGTCAGTTCGCTGCCGTTGGCCGCTTTGACGATCGCGCTGGTGCCTGGTTTGAGGCGCGACAGCTCGGACGCGGTGACTTCGGCGCGCCACTCCAGGCGGCCCTGTCGGATCATGCGGAACAATTCGGCGCCCACCCCGACCACCGAGCCGACGGTGGCGCTGCGCGCCGAGATCACGCCGCTGTCGGGCGCCACCACCTGGGTGTATTTCAGGCGCAGCTGCTGGGCCGCGAGGGTCGCCTTGGAGGCCGCGATGCGCGCGTTGGCGGTCGCCTCGGCGGTGATGTACTGGCTGATCTGCTGGTCCGACAGCGCGCCCGAACTTTGCAGGGTGCGCGCGCGGCGCGCGTTGGCGGCCGCCTCGGCGGCGTTCGCCTCGGTTTCCTTGAGCGCCGCGGCCGCCTGCGCCACCTCGGCGCGCGTGGTGTCGGCCGAGAACACCGCCAGCACCTGGCCCTTCTTGACGACGTCGCCGACGTTGACCCGCACCTCGGTCAGGCGCAGGCCGCCCGATTCGCTGCCGATGATCGCTTCCTGCCAGGCGGTGACGTTGCCGTTGGCGGCCAGCTTGATCGGCAGGCGGGTCGCCGCCGGCGTGGTGGTGGTGACGGTCAGCGCGGGCTTCGGCGCGCTCGCTTTCTTGTCGTCGGCCGCCTGCACCGACGGCAGCAGGATGGCCAGCGCGGCGGCGGCCAGGATGGCGGCGACGATGGCGGCGCCGGGTGTCAGTTTGAATGTCAGTTTTTTCATGGTGGTGGGTTCCGGTTCGACAGGCGAATAGTCTCAGGCGATGTTGTTATGGTTAGCGGACGGCGGCGCGTTGCCAGCCACCGCCGGCGGCGCGGTACAGGCTGACCCAGGCGCCGTTGCGTTCGTTGTCGAGCGCTATGACGGCGTTCTCCGCCGCCAGCCTGGTGCGCCGCGCGTCTTCCAGTTCGAGCAGGCTGGCCAGGCCGTTCTTGTAGCGGTCGTCGGCGGCGACAAAGGCGCGCCGGTAGCCGTCGAGCGCGATCTGGGCGTCGCCGCTGCGCGCGCTGGTGCTTTGCAGGCGCACCAGCGCTTCCTCGACCTCGCGCACCGCCTGGCGCGCGGTGGCGCGGTAGCTGACCACCGCCGCGTCGTAGCGTGCGCGTGCCGCCTCGGTGGCGGCGGCGCGGCGGCCGGCGTCGAAGATCGGCACGCTGAGCGCGAGCGGGCCGATGCTCCAGGTGCCGCCGCGGGTGTTCTCGCCGCCGGCGTGGAAGTTACCCTCGCCGATGGCGCCCTGCAGCGTCAGGCGCGGATAGCGGTCGGCCTGCGCGCTGACGACCTCGAAACTGGCGGCCGCCACTTCGCGCTCGGCGTTGAAGACGTCGGGCCGCTGCGCCAGCACCTCGGCCGGCAGGCTGGCGATGGCGATCGGGTTGGCGGCCACCGCTGCGCTGGCGGCCAGGCGCTCGCTCAGCTCGGCTTCGGGCAGCGCTGTCAGATAGACCAGCGCCTTGCGGTCAAGTTCGCACTGGGCGCCTTGCAAAGTGGCGCGGCCGCGCGCTTCGGCCGCGCTGGCGCGCGCGGCGGCGGCGGTGGCCGGCGCCTGGAAGCCCGCTTGCGTGGTCAGGTCGGTCAGGCGCGCGGTGTCGGCGCGTGAGGCGGCGTCCTGTTTGGCGACGGCCAGCAGCTGTTCGCAGGCGCGCAGCGCGTAGTACTGGTTCGCCGTCTCGGCCGCCACCGACACGCGGGCGTCGTGCCACTGCGCCTCGGCGCCGGCCAGCCGTTCCTGCGCCGCGTTGCGGTCGGCGCGGCGGCCGCCGAACAGATCGATTTCCCAGCTCGACTGCAGCTGCAGCTGGCTGGTGGTGCCGCTCGGCAGCGTGCTTTGCTGGCTGGTGCGCACCACGCTGGCGCCGCCGTCGAGCGTCGGCAGCAGGGCCGCGCCGCTGGCGGCGCGCTGGGCGCGCGACTGGGCGATGCGCGACTGCGCCGCCGCCAGCGTCGGGCTGGCGCCTTCGGCCGCCACGATCAGCTGCGCCAGCAGCGGATCGCCCTGGCCGCTCCACCAGTTGCGCAAATCGGTCAGCTGGCCGTTGTGCGGCAACGGCGCCTGCCATTGCGGCGCGATCGGCGCGTCGACCTTGGCCGGCGGCGCCGTGATCGCGCAGGCGCACAGGGCCAGCGGGGCCAGCGCCGTCATCAGGGATGTCGCTCGTTTCATGCGTTCTTCTTTCGTGGCTGGGTGTTGGTAGGGGCGGTGGGCGGGGCGCGGCGCACCTGTTCCGCGTGGATCATCGCCTCGGCATAGTCGACCAGGCGCGCCAGCCAGGTGTCGATGGCCTCGTCGGTGGCCAGCAGCTGGGGCGCGATCTGGTCGACCACCTCGCGCGTGACCATCAGCTGGATCGCCATGCCGACCACGCAGAACGCCAGCCGCGCGACATCGTCGTCTGGCTCGGCGAGCCCGAGGTGGCGCGACAGCACCTGCACCAGGCCGGCGTGGGCCGGCTTGATGCCGTTGTCGATTTTTTCGTGCCAGACGCCGGTCGGCTCGAGCATTTCGCGGAACCACAGGCGCATGCACAAGCGCGCCAGGTCGCCTTGTTTCAGTGGCCCGAGCAGCGCCGTGTAGAACGCCAGCAGCGAGTCGCGCAGGCTGTCGCCGGCCTGCGTGAAGCTGCACATGTTTTCGTCGGGACGCGGCGAATGCTCGGTGAAGGCGGCCCGGTACAGGCCGGCCTTGTCGCCGAAGTAGTAGCTGATCGAGGCGATGTTGGTGCCGGCGGCAAGCGCGATTTCGCGGGTCGAGGTCTTGGCGTAGCCCTGCTCGGCGAACAGGCGCATCGCCGCCAGCAGCAGCCGCTCGCGCGACTGGGCGCCGTCCGAGCGCGTGCGGCGCGTGTCATCGGGCGGCGGAGGGGGATGTTTTTCCATGGCGTGATTAAATCACAAAAATCAATCGATTGATATAACTAAATCGATTGATTTAACTCGGAGGAAAAACCGGGCACGGCGCCCGCCGTACATACGGCAGCCATAGTGGAAGTGTCTGTTTTTACATTAAGTTACAGCTGAAACAAAGCCGGTTTGCGGCGAGCTGGGCAATTGGCGTATAAATAGAAAATCGGCGCTCTGCCGAATAATAAAAATTCATCTTGGAGTTCACCATGAGACATCGGCTTCCCGTCTTTCTCGTACTCGCGGCCGTGCTGGGCCACCTGCCAGCCCACGCCGCCTCTTCCCTCACCCCCGAACAGCAGGCCGTGCACGTGCTCAACCGCCTGGCCTACGGTCCCAAGCCGGGCGACATCGAGCGCGTCACCCAGATGGGTGTGCAGCGCTATATCGAGAGCCAGCTCAATCCGGCCGCGCTGGCCTATCCAGCCGAACTGACCGAGCGCCTCAAGGGACTCGACACCTTGAACAGCAGCGCCGGCGAGCTGGCCGGCCAGTATTCCGAGCTGCGCAAGGAAGTCAAGAACGAGGACGAGGGCGCCAAGCAGCGCCGCCGCGCCGCCTTCGCCAAGGTGACCTTCGAGGCGGCCGACGCGCGCGTGATTCGCGCCATCGACAGCCCGCGCCAGCTCGAAGAAGTGATGGTCGATTTCTGGTTCAACCACTTCAACGTCTTTTCCGGCAAGGGCGTCGACCGCGCGCTGATCACCAGCTACGAGCGCGACGCGATTCGCCCTTACGTGCTCGGTAACTTCCGCGACATGCTCGGCGCCACCGCCAAGCATCCGGCGATGCTCTACTACCTCGACAACTTCCTGTCGGTGGCGCCCAACTATCAGCCGAGCGGCCGGGCGCGACTGGCGGCGATGCAGGCGCCGAACGCGCCGAAAGCCAAGTCGCGCGGCCTGAACGAGAACTACGCGCGCGAAGTGATGGAACTGCACACCCTCGGCGTCGACAACGGCTACACCCAGCGCGACGTGACCGAGCTGGCGCGCATGCTGACCGGCTGGACCTACAACAACCGCGAACTGGTCGCGCGCAACCGCACCTTTGTATTCGACCCCGCGCGTCATGACCGCGACGAC
>JBDSTZ010000064.1:0-10751 GCA_039927975.1 Massilia sp. | reverse complement strand
CGGTGCGGCGCCAGCAGGCGGTCGACCAGGGTTTGCAGGCGGTCCGCTTCCTTGATGATGACCTGGGTGTATTCGCGCAGCTGGGTCAGGTGGCGGGCCGGCAGTTCGAGTTCGAGCAGCTGGGCCGCGCCACGGATGCCGCCGAGCGGGTTCTTGATCTCGTGCGCCAGGTTGCGGATCAGTTCCTTGTTGACCTGGCTCTGGTCGAGGATGCGCTCCTCGCGTTCGAGCTTGATCTGCTGGACGTTCTCGCGCAGCTCGATCACCAGCTCGCCCTCGGCGGTGGTGCTGACGATGCTGTGCACGTGCAGCGCGTCGCGGCCGCTGCGTTCGAGCGTCAAGTCCTGGCGCAGGTCGCCGTACTTGCTTTCCTGGGCTTGCAGGAACAGGCGGTCGAGCTCGTCGCCATTGGCGAACAGCGAACTCAGTTTCAGGCGCGTGAGCGCGCGCTGGGAACTTTCAAGCAGGTTTTCGGCGGCCGGATTGGCGTAGCGGATGGTGCCGTGCTGGTCGAGCAGCAGCACGGCCGAGGCCAGCAGTTCAAGGCCGGCCATACCTTCGGCCTGGGCCGGGCCGGTGCTGGCGGGATGGGTGGAGCTGGTTGTCATGGGCATGCAGTTCGGTATGGACGTTGTCGCGGCCAGGACAAGGCGGCGCCGGCCACGGTGGCCCGGTTCGCTATGACCCGTCTCGCGTAAGCCGGTCCGGTTGGACCTGGCCATGCTGCGCCAGGTCGGCCCGGCCGGTGCTATTTTATATTGCCGATTTCGCGCTTGAGCGCGGCGACATTCTGTTCGGAGCGGTTCACGTTCTCGCGCAGATGCGCCACCCGTTCCTGGTACTTCGCACTACTCTTGTCGGCGCCCTGGCCATCCAGCGCGCCGTTGTTGAATTCGCGGCGCAGTTCGGCCAGCTTTTTTTCCTCGTTGCGCAATTCATCTTCGAGAATCTCGCGGCGGTCGTTGTCGCGCGCGCGCTGCTGCGAGGTGTTCACCTTTGGAAAATCGACCGGCGTGACGGCCGGCGCGGCGGGCGGCCGGGATGACGATGACGACGCGCCGGCGTTGCGGCGCGGCGCAGGCGCGGCGATGGCGCCCGGCAGGTCGAGCGGCTTGCAGCCGCGCTTGTTGACGTCGGTGAATTCGATGCGGCCGTTTTCGTCGACGCATTTATAGATGGTGCCATCGGCATGCGCGGGCAGCGCGGCCAGCAAGCTGATCGCCAGGCCGGCAGCGAGGACGGTCGCCAGGCGCGCGATCGCGGGCAGCGCAAACGGCGCGCGCGACGGGGTGGCAAGGGCTCGCATTGTCATTGGCATCAGCAGGGTTTCACGGGCTTGCCGTAGTGAATTAGACTCAGCGACGAATATACAACATCCAACAAAAAACGCGAGGAAAGCTGTCGCTCTTCTCGCGTTTTTTACACCTCATTTACAGTTTCAATGTCAGCAGATTCACACCTGCTGACAAGGAAATAATGCAAATGTATTTTTGATTACAGCGAATAGTACATATCGAATTCGGCTGGGTGCGTGGTCATGCGCATACGCTGGACGTCTTGCATTTTCAGCTCGATGTAGGCGTCGATCATGCTGTCGCTGAACACACCGCCACGGGTCAGGAATTCGCGGTCCTTGTTCAGCGCGTCGAGGGCTTCTTCGAGCGATGCGCAAACGGTTGGGATCAGCGCGTCTTCTTCCGGCGGCAGATGGTAGAGGTCTTTCGATGCGGCTTCGCCCGGATGGATCTTGTTGGCGATACCGTCGAGACCTGCCATCAGCAGCGCTGCGAAGCACAGGTAGACGTTAGCCAGTGGATCCGGGAAACGGGTTTCGATACGACGGCCTTTTGGATTGGCGACGTGCGGAATACGGATCGAGGCCGAACGGTTTTTAGCCGAGTAAGCCAGCTTGACCGGCGCTTCGAAACCTGGCACCAGGCGCTTGTACGAGTTGGTGCCTGGGTTGGTGATGGCGTTCAGCGCCTTGGCGTGCTTGATGATGCCGCCGATGTAGAACAGTGCGGTTTCCGACAGGCCGGCATAGCCGTCGCCGGCGAACAGGTTCTTGCCGTCTTTCCAGATCGACTGGTGCACGTGCATGCCCGAACCGTTGTCGCCAACGATAGGCTTCGGCATGAAGGTGGCGGTTTTGCCATAGCTGTGGGCGACGTTCCAGACCACATACTTCAGGTTCTGGGTCCAGTCGGCGCGCTCGACCAGGGTCGAGAACTTGGTGCCGATTTCGTTCTGGCCGGCGCCGGCCACTTCGTGGTGGTGCACTTCGACAGGGATGCCGAGCGATTCAAGGATCAGGCACATTTCCGAACGCATGTCCTGGAAGCTGTCGACTGGTGGCACTGGGAAGTAGCCGCCCTTGACGGTCGGACGGTGGCCGCTGTTGCCGCCTTCGGTCTTGGCATCGGTCGACCAGGAAGCTTCGTCCGAATCGATCTTGACGAAGCAGCCGGACATGTCGATTTTCCAGCGGACCGAATCAAAGATGAAGAATTCTGGCTCTGGACCGAAGTAGGCGGTGTCGCCGTGGCCCGACGATTTCAGATAGGCTTCAGCGCGCTTGGCGATGGAGCGTGGATCACGGTCGTAACCTTTGCCGTCGGCCGGCTCGATGACGTCACACTGCATGAACAGGGTGGTCTCTTCCATGAATGGATCGATGTTGGCGGTGTTTGGGTCCGGCATCAGGATCATGTCCGACGCTTCAATACCCTTCCAGCCGGCGATCGACGAACCGTCGAAAGCGTGACCCGACTCAAATTTGTCGAGGTCGAAATGCGAAACAGGAACAGTCACGTGCTGCTCTTTGCCACGGGTGTCGGCAAAGCGGAAATCAACGAATTTGACTTCGTTGTCTTTGGCCATTTTCAGCACTTCTGCGGCGGTCATTGCCATTCAAATCTCCTAAATTAATGTGGGGTGCGCAACGATTCTTTGCGCAAACTCAAGGGGGTTGATAGCAGAATCCGTGCCAGCTAAAACGGTGCGCATAGTCGCGCGCTGTCGATTTCACCGCTGCAGAAGCGCCATAAATTGGAACACGCGGATTTTACGCGCATTCTTGCGCTTCGTCAATTATGCACCATATTGGTGCATACGTCAACTTGCGCACTTGTTTGGTGCAATGCGCACCATAATTGATCGCCGCGCCCTGCGCCTCAGCCATTATTTGGTGCCCCATTTTTTGGGCATGTTGAGCACTTCCTTGCAATAGCCCATCACACAGGCCGGTTGCAGGACGGCTCCGTACAGCAAGGCGTAGGCGGCGAATCCCATGCGGTTGCGGCGCACCGCCAGCCCCTGGGTGACGAACATCTTGCGCTGAATGGAAAACATCAGGTAGTTGACGAGCAGGGTCAGCGGCAGAACCAGCAGCGTCATCGGGCCGGCCAGCCAATAATAGCCGCACAGCGCCAGCACCAGCCCCGGAATGAAGGTGGCGGTGAAGACCACGTCCATGTACGGGAGCATCAGATTGAACCAGATGAAGATGGTCGACATGCGGCGCTGGAACAACAGGCGCCAGTGGCATTTGAGCGCTTCGATGAGACCGCGCGCCCAGCGCTGGCGTTGGCGGATGAACTGGCCGAACGAGGCCGGCGCGTTGGTGAAGGAGCAGGCGTCCTCGCAATAGCCGACCCGGTAGCCTTTTTCCAGGATCGCCCAGGTCAGGACGATGTCCTCGCCGACCAGGTCGGGCCAACCGCCGATTTCGCGCAGCACATCGGTGCGGTAGAGCGAGAACGCGCCCTGCGCCACCAGGGTGCCCTCGTACAGACTCTGGACCCGCTTGACGGCGGCGATGCCGTGAAAGTAATCCCACTCCTGGACGCCCGAGATGAGGTTGTTGCGCGAATTGCGAACCAGCACCGCTCCAGCCACCGCCGCCGTGTCGCGCGGCCCATTCACATAGCGTTCGACCAGGTTGACCAGGGCATCCTTGTGCAGGAAGGAGTCGCCGTCGAGGGTGATCGTCAAGTCGTGCCGGGCCAGTTTCAAGCCGGCGTTCAGGGCATTGGCCTTGCCGCCATTCTTCTTGAGGTCGACCACGCGCAGCCAGGGATAGGACAGCGTGCGCAGAATTTCCATGGTGCGGTCGGTCGAGCCATCGCTGATGACGATGACGTCGAGCGGCGCCGCGTAGTCCTGGGCGGCGATGCTCTCGATCGTGCCGAGAATCGATTGCTCTTCGTTGTAGGCGGCGACCAGGATGGTCAGGCCGGGCAGCGATGCCAGCGGGCGTCGTTTCGGACGGCGGTCCATCAGCAGAGAACTGACGAGGAAGGCGTTGATGAATCCGGGGATGGTGACGATGCCAAGGACGATCAGGTTGGCGCTGAATTTTCCAAGCAGCTGGGTCAAGTCGCGCAGCCATTGGCCGGCGGCGAAGAACGATATGCAGGCCCACAGGGCGGCGCAGACCAGGGCGAAGCGGTATTTGGTTTTGACCGAAACGGTCGCTTGTTCAGGGATGGGGGGATGGTCGGGGATAGCGGGATGGACTTCTTGCGGCCACAAGGGTGTGGGCAATTGCTCTGGCGGCACCAGGGACAGCTCCGGCTGGTGGTCGTGGCGCTGGTCGAATTTCAGATTGTTTTTTCTCATCGTGTGAACACATTC
Organism: Massilia sp.; assembly: GCA_039927975.1. GTDB lineage: Bacteria > Pseudomonadota > Gammaproteobacteria > Burkholderiales > Burkholderiaceae_D > JBDSTZ01. The sequence goes on along the minus strand of JBDSTZ010000064.1, from coordinate 6,116 downwards.
AAAAAAGGTCGCGCTTGGGGCACGAGATTTCCAGTTGGAAATAACATAAGGAATGTTTCTCTTTGACAATTTATGACAAAGTAACGGAACGATAGATGTTTACGCGGAATACCGGCACGCGATTGCCGGTTGGAAAAATAAGACGGTGCGCGCCGGAGGGTGGGATTGGGGTGAAAGAAGGAACGGAATCGCGGCCTGGCGATGGCCGGACTGGCGGTTGTCGCGAGCGCCATGATGCCCTCTCCCGCGCCAGGCAAAGCGCCCTATAATGCGAGCTTATTGTCATGCCGGAGACCAGCAATGAGTAACGTCGATGAAATTCTCGCCCGCGCGCGCGAACGCGGCACGGGCCTGCCCTACGCCGGCGCGGTCACCCCGCAGGAAGCGTATGCGCTGCTGCAAGCCGATGCGGCCGTCAAACTGATCGACGTGCGCACGGCGGCCGAACGCGACTGGGTGGGACGGGTGGCGTTGCCGGATGGGCAGCATGGCGCGGTGCAGTGGAGCATCTGGCCGGGCGGCGTGCCGAACGCCGCCTTTGCCGAGCAGCTCGCCGCGCAGGCGGGGCCGGGTGACACGCTTCTGTTCTTGTGCCGCTCGGGCGTGCGCTCGCGCCACGCCGCCAAGCTGGCGACCGAACTCGGTTACGCCAACAGCTTTGACATTCTCGAAGGCTTCGAGGGCGATCGCGACGCGGCCGGGCATCGCAAGACGGTGGGCGGCTGGTGCAAGGCTGGCTTGCCGTGGGTTGGCGCTTGAGCGGCGTCGATTAGTCCATGTCCCAGCTGGACAAATCGTCCACTGGTTCCGGTAGTCGGCCGTCCAGCCATTTTGCCAGGGTACCCGGTTTGAAGGTTTTATCCGAACATTCAATTACCCACGACAAAAACTCCGCCGGTCCACCGTTCATGTAAGGGGGCGGCGACACCGGCTTGAAGACTGTTGGCAATCGCTCGGTAATTGAAACATAGTTCAACACGTGGCCGAGCTCTTGCACGACTCGCCAGGCGAGCGGGTTTTCAATGTCGATAGCGAACTTCAGCCACCATTCCCCTTCCTCATCGAAGCCTCGACCAAATGGCTTAACAATGGCGGGCACTTTCGACAAATAATCTTCGAGTGTGCGGAAGGCTAAGTCTTCATCCATGTAGATTTTCCAAGTTGATTCAATATTGGCGCTCGTCGTGGTCGCCTCCTCTGTAGTAGTTCCGACTTGATCGGGCACGCGGCGTCGGATGATCGCCAGCTTCTCCCCAAGCGGAAGTCCGATTGCCAGCCTTGTTGCCTCAAAGCGGCCATACGATCAACTGGGCAAAAGCTTGCCGCCTCGTCTTGTTGCCTGCCGGTGTGGCATGACTTTAGCGACGCGACCGATTGCTTGAACGGGTGGCTCCACCAGCCGCAACGTTTAGTGCCGAAGTATCTCCTATGTCATCTTCATGCTCGTCGAACACCAAGCGCAGTGCGTACGGAATGCACCGAGGTCGGGTCACGCCGGCAAACATCACGAGCAGCCGCTGCACCTCGTGACGGGCAAACCCCGCCGGTGGCACGTGCAGATCAAGACGTGCGGAGAGCAGGGTACCGTCGCCGGCGCGTTTCCCCGTCCGCTCGACCTTTCCGCGTGCTTGGCGGATATGCTTGGCCAGCACGCTGGGATCGAACCCGCCACCCGGGCCAGAGACCGATTCCGCCAGCCGCCGCAGTAGCGACCGAATCGGCGGGCTGTTGCCGCTATTGATGCGTTCCGCCACACGCTGCGAGTCGAGTTCAACCGGGAAGGAGATCTCGCCCAAGGCCCGTCGCACGGGCTCCCATGCAGACTGCTGCTGTGTGTCACCAGGTTGAGCGTCCTTCAGGAGCTGCGCCCAGTGCGCCTCCGTGTCGACGTGGATGATCGAACCAGTAAGCGATGCCACATACAGTGCCGCTTCCAGGCTCAGCCCTTTGAAGCACTGGTACTGCGCACCATCCTTCCCCGCAGGAAGCGGGTGCAGTAGCGTGTAGGGATCGGCCCGGGCTTGGCGCTCGAAGTACGCGATGAGTCGATTCGTCATCTCCGCGTCTGCCTCTGGCATGCGATCGGCAATGAAGCGCCGCTGGTACGCCTCTGGCAGCATCCAAATGACGCGCCGCTTTTCCTCTTCCGCGAGTTTCAGGAAGCGGTACAGCCCGCCGCCCTTAGGGGGCTTCCATCCGTCGGTGCGCCGCGTGAGCACGTCCTGGACATGATGGCCGAGCGGGGCACTGACCTCGCCGGGATCGGGAACTAAATGCACGAGGCCGGCGCGGATAAACGGCTGCAGCACCAGAAGCAGCATGACGTTCTTGAGCGTCTGCATCTTGTGGGCCGTGGGCGACTCGATGGGGCTGAATTCGGGCTTCATGCGCGTGGCCAGGAAGAAAGGGTTCACGAGCACGATCTCATCGACAAACGGCAGCCAGCCCAGCACCGTCGCCTCGACGGTGCGCGGATCGCTGAAGCCCATGTAAACCGAGCGCAGGACTTTTGGATTTGGCCGCGGTAGCAGGGAGGCCAAATCGGTGTCTTCAGGCCACAGGCTCGCAAACGCACGATGGATACGCTTGACCTGCTCGTCGCTCAGTTCGCGGCGCACGTCCTCCCAAGACGCGCCACCAGACAGCCCCAGGATACCCTGAATCGCGTTGCAGAACATCAGGTTGCGCTCGCGCAGGCCGTAGAACTCCCAGGGCGGGCGCTCCGGGAGTGGCAGCCGCTGGCAGCAGTCCTTGAACGCATAGGCGCTGCCGCAGCCACAGAAGTCGTTGGCCCCGATGTTCTTGCGGGGGGACTCGCGGGTAAGGAACTCATGGGCCTTGGAAGTACGGCCATGCTCGTCCCAATAGTCAGACGTGCCGTCCGAGTAGCCGACGTAGGTCTCCCCGCCAAAGCGCCAGAGATCGGTCTCAGGTAGCAGCACCTTGGCGATCTGCGCCCATGACCCGTTGAACTCCTGCTCCGGGTAGAGCCAGGTCTTGTCGCCAGCCGCGATATAGCGCTTCGCCCGCGACTTAAGCAGGTAGTTGATCGCGATCACCTCTTCCCGGCTCAGGCGCCGGTTTCGGATGAATTTGTCGGTGCGCGTCATGCCGCCGCCCAAGTGTCGAGCGTTCGTGCGTAGCCGCGTTAGGTCTACACGATCCGGCTCCTTAGCATATTCCAGGTGAGTGAGGATCAAGCAGGTGTTGGCGTCCAGCGCGAAAACAGTCTGGGACCCCACGGCCGCTACCAAGGGATCCTGCGGATAAGCGCACTGCTCGGAAGTGGGATCCACCGCCGCGTTGTATACCGTCACCGGGTGGTCCGTCAGGATGAATTTTACGTTCGAGTCGTGCGCCGACACGATCTCCCGCACGCACTCGACCCACATAGTGCAATGCATCAGGCGCAAAGCTTGCATCTCGACCATCACGTCGACTTGGCCCAGCGCGCCGTAGCACGAGCGGATCCAGTCCAGGCCCTTAGGCGTTCGCACTCTCTGCGCTGCCATATGCTCAAAAAAGTCTTGGAACGACTCGTGCACGTCGGTGTGATTCCCGAGTACGAAGGCGCGGACTGCTTTCGCCCCCTGGTCATCGATGGCACCAAACAAGTACTTCTCGACGTCGTCGTTGACGATCGTACCGAAATGAGTGGTGTACAGGTCGTATTCGACGAAACAGTTCTTCGTGCCCCATTCATGAAGCGCAATACGCGGCACTTGGCGACCATCAGGCAGTGTCTTGCGATCCGGTTCTAAGTTGAGATGAAAGAGGCGAGACCGACCGGAAACGAGGAAGCCGCACTGGTACCACTGCGGGACGTAATGGTTGTTCCTGGTCTGCTGATCCGTCATGCGCTCACTTAGTTGGCTTTTGCGTGGATTTCACACAACCCGTTACGGGCTTGATGCTCACCAGATTAAGCCTCGGCAAAGCGAACATCGTCGCCGCTTCTGGTCGATAGCGACGCTTCAGAACTCTAACTCATCTGACAGTTCATGTCAGGTAAAGTCTGAGCTAGTACACCTCATCGTCGCATCGACCCATCTGGATTGATGGCCTTCTCGTCACGCCGGGTTGGGTAGTAGACCTTCTTGTGTTTGCTATCGTAAAAGAGGATTCCATGAATCCCCATCGCTTGGTGTTTCGGCACGCGGCACTTCCATATGGCCGCGAACGCGGTGTTCAGCACTTCGGCAGACTGGCGCTGGCGGACTTCATCGATAAACGCAACGTCGGTGCCGATGGAAAAGATCAGCGCGAACTCGTCGTCCGTCGCCGCGAAAATGTCGTAGACCGCGTTCTCGGCCCCTTCGAAAATTTGGATGTTCTTCACGCATGTCTCCCGTTCAGTCGCTTCAGTGAGCAACACCCCGAAAATTCGGAAGTCGCGTCGAACAATGCCTCGACCGAAGACGCCGCCGCCAAACTTGGTCCATTGGACGCTGAGAATGTGTACTAAATTTTCTTCTCCGATGCGTAAATGGCTCCGCGTAGGACGTGTCGTTTCCGCACCAGATCGCGCTTCGCGCCATTTACGTCGCGCTCGGCCCGATCGCCGCCGCGCTCGCCACGGCGGCCGCCACCTCCGGCTCCGCCTTCGCCGCCGCCAGCACCCGGTTACGCACGAAATTGATATGGCTGCGCAGCCCGTACAGGCTGTCGGCAAAGGCGAGCGGAATCGACATCTGGTTGACGCGGCCCTCGATCTCTTCAAGCCGCGCCAGCTGCGCCGCGCAGATGGCTTCGCGCTCCGGGCCGTGCGCCTGTTCGAGCGCCTGCTCGACCGAACGCAGCTGGCCGTACCAGCGGTACACGCGCGACTTGATCCGCCACACGTACAGCGGCGGCACCACTTTCGAGAACGGGATGATCAGCGCGGCCAGCGCGACCACCACCACCCACAGCCGGTCGAACAGATTGGCCAGCCAGAACGGCATGTAGCGCTGCAGCAGCGGCGGGCCGTCCTTGTAGAATTTGGCCGCTTCGCGCGCGACCGGAATCTCGGTGTAGCGCGCCGATGGAAACTGGCCCTGCTGCTGGAACCAGCCGGTGCCGCCGTGGATTTCGGTGGCGGCCTGGACGAACAGGTCGATCAGCGCCGGATGCAGGTCGGCGCGCGCGACCAGAGTGGCGGTCGGCGCGATCAGGTGATAGTCCTGCGGCGGCAGGTTCTGCCCGAGGTCGACGATCCCGCGCGGCAGCACCACGTGCGACAGGAATGGCAGGCGCCGCGTGTAGGCTTCGGCCTGGCCGAAATCGAACAGGGTGATGCCGGGCGTTTGCAGCAGCATCTGCACCAGCAGCGCGTCGGGGCCAGAGCTGAACACCAGCGCGTCGATGCGCCCTTCCAGCAGTTCGACCGTGGCAGGGGTGTTCTCCAGCGCGCTGATCGACAGGTCGCCCGGCTCGACGCCGTTCAAGGCGAGCACCTGGCGGAACAGCTTGGGGATGCCGGTGCCTTCCGGCCCCAGATTGACCTTCATGCCCTTCAACTGGCTCAGTTGGGTGACCTTGCTGGCGTCGCGCATGAACAGCCAGACCGGCTCGGTGAACAGGCTGCCGAGCGAGACCAGGCCCTTGCGCTTGGCCGCCGCCTCGTCGGTGGAACCGCTCTGCACGAAGGCGATGTCGACCTGGCCTTCGTTGAGGCGCTGCAGATTGTCCTGCGAGCCGAGCGAACGCATGGCGCTGACCTTGATGCCGTCGCGCGCGAGCAGGGTCGCGTATTTTTTGCCGAGTTCTTCGTAAGCGCTGTTCTCCTGGCCGGTGCCGAGGCTGACCTTGCGCGGCGGCGCCGGATCGACCAGCAGGTAGGCCAGCGCGCACAGGCCGGCAATGAGCAAGGCGGTCGGGGCGAAGGTGGCGATCAGGTCGCGCAGCGAGAACTGGGTGAACTTGCGGATTTTGGACATAACGCGGTGGGCAGGTTTCATGGATCGGTACGATGCCAAGAAACGGTGCAAGGCGCAAGTGCAATCAGAAACTACGACTGAAATGCTACGTAGATGCGCTCGGACACATGCCCGGCGGTTTCAAGTATCAAGCGCAACACTGGGTTAATTAACAGTGTCGGTCGGATGTTGTAGCAATTCGATGTGCCGAGTATAAAC